>JBKHEO010000036.1:0-19958 GCA_046540755.1 Halomonas sp. | reverse complement strand
CCGACCCCCGGCAGCATGCGAAAGGGCCATCCCGATCGGGGTGGCCCTTTTGCGGCGGGTGGCTCGGCGGGGCTAGACGCCGCCGCCATTCTCCAGCATCCAGGTGATCACCACCTTGAGCACATAGCCCATTATGCCGGCGCCGAGCACCACGAACAGCATGATGGTCCCGAAGCGACCGGCCCGGGACTTCTTCGCCAGGTCCCAGATGATGAAGCACATGAACACGATCAGGCCGCCGATCATCAGGGGGGTGATCCACGCCTCGAAGGTCTGCTGCATGATATCTCCGTCGGGGGGATTCAAAGCCTACCATTCTAGTCGGATATTCCGGCCGGCCGCAGCGCGCCGCCTGCGACGAAATGCCACGGCCTTGATCCTGGTCCAGGCACGGCGGGCAGTCGGGGACGACGGATGCGAGCGCCCTGGGAGACGTGTTAGTATCCGAGAAAATTTATCAGGTAATTCCGTGACATGCCCATGCTGAAGATCTTCGTTGGTACCATGTATGGTGGCGCCTTGGACGTCGCCGAGCAGGTCAAGCCGCTGTTCGAGGAGGCCGGCTACGAGGTCGCCGTCCTGGAGAATCCCAGCCTGGACGATCTCGACCCCGAGACCACCGATCTGGCGCTGTTCTGTGTCTCCACCACCGGCAGTGGCGACTATCCCGGCGCCTTCGCCCCCTTCGCCAACGCCATCGCCGAGAAGAGTCCCGGCCTCGGCTGGCTGCGCTATGGCCTGATCGCCCTGGGCGACAGCTCCTACGGCGAGACCTTCTGCGGCGCCGGCCGCCAGCTCGACGAGCTGCTGGCGGGGCAGGGCGCCACGCGCCTGGGCGAGCGCCTGGAGATCGACGCCATGGAGACCTTCATGGCTGACGACGCCGCGCTGCCCTGGGTCGAGGAGTGGATCGAGGCCCAGCAGCTGAAGGTGGCCTGAGGTGGGCGCCCAGCCGACCCCGGAGCGCCTCAGCCTGCTGCTGGGGTTCACCTTGCTCTGCCTGGTCTCGCTGCCGCGCTACCAGGTGGGTGGCTTCGAGACCCGCTTCAACCTGATCCTGATGGTGCTGGCGATGGTCGCGTTGGCGGCGCTGTTCCAGTGGCGGCTGCTCGCCGCGGAGCAGCGTGCCCGCCTGCCGCGGCTGCTGGGGCGCCTGGGCCTCTGCCTGCTGGCCGGGCTGGCGGGCATGGGCGCCTGGCATGCCCTGGTCAGCGACTTCATCGGCTGGGAGCTTTGGGTCTCCCACGGCGCCACCCTGGGACTGCTGCTCCATGCCCTCTCGCTCTGGGTGAAGGCGACGCGGTAGCTTGCTCCTTGCCCTTGCCCTTGCCCTTGCCCTTGCCCTTGCCCCTGCTCCTGCCCTTGCTCTTGCCCCTTAGCCGAGCGTATAGCAGGGCTCGTACTCGCCGGAGAGCTTCATCCGTCCCTGGGCGACGAAGGAGTCGAGCAGGGCGTCCAGGCGCGCCATTAGCTCGGGCTCGGCGCTGAGCCGGAAGGGGCCCTGGGCCTTGATGGCGCGGATGCCGTGCTCCTTGACGTTGCCGGCGACGATGCCGGAAAAGGCGCGGCGCAGGTTGGCCGCCAGCTCGTGCAGCGGCTGCTGGCGATTCAGGGCCAGGCTCGCCATGGCCTCGTGGGTCGGGGAGAAGGGCGCCTGGAAGTGGCGGTCGATGGTCAGCCGCCAGTTGAAGTAGAAGGCATCCTGGCGCGCCTGGCGGTACTCGGTCACCTCGTCGATCCCCTTGCGCATGGCGCGCGCCACCTCGGTGGGGTCGTCGACGATGATGCGGTAGCGGCGGCGCGCCTCCTCGCCCAGGGTGTAAACTAGGAACTCGTCGATGCGCTGGAAGTACTCCGCGCTGCCGGCGGGGCCGGTGAAGATCACCGGCAGCGCCATATCGGCGTTGTCCGGGTGCAGCAGGATCCCCAGCAGGTAGAGGATCTCCTCGGCGGTGCCCACGCCGCCGGGGAAGACAACGATGCCGTGGCCGAGGCGCACGAAGGCCTCCAGGCGCTTCTCGATGTCGGGCATCACCACCAGCTCGTTGACGATGGGGTTGGGCGCCTCGGCGGCGATGATGCCGGGCTCCGAGACCCCCAGGTAGCGGCCCTGATGGCGGCGCTGCTTGGCGTGGGCGACGTTGGCCCCTTTCATCGGCCCCTTCATGGCGCCGGGGCCGCAGCCGGTGCAGATGTCCAGCTCGCGCAGCCCCAGGTGATAGCCCACGTCCTTGCTGTAGTCGTACTCCTCCCGGGAGATGGAGTGGCCGCCCCAGCACACCACCAGGCTGGGGTCGACGCCGGGCTTGAGGGTGCCGGCCTTGCGCAGGATATGGAACACCGCGTTGGTGGTGCCCTCGCCGGTGGTCAGGTCGAAGCGCTGGTGGCCCTGGATCTCGTTATAGACGTAGACGATGTCGCGCAGCACCGCGGAAAGGTGCTCGCGGATGCCGCGGATCATCTTGCCGTCGACGAAGGCCTCCGCCGGGGCGTTGGTCAGCTTGAGACGGATGCCGCGGTCCTGGGGCACCACCTCGATATCGAAGTCGGCGTAGGCCTCCATCAGTGCCAGGCCGTCGTCGGTGGGCGAGCCGCAGTTGAGCACCGCCAGGGCGCACTGGCGCAGCAGGTCGTGCAGGCCGGCGCGGGAGGTGTCGTGCAGGCGCGCCACCTCGTGCTGGGAGAGGATCTCGAGGCTGCCTTCCGGCGAGATGGTGCTGGTGAGGGTGTCGGGCATGCGGGCATCCTTGTCGTGCGGTAACGTCGCCTCCGATGCTATCACGCCGCCCCCTTCGGCGGTGATAGAATCCTGGCTTCACTGGCCGTGTGACACGACATGTTCAACGCGCTCTACTTTCGTACCTTCATTACCCTGGTCGAGACCGGCAGCTTCACCCAGACCGCGCGTCGGCTGGAGATGACCCAGCCCGGGGTGAGCCAGCACGTGCGCAAACTGGAGCGCTACCTGGACAAACCCCTGCTGGAGCGCCACGGCCGCCGCTTCACCCTCACCGAGGCGGGCCGCCGGGCCTACGACTACGCCCTGAGGCTGTTCGCCGAGCACGAGCAGTTCCGCCACTCCCTGGACGCCGACTCCACCTATTCAGGCGACTGCCGCCTCGCCTCGCCCGGCAGCCTCGGGGTGATGCTTTACCCCTTCCTGCTGGGGCAGCAGCAGATGTACCCGGGGCTGACGGTCAGCTACAGCTTCGCCTTCAATCAGGAGATCTCCCAGGACGTGCTGGCCGGGCGCTACGACCTCGGGATCGTCACCGAGCCGATGCGCCACCCCGACCTGGAGGTGGTGCCCTGGCACCGCGAGCCGCTCTGCCTGGTGGTGCCGGCGGACTTCGCCGGCACCGGGCTCTCCGAGCTGATGGGGATCGGCTTCATCAGCTACTTCGACGGGCTGAGCCACGCCAGCGCCCTGCTGCGTGGCAACTTCCCCCAGGAGTTCCGCTCCATGAGCCACTTCCGCCGTCAGGGCTTCACCAACGAGGTGGGCATGGTGCTCGACGCCGTGGCCCGGGGGCTGGGCTTCACCGTGGTGTCGCGGCCGGTGCTGGAGGCCTCGCCCTGGCAGCGCCAGGTCAAGGCGCTGGAGCTGCCGGTGGCGGTGCACGAGACCCACTACTGCGTGAACCGGGCGGGCAGCGAGATGCCACGTCGCTACGTGCGCTTGCTTGAGGATTTCCGCGAGCAGCGTCTCCTGGCCCTCTACGGCTACGGCGACCCTCAGGAGGACCCGCCGCCCCGCGATTGAGGTGCACGGCGCCACGGGACGAGAGGGGACACAACTCCGTCCGCATCGGAAACGACCAAGCCCCGCCGAAGCGGGGCTTGGTCGTGTCATGCGGGCATGCCCTGCCGGGCGCCGCGCTCAGGCGCGGTATTCGTCGATGCTGGGGCAGGAGCAGACCAGCTGGCGGTCGCCGAAGACGTTGTCGACCCGGTTGACCGCCGGCCAGTACTTGGCCGCCTTGACCGCCGGGGTGGGGAAGGCGCCGAGCTCGCGGGAGTAGGGGCGCGACCAGCCCTCGTCCATCAGGTCGGCCATGGTGTGCGGGGCCCTGACCAGCGGGTTGTCATCGGCGGGCCACTCGCCGGCCTCGACCCGCGCGATCTCCTCGCGGATGGCGATCATGGCGTCGCAGAAACGGTCGATCTCGTAGCGCGACTCCGACTCGGTGGGCTCGATCATCAGGGTGCCGGGCACCGGGAAGGACATGGTGGGGGCGTGGAAGCCATAGTCCATCAGGCGCTTGGCGATATCCTCCTCGCTGATGCCGGAGGCCGCCTTGAGCGGGCGAATGTCGATGATGCATTCGTGGGCCACCGTGCCGTTCTCGCCCTTGTAGAGCACCGGGTAGTGCTCGCCCAGGCGCCGGGCGATATAGTTGGCGTTGAGGATGGCGAGCTCCGTGGCCTCGCGCAGGCCGCGTGCTCCCATCATCTTGATGTAGGCCCAGGAGATCGGCAGGATCGAGGCGCTGCCGAAGGCCGCCGCGGAGACCGCGCCGCACGCTTCGCTGACTCCCTCGATGGGGGTGACCACGTGGTTGGAGACGTAGGGTGCCAGGTGAGCCTTGACGCCGATGGGGCCCATGCCGGGGCCGCCCCCACCGTGGGGAATGCAGAAGGTCTTGTGCAGGTTGAGGTGGCTGACGTCGCCGCCGAAGTCGCCGGGGCGGGTAAGGCCTACCTGGGCGTTCATGTTGGCACCGTCGACGTAGACCTGGCCGCCATGGGCGTGGACGATCTCGCACACCTCGCGCACCCCGGCCTCGAAGACGCCGTGTGTAGAGGGGTAGGTGATCATGATCGCCGAGAGGGCCTCGGCGTGCTTCCCCGCCTTGGCGCGCAGGTCCTCGATGTCGATGTTGCCGTCGGCGTCGCATTCCACCACCACCACCTTCATGCCCACCATGGCCGCCGAGGCAGGGTTGGTGCCATGGGCGGAGCTGGGAATCAGGCAGACGTCGCGGTGCCCCTCGCCGATGGCGGCCTGGTAGCGCCGGATCGCCACCAGGCCGGCATACTCGCCCTGGGCGCCGGAGTTGGGCTGCATGGAGATGTGGTCGTAGCCGGTGATCTCCACCAGGAAGGCGGAGAGCTCGTCGATCATCTGCTTGTAGCCGGCCACCTGGTCGCGGGGCACGAAGGGGTGCACCGCGGCGAACTCCGGCCAGCTGATGGGGATCATCTCGCTGGTGGCGTTGAGCTTCATGGTGCAGGAGCCCAGCGGGATCATGGCGTGGGCCAGCGACAGGTCCTTGTTCTCCAGGCGCTTGAGGTAGCGCAGCATCTCGGTCTCGCTGCGATAGCGCTTGAAGGTGGGGTGGGTCAGGAAGTCGCTCTCGCGGCGACAGGTGGCGGGGATGCCGCTCGCCCCCTCGGCCACCACATGCTCGTCCAGTTCGCGCACCGAGAGACCATGCTCCTCGCCCAGCAGGACGTCGAACAGCACGTCGAGGTCGTGGGCGGTGGTGGTCTCGTCGAGGGTGATACCCACGTCGCCGCCTTCGAAGTAGCGCACGTTGATGGCGTGGGTCAGGGCGCGGCCGTGGATCTTGCCGGCATCCACCCCGGTGAGCCGCAGGGTGTCGAACCAGCTGTCGTGGACCAGCGTGACGCCCTTCTCCTGAAGCCCCAGCGCCAGGATGGTGGTCAGGCGGTGGATGCGTCCGGCAATGGTGCGCAGTCCCTCGGCGCCGTGGTAGACGGCATAGAAGCCGGCGATGTTGGCCAGCAGCGCCTGGGCGGTGCAGATGTTGGAGGTCGCCTTCTCGCGGCGGATATGCTGTTCGCGGGTCTGCATGGCCATGCGCAGCGCCGGGGCGCCGTGGCTGTCCTTGGAGACGCCGATGATGCGGCCGGGAATGGAGCGCTTGAGCTTGTCGGTGGTGGCGAAGTAGGCGGCGTGGGGGCCGCCGAAGCCCATGGGGACGCCGAAGCGCTGGGTCGAGCCGACCACGATGTCGGCACCCAGGGCGCCGGGCTCGGCGAGCAGCACCAGGCTCATGATGTCGGCGGTCACGCAGGTCATGATGCCGCGTTCGCGGGCGCTGGCCAGCAGCGGGGCGAGGTCGCGTACCTGGCCGCTCTCGCCGGGGTACTGCAGCAGGGCGCCGAAGGCGTCGACCTCGGCGAGCTGCTCGGCCGGGGCGACCACCAGCTCGAAGCCGAAGTAGGCGGCGCGGGTGCCCACCACGTCCAGGGTCTGGGCCAGCACGTCGTCGGCGACGAAGAAGACGTCGCTCCTAGCCTTCTTGTTCGCCCGGCGGCACAGCGCCATGGCCTCGGCGGCCGCGGTGGCCTCGTCGAGCAGCGAGGCGTTGGCCAGCTCCATGCCGGTCAGGTCCATCACCATCTGCTGGAAGTTGAGCAGGCCCTCCAGGCGACCCTGGGAGATCTCGGGCTGGTAGGGGGTGTAGGCGGTGTACCAGCCGGGATTCTCCAGCACGTTGCGCTGGATCACCGTGGGCAGGTGGGTGCCGTGGTAGCCCTGACCCAGGTAGCTCTTGAAGGGACGATTCTGGGCGGCCAGGCGCTTGAGGTAGTCGAGCGCCTCGGCCTCGCTCTTCGGCGGGTCCAGGTCAAGCTCGCGACCCAGACGAATGTCGGTCGGGATGGTGCGCTCGAGCAGGGTATCGAGGCTCGGCACGTCGAGCGCGGCGAGCATGGCCGACACGTCCTCCTGGCGGGGGCCGTTGTGGCGTTGGATGAAGGCATCATGAGCGGCCAGGTCGGCCAGGCGGCGGTTGTCGAGAGCCATGTCACACCCTGTCGATAAAGAGAATCCGGTCGCGTCGAGCGCGGTACGAAACGAGATCCGGCCCCGCCACGGGGGCGGGGCCGGCGGGGCGGGGTAAGGTCAGTCGTCGGCGCTGGCCACGGCCTCGTAGCCGTCGGCGTCGAGCAGGCCATCCAGCTGCGTGGTGTCCTCGACGCGGACCTTCATGATCCAGCCGTCCTCGTAGGGCGACTCGTTGAGGGTTTCGGGCGCGTCCTCCAGGGCCTCGTTGACGGCGATGACCTCGCCGGCCACCGGGGCATAGAGGTCTGAGGCAGCCTTGACCGACTCGACCACGCCGAACTCCTCCTTCTGCTCGAGGGTGCGACCGACCTCGGGCAGTTCGACGAACACCACGTCCCCCAGCGCCTCCTGGGCGTGGTCGCTGATGCCGACGGTCACGGTGCCGTCGCCGTTGTCGAGGACCCATTCGTGGCTTTCGGCGTAGCGCAGATTGGCAGGAATAGAGCTCATCGAGATTTCCTATAAGAAAAGAGTTTCCGGGTGAGGTAAATGCTACCGCCATTGTCGGCGTTTGGCGAGCCTCTCGCCGGGGGCGTCTTCGCCGCGGCCATGGCTCGTCATTCAGGGTGGCCCGGCGAGCTGTCTCCGTCCAGTTCCTGTTTCCCGGTGATGGTGGCTCGGCCGCGTCGCCCGGTGCTGGCCCCGCGCGGTCCGTCCCGTCGGGCCGGGGAGACGCGTCGCGCCCAAGGGGGCTATTCTGCCACGGGGGCATCGCGGTGCGGCGTGATGGAGTTTCGCATAGGAAACCTTGGCGGCCCGGTCGATTGCAGTGTTGAACCTGCGTCGTTCGTCTGGCTGGCATTCCGGCCACATGATCCGCTATGTTACGCGGGCCTGTGTCGTGGTTCCCGCGTTCGTTGTGCCGGATCATGGTGGATCGTTCGCCAATTCGACGTTCGGTGTGCCTGCCGGGGCGCCGTCGGGAACTGCGACACACAACAATAATCCGCTTAGGGAGATTCACGTGGAAACCTTGAACAGTATCTTCGGCGCCATCAATGGCGTGGTGTGGGGGCCGCTGATGCTCATCCTGCTGTTGGGGGTGGGCGTCTATCTGCAGCTCGGCCTGAAGCTGATGCCGATCCGCAAGCTCGGCGAGGGCTTCAAGCTGATGTGGCAGGGCCGCGACGGCAAGCCCACGCCGGATGGCAAGCCCAAGGGGGGCGAGGAGGGCGAGATCTCCCCCTTCAACGCGCTGATGACGGCGCTGTCCGCCACCATCGGCACCGGCAATATCGCCGGCGTGGCCACCGCCATCGCACTGGGGGGGCCCGGCGCGGTGTTCTGGATGTGGATCACGGCCCTGGTGGGCATGGCCACCAAGTTCGCCGAAGCCGTGCTGGCGGTGCGCTATCGCGAGACCGACAGCACCGGCTATCACGTCGGCGGCCCGATGTTCTACATCAAGAACGGCCTGGGGCGTAAATGGCTGTGGCTGGGTGGCGCCTTCGCCTTCTTTGGCGCCGTGGCCGCCTTCGGCATCGGCAACACCGTGCAGTCCAACTCCGTGGCCGACGCCTTGGACAGCACCTTCGGCCTGCCCCACTGGCTGACCGGCGTGGTGATCATGGTGCTGGCCGGGGCGGTGATCCTGGGCGGCATCAAGCGCATCGCCAAGGTGGCGGGCAAGCTGGTGCCGGTCATGGGCATCGGCTATGTGGCTGCCGGACTGGTCGTGCTGGCGATCAACGCCGGCCAGATCGGCGAGGCCTTCGGCATGATCTTCTACTACGCCTTCAATCCCCATGCGGCGGTGGGTGGCTTCGCCGGCGCGGCGGTCATGGCGGCCATCCGCTTCGGCGTGGCCCGCGGCATCTTCTCCAACGAGGCGGGCCTGGGCAGCGCGCCCATCGCCCACGCCGCGGCCCAGACCAGGAACCCGGTGCGCCAGGGTCTGATCGCCATGCTCGGCACTTTTATCGATACCATCATCGTCTGCTCCATTACCGCCCTGGTGATCCTGACTGCCGGCGTCTGGGAGACCGGTGAGGCGGGGGCCTCGCTGACGGCTCTCTCCTTCGACGAGGCGATACCCGGTCTGGGCAACGAGTTGGTCTCGCTGGCGCTGGCGGTCTTCGCCTTCACCACCATCCTGGGCTGGTCCTTCTACGGTGAGAAGTGCTTCCAGTTCCTGTTCGGCACCCGCTCCATCATGCTCTATCGGGTGCTGTTCGTGCTGGCGATCCCGGTGGGTGCCCTGGCCAACCTGGGCCTCATCTGGCTGATGGCCGATACCTTCAACGCCATGATGGCCATCCCCAACCTGATCGCCCTGGCGCTGCTGTCGCCGGTGGTGTTCAAGCTGGCGCGCGCCTACTTTAACGGCGAAGAGGTGCTGCCGGGCGAGGACCTGGATCACGACAAGTCGTGATGTCGCGCTCGCCATGACGGCCGACGAGGCGCCCTCCGGGGCGCCTCGTCGCGTCTTGGCCGGCGTCCGGCGACATGGAAGGTGCCCCAGACGCATGGCGCACTTCGCTACCAAAATATACCGTTATCTACCTTTTGCTGCATAACCCGTCTAGCTGAGTTCGCCAGTGGCGTGCTCAACGGCGAGGTGAGGGGCTCGAGAGCACCCGGCGGAAGGTCAGGCTGATTCGCCGGCCGGGAAGGCGGCGTGGGAGAAGGGCGTGCTGGAGGCGGGCCTGCACGCCCGGCCCCATCACCAGCAGGCTGCCGTGGGGCAGCCAGACGTTGAAGGGGGCCGCCTCGCGGTGCCGCCAGCGGAAGCGCAGCGGGCGCTCGGCGCCGAGGCTGACGGCGGCGATCACCGGTGCGGGGCCGAGCTCGGGCTCGTCGTCGCTGTGCCAGCCCATGCGCTCTTCACCGCTGGCGTAGCGGTTGAGCAGCACGCTGTTGAAGGCCGGGGCGGGCAGGCCGCACTCGGCGAGCCGGACTTCGAGGCGCTCACCCAGGCCTTCCACCGCCGGGTCCCAGGGGGCCGGCGCGAAGCGGCGACCGGAATAGCGGTAGCTGGCCTCGGGGTCGCCCATCCACACCTGGCGCCGCGGGATGGGATGCTCGCGACCGTAGAGGCGCAGGCTGGGCCGCTCCCAGGCGAGCGACCGCTCCAGGTGGTCGAGCAGGCGGTCGGCCTCGTCGGCGGCGAGCAGGTTCGGGGCGAGCCACAGGGGCGGGTCGTCGAGCAGGATCTCCATGGGGCGAGGATGCCACGCCCCGGCTCACCCCACCAGCCACAGGCTGAGGCTGGCGAAGCCCAGGCCGAGCAGGGCACCGGCCAGGACGTCGCTGGCGTAGTGCAGCCCCAGGGCGACACGGGAGAGCGCGATCAGCACCACCAGGGGCACCAGCCAGGGCGCGAGCCAGGGCAGGTGGGTGGCGGTGAGCACTAGGAACATCACCGCATGCATGGTGTGCCCGCTGGGAAAGCTGTAGCGGTCCCGGGCGGGTGCCTCGCGGCTGACATTGCCGACGAAGGTGATGAAGGGCCGCTCCCGGCACAGACGGGTCTTGAGCAGCCGATAGGCGCCGATCGCCACCAGCGCGGTGACGCTGTACTGGAGCAGCAGCGGCCAGCCGCGTTCCGGCTGCAGCAGTGGCTGGGCGGCGATCAGTGCCACCCAGGCCGGCCAGTCCCCCAGGCCGCTGGCCAGGCGCAGAGTGGCGAGCCAGGGACGGAAGAGGTTGTAGCGGGCCAGGCGGCGACACAGCTGCCACTCGATCAGATCCAGGCGGTCAAACACGGCAGGGGTCAGGGCTCGCATGGCGTCTCTCCCGGGCATTCTCGAGGGTCGCGATGAAGGTGTCAGCGATGCTTGACCAGCTCAGTGCCAGTGCCCGCCGGCGCGCCTCTCGCCCCAGGCGTGCCCAGCGGGCGGGTTCCTGGCACAGCGCCACGGCGGCCTCCCGGAAGGCGTCGGCGTCGCCAGGGGGAACCGCCAGGCCGTCCTGGCCGGTGGCGATCAGTTCGGCGCCGGCGGCGTGGGCGTAGGTGACGACCGCAAGGCCGCTGGCCATGGCCTCCGCCACCACGTTGCCCCAGGTCTCCGAGAGGGAGGGGAACAGGAAGAGGTCGGCGCTGGCGTAGTAGCGGGACAGGTCGGCGGCCGGCACGAAGCCGGTGAAATGGGCATCGGGAAGGCGTCGGGTCAGGGCGTGACGGCAGGGGCCGTCGCCGACGATCACCAGCCGCAGGTCGGGGCGCGCCGCCTGCATGGTCAGGAAGGCGTCGCGCAGCAGGTCGAGGTTCTTCTCGGGGGCCAGGCGCCCCACGTAGAGGGCCACCGGGGTGTGCGGACCGGCGCCGAGTCGCCGTCGCAGGGCCTCGTCACGGTGTGCCGGCGAGAAGCGTTCGGCGTCGATCCCGCGGGCCATGACCCGCAGGTCGGCGAAGCCCCGGGCGGCCAGGTGGTCGGCCAGCGCGCGGGTGGGCACCAGGGTCGCCGTGCTGCGGTTGTGGAAGGTGCGCAGGCGACGCTCCACCAGCGGGGTGAGCCAAGGGACGCCGTAGTCGCGGCAGTAGTGGTCGAAGTTGGTGTGCCAGCCCGCCACCGTCGGCAGCCCCAGGCGGCGCGCGATGCGCTGGGCCGACCAGCCCAGGGGTCCCTGGGTGGCCAGGTAGATCACGTCAGGCGGCGCCGCCTGCCACAGGCTCGCGAGCCGGCGCCCCGCCGGCAGGCCGATGCGCACCTGCCGATAGCCGGGCACGCCGATTCCCGGTAGTTGCAGCTCCTCTTCCACCCCGGGGGCCGAGGCCGGGGTCACCGGGCGGGGGCGGATGAGCTGCAGGCGATGGCCGCGGGCTACCAGCGCCTGGCCGAGGTGTCCCAGGGTGTGGGCGACCCCGTTGATGTCCGGGGCCCAGGTCTCGCTGACCAGAGAGAGTCGCATCGCCAACCTCGTCGCCGTCGGGCCCTTGCCCGCTTGGCCTCAAGGATGGCGCGCGATGATGACCGCCGGGCGACGGATCGGTGACGCGGGGATGTCAGCGCAGCACGCGCTTCGGGTCCAGCGGCTTGCCGCCGCGGCGCAGGTCGAACAGCAGGTCGTGGCGTTCGCTGGCGTTGCTGTAGCCCACTTCGCAGAGGGGGGCGCCACGCTTCACCTTGCTGCCGTCCTCGACCAGCAGGCGCTCGCAGAGGGCGTAGACGCTCTGCAGGTTGTCGGCATGGTGGACGATCACCACCTGGCCGAGCTGGCGCATGCTGCCGGCATAGCGCACCTCGCCGTCGGCCACCGCCCGGGCCTGCGCGCCCTCGTCAGTGGCCAGCAGCATCGGCTGCAGGGTGCCGCGGCTGTCGGTGCCGTAGGCCCTGGCCACGCGATAGTCCTCCAGCGGCCAGGGCCAGCCTCGGGCCGAGGCGGGCAGGTCGTTGTTCTCGGGACGCGTTTCCCGCGCCGGCGCCTTGGCCGGGGCGCTCGGCGCGGCGGCTTTCTGGCGCGTGCTCCCGGAGTCGGATGACCGTGTATCGTCCCGCAGCGGCACCTGGATGATCCGGCCCACGGCCAGGCGGTTCGGCTCGATGCCGGGATTGGCCGACTGGATACGGGAGGCACGGGTCTCGAAGCGTCGCGCGATGCTGGAGTAGGTATCGCCGGGACGCACCTGGTAGCGGTAGGGGCCGCCGGAGGGGGCGCGTTCGCGCCCGGTCGGCATCAGCAGACGCTGGCCGACGGCCAGGTGATCCGCGTCCACCCCGGGGTTGAAGCGCTGCAGACGCTCCAGCGGCACGCCGCCGCGGCGAGCCAGCGCGCCGAGGGTGTCGCCCCGCTGCACCTCGATCCAGCTGCCGGAACGCACGGCGGCCTCGGGGTCGCGTGTGGTCCCCTCGTCGGGTCGAGAGGCGCAGCCGGCCAGCAGCAGCGCGATCAGGAGGAGAGCGAGAGCGCGTCGTCCTTGTCCTGCCACAGGGCGTTGAGCCATGAGTGGAAGCGTTCCTTGTCGTCGGGATCATCGTAGTCGCCGGTCAGCATCCAGGCGGGCACCTCCAGGCGGCGCACCTCCAGGTTCACCGGACCCTCGCGGCCGCACAGGAAGCCCCAGAAGCTGGGGGCGGGATTGGCGTAGTCCAGGGTGACGTCGAGGATGCCATCGAGGCGGTCGCCGAGCAGGTTGAGCACCTGGGCGATGCCGCCGGCCCTGGGGCGCAGCAGGTGGCGGTAGGGCGAAGCCTGGGCCTTGTGTTTGGCGGGGGTGAAGCGGGTGCCCTCGACGAAGTTGTAGATGGCGATGGGGCGCTCGCGGGCATGCCGGCACATGCGCTCGGTGGCCTCGCGGTCGCGGCGGGCCAGATGGGGGTGACGCTCGCGCTGCTCCCGCGAGAGTCGGCGCAGCATGGGGAACTCCATCGCCCAGAAGGCGAGGCCGACGATCGGGATCCAGATCAGCTGGCGCTTGACGAAGAAGTGGGGCATCGGGATGCGTCGATGCAGGGCCAGGAACAGCAGGAAGATATCGGTCCAGCTGCGGTGGTTCGAGAGCACCAGCCACCAGCGATCCGGGGAGAGTCCCTCGGGCAGCCGCAAGTCCAGGCGGGGGGCGATCCAGCGCCGGATCCACCACAGGTTGCTGCCGATCCAGTTGAGCGCCACCCAGTTCAGTGCTCGCAGCACCCGTCGGCGCAGCCGGCGCCCCGGGGTGACTACCTTGACCAGGGTCAGCAGGATCAGCGGGATGCCCCACAGGACGGTAGTGAGGACAAGCAGCACGAGGCTGACGAGGCCCCTGAGGATCGACATGCAGGACTCCCTTGGATGTGCCAGTTCGGGTAATGCTAAAGGATCCCCCGACGGCTGCCCAGCGGTGCGGCCACCCCCCTCCGGCTTATTCGGCGGGCGGCGTGCCGAGGGTGTCGAGGACCACCTCGCGGAGCGCCAGGGCAGCGGTGGAGAGCTCGCCCTGCACCAGGATGCCGACGGCGCGCTCGATCACCGGCCCCTCCAGGGGCAGGCAGCGGGCACCCAGCTCCTCCATCTGGCGTCGGCACAGCGAGGGCACCGCGCTCACGCCGAGGCCGCTGGCCACCATGCGCCCCACGGTGGCCAGCTGGTGGCTCTCGAAGGCCGTGGGCAGGCTCATGCCCTCGGCACCCAGCTGCTGCTCGAGCAGGCGACGCACCATGGAGGGACGCTGCAGGGCGATGAAGTCGCGGGTCAGCAGGGTCTCCCAGCCCAGGCGCGCGTGGCCCGCCAGCAGCGAGTCAGGCGGCACCACGGCGACGAAGCGGTCGCGGAACAGCGGGGTGAAGGCCAGGCTGCCCACGGCCTCGGGCTCGAAGGCGATCCCCAGCTCCACCTGGCGGTCGCGCACCATGTCGATCACCTGTTCGTTGATCACGTCATGGACCGTGACGTTGATGCGCGGATAGCGGCGCCGGAAGGCCATCAGCGCCGGCGGCAGCAGGTTGCCGGCGAAGGAGGGCATGGCGGCGACGCCGAGGCGGCCCATCTGCAGGGTGAAGCGCTGGCGCATCAGCTCCTCGGTGTTGTCCCACTCGGCAAGCAGGTGCTTGGCCAGGGGCACCAGCGACTCGCCCTCCGGGGTGAGCCGCACGCTGCGGGTGCTGCGGGTCAGCAGGCGGCCGCCCAGGCTCTCCTCGAGCCCCTTGATGGCCAGGCTCAGGGCCGGCTGGGAGAGGTGCAGGTGTTCGCAGGCCTGGGTGAAGCTCAGGGTCCTGGCCACGGCGAGGAAGGCACGCAGCTGCTTGACGGTCATGGTGGCTCCCGAGGCTCTACGACGAAGGTGCAATTGATGAGGCTTTCCGATCAAACAATAAGAAAAACAAACTTAACAAATATATCGCCGGGGACAACACTGGGCGACGAGTCTTCACCGACCCGGTATCCTTTTCCGGGGACTTCAGTCCCGAGCATTTCAGCCACAACAACACGAGGCGTCTTATGGCCGGATTCGACAAGCGCGTGAACTCCTATGCAGAGGCGATGGCAGGCATCGAGAGCGGCATGACCGTCGCCGCCGGTGGCTTCGGCCTCTGCGGCATCCCCGAGAACCTGATCGCCGAGATCAAGCGGCTCGGGGTCAAGGACCTCACCATCCTCTCCAACAACTGCGGCGTGGACGGCTTCGGCCTCGGCCTGCTGCTGGAGGACAAGCAGATATCGCGCATCTACGCCTCCTACGTGGGCGAGAACGCCCTCTTCGAGCAGCAGATGCTCAACGACGAGATCGAGGTGGTGCTCACGCCCCAGGGCACCCTGGCCGAGAAGATGCGCGCCGGCGGTGCCGGCATTCCCGCCTTCTATACCGCCACCGGCTATGGCACCCCGATCGGCGAGGGCAAGGAGGTGCGCGAGTTCAACGGTCGTCACTACATCCTCGAGGAGGCGTTCCACGCCGACTTCGCCATCGTCAAGGGCTGGAAGGCCGATCGCTACGGCAATGTCGTCTACCGCGACACCGCCCAGAACTTCAACCCCCTGGCGGCCACCTGCGGCAGGATCACCGTGGTGGAGGTCGAGGAGATCGTCGAGCCGGGCGAGCTCAAGCCCGACCAGATCCATACCCCGGGGATCTACGTCGATCGCATCATCCAGGGCTCCTTCGAGAAGCGCATCGAGAAGCGCACCGTGCGTGAGGCCTGAGTCGCGCCACGCGACCGCTTACCCCGACCGTTTCTCACCGAACAAAGAGGCAACAAGATGGCACTGACTCGCGAACAGATGGCAATGCGCGTGGCGCGTGAGCTGGAAGATGGCTTCTACGTCAACCTCGGCATCGGCATCCCGACCCTGGTAGCCAACTATATCCCCGACGGCATCGACGTCATGCTGCAGTCCGAGAACGGCCTGCTCGGCATGGGGCGCTTCCCCACCGAGGAAGAGGTCGACCCGGACATGATCAACGCCGGCAAGCAGACCGTCACCGCGCGCCCCGGGGCGGCGATCTTCGACTCCGCGGAATCCTTCGCCATGATCCGTGGGGGCCACGTTGACCTTACCGTGCTGGGCGCCTTCGAGGTCGACCAGAACGGCAACATCGCCTCCTGGATGATTCCCGGCAAACTGATCAAGGGCATGGGCGGCGCCATGGATCTGGTGGCCGGCGCGGAGAATATCATCTGCACCATGACCCACGCCTCCAAGCACGGCGAGTCCAAGCTGCTCGAGAGCTGCAACCTGCCGCTGACCGGCGCCGGGTGCATCAATCGGGTGCTGACCGACCTCGCCTACCTGGAGATCAAGGAGGGGGCCTTCCACCTCAAGGAGCGCGCCCCGGGCGTCTCCGTGGAGGAGATCAAGTCCCTGACCGCGGGCAAGCTGGTGGTGCCCGATCACGTGCCGGAGATGACCTTCGGCTGAAGCGGGGCCCTGCCTGCCGCCGTCGCGGCCCGGACGCCAAGCGTCCGGGCCGCGCCCGTTCTTGGGTGGCGATTTTGTGACCATCCTGCCAGGCCCCCGATGGCGTCAGGGGTGAGCGGCGATGTTGCACAGCGTTATCCACAGATTCTGTGGATAGCGGGTCACGACAGCTCGCAGCGGGTGTGGTGGGGCAGCAGCAGCTCCACCGCGCGCTCCTGATGGGCGCTGACCGACTTCTGCACCAACGCCAGGCCACCTGTCTCGATGCGGTGCTCGTCGCCCTCGGCGAAGGGCAGCCGGCGCGAGCCACCATGATAGAAGCGGTAGTCGAGCAGCGGCGAGATCGGGAAGAGCCCGTGATGGCGGTCATCGGTACCGGCGAAGCCGGCCTGCTCGAGACCGGTATCGAGGGACGCCAGCGAGTCGCCCAGCCGCCCGCAGTCATAGCCCACATGATGCAGCCGAGGTCCGTTGACCGCCAGGAGCGCCGCCAGGGGGTGGGCGCACTGGAGCGCCTGGTAGGTGGTCCAGTCGGGCATCGGCCAGGGGCGGCCCCGGCAGAGCCGGTTGGGTCCCTGGTGGGCCGACTCGCTGGCCTGGTTGACCAGCCCCTCCAGCCGCGCCCGAGGCCCCCTGGCCAGGGTGCTCAGCTGTAGCTCGGCAACCACCAGCCAGGGCCCGTCATCCGGGGCGCCCAGCAGGGTGACCAGCAGGCCGCGGTCGGCCATGGCGTGGCGATGGCGGACGCGGTAGCCGAAGCGCTTCAGGGAGGGAAGCAAGGCATCCATGCCGTGTTCGCGATGGTTGAGGGTCAGCAGCGCCAGATACTCGGCGGGGGCGTCGACCGACCACAACCGCAGGCCCCCGATCTCCGGGTGCTGGTGAATGAAATCCAGCCACAGCTGCTGGATGAACTCCTCCCTCTGCATCGCCCTTCCTTCCCTTGTCGTCGTGACTGGCGGGAAGTATAGGCAGTCGAGGCGAGGGGGCTTTCAACGCCCGGACCACGCAGCCGGGCGAGAGGCATCACTGGGGCTGGGCGGCGGTCATCAGGTCGTGTTCGCGGACATACTGGTCGAATTCGGAGAAGCCGCCGATGGGGGTGTCGTCGAGGAACACCTGGGGCACGGTATGTACGGTCCGGCCTACCTTGGCGGTGAGGTCGGCCTTGGTCAGCCCCTCCGCGACCATGTCGATGTATCGGTAGCCGTCGATCGCGCCGGCCGCCTCGAGGCGCTGGGCGAGATCCTTGGCGAAGATGCAGAAGGGGCAGCCGGGGCGGCCGTAGAGGGTCACGAACATGGGCTCTCCTCGCGCACGGGGCGCTCTGGAAGGTGAAAATCCGAATGCATTGTCGCGGAGTCGCCTCCCGATGGCCAATAGGCCCTGGCGAGGCGGGCCATTGGCGAGCGCTATCGGCGCTCGCCGCCCCCGGCACTAGGGTGTTGCGAGATCGCCGGCGTCGGCACGGCGCAGCAGCTCCCCCAGCTCGGCGTGGATGCCGGGGCTTGTCACCAGCAGGTTGTGGCCGAAGAGGGCCGGAGGAATGCCCTCGGGGCAGGGGTAGAGGTGGCCGACCCGCGCGCCCGCCTCGGCGGCGATCAGCCAGCCAGCGGCGAAGTCCCAGGGCGACACGCTCTCGTAGTAGGCATCCAGTCGCCCGCAGGCGACGTCGCACAGGTCCAGGGCGGCGGAGCCATTGCGGCGCACGTCCTGGCAGTGGTCGAGCACCGCGGCCAGGCGGCGCAGGAGCGGGGGGCGGCTGTCACGGCGATAGGGGAAGCCGGTGCCGACCAGGCTGCGACCCAGCTCGCGGCGACGGCTGGCATGGATCGGCTCGCCGTTGCACCAGGCGCCCGCGCCGCGGATGGCGGTGAAGGTCTCGCCCAGGAAGGGGGCATGCACCACCCCGATACGGGACTCGCCATCCACCAGGAAGGCCATGGAGACCGCCACGTGGCGCAGGCCGTGGGCGAAGTTGACGGTGCCATCGATGGGATCCACCACCCACAGGGGGCCTCGGGCGTCGAGGTCGCCGCGATCCGGGGCGAGCTCCTCGCTGAGTCTCGCCTCGCCGGGAAAGGCGGACTCCAGCCGCTCGGCGATATGCCGGTCCACCGCGACGTCGACGTCGGTAACCAGCTCCTGGCCTTCCTTGTAGCGTTGGCCGAAGTCCTGGTGCTGGCGGGCCTCGCGGATCCGCTCGCCGGCCTCCCGGGCGATCTCCAGGGCGAGGGTGAGGCGGTCGGTATCGTTCATCGGGAGCTCCCGGGGGATGGATGGTGGCGACAGCCTAGCAGCTGGGCGTGCCTGCCGGCAGGGCGGCTGGGCCCTCGGCGGTAGAGTCACTATACTGGCGTCCCGCCGTCGAGGAGAGACCCATGCATGCCCTCACGCCCGAGCAGTATCAACGGCTGCGCGACCTGGCGCGCGCCTGGACCACCGCCTGCCTCCGCGAGGCCAAGACCGAGCCCCACTTCAATCCCCGCCTTGCCGCCGATGCCCTCTGCTTCCAGTGCTATCGCCTGCCCGAGCACGGCGAACAGTTGGTGGGCGCCCTGGTGACCCCGCTGTCGCTGTGGCTGGTGATGCTGCCCGCCGACGAGGTGGCGGCGGGGCCCGAGCCGGGGACGCGCACCACGCTCTCGCTCCCCTCCGGACGCTACCCCCTGGAGGCGGTGGCCCTGGGCGAGGCTGTCTGCTGCTGGCGGCTGGTGCTGCTGGAGGATCTGGGGGATGTCCGCTCCCGGCAGTCGGCCAGCCGCCTGGCCCAGCGACTGATGGAGCGCATCATGGCACCCCGGGAGGAGGAAGAAGCCACCAATCCCCGCGACGAGCCGTCCTGATCCGCGACCATCGCCGAGGTGGCGCGGCCTGCCGCCTGCGCCTTATGCTGGGCGGGCGGTCTTCCCGTCAACCTCAATCGAACAAGGAGTCGTCAATGTCCGGTACCGTCCCCCCCCGCGTTGTCCTCGTCACCGGCACCAGCAGTGGCATCGGCGAGGCGGTGGTGCGTCACTTCTGCTCGCTGGGCCACCAGGTGCTGGCCGTGGACTTCAACCCTGCCGGCCAGGAGGTCGCCGACCAGGCGGGGGCCGTCTTCTTCCAGGCCGACCTGACCGACGGCGAGGCGTGCAAGGCGGCCGTGGCCGAGGCGATCAAGCGCTTCGGCCGGGTGGATATCCTGGTCAACAATGCCGGCATCCAGCATGTCTCGCCCATCGAGGACTTCCCCGAGGCGAAGTGGCGCCAGATCATCGACCTGATGCTGACCGCACCCTTCCTGCTCTCCCAGGCGGCCTGGCCCTCCATGCGCGAGAACGGCTGGGGGCGCATCGTCAACATCGCCTCGGTTCACGCCCAGGTGGCATCGCCGGGCAAGTCGGCCTATATCAGCGCCAAGCACGGCATGATCGGCCTGACCAAGACCGCCGCGCTGGAGGGGGGCGCCCAGGGCATCACCGCCAACGCCATCTGCCCGGCCTACGTGAAGACGCCGCTGGTGGACAACCAGATCGCCGACCAGGCGAAGATGCACGGCATGCCGGAGCAGGAGGTGATCGAGCAGATCATGCTCAAGAATGCCGCCGTCAAGCGCCTGATCGAGCCCGCCGAGGTGGCCGAGCTGGTGGCCTACCTGGCCTCCGATGCCGCCGGCGCCGTCACCGGTGCCAGCTGGAACATCGACCTGGGGTGGACGGCGCAATGACCGGGCTTCGCCCGGAGCCGTAAGAACGCCCGCTTCGCGGGTTTAAGCTTGAAGCTGGAAGAAAAACCTTAACCCCGGAGTTAGCGGAATCACGCTGCCTTCCAGCTTCCAGCTTCCAGCTTTCAGCGCCGCACCGGTCGCTTCTGCAGCTTG
>JBKHEO010000035.1:0-20230 GCA_046540755.1 Halomonas sp. | reverse complement strand
TTTGGTAGCGGGGGCCGGATTCGAACCGACGACCTTCGGGTTATGAGCCCGACGAGCTACCAGGCTGCTCCACCCCGCATCGACGTGGGGCATATTCTACAGGGTGTTCGCCTTTAGTCAAGCGTGGACCTCAAACGCTCGTCCCTCATGCCGCCCTTGGGCCATACTGACCATGCTGTCATGAAGATGACAGCTTGACCGAGAACAATGTGGTGCCGGCCGGCAGGGTCGGGACGCAGCATCATTATCATCAGGGAGGTACTAATGGCCAATTCATCACACGTCGCCTGGGTGACCGGGGGAACCGGTGGTATCGGCAGCGCGATCTGCCGCTCTCTGGCCGCCGAGGGCTACAAGGTCGTGGCCGGCTATCGCAACCCGGAGAAGGCCAAGGCCTGGCTCGAGGAGCAGAAGGCCGCCGGCTTCGACAATATCGACATCTCCGGCATCGACCTGGCCGACTACGACGCCTGCGTGAAGGGCGTCAAGGAGATCGAGGAGAAACATGGCCCCATCGCCGTGCTGGTCAACTGCGCCGGCATCACCCGCGACGGCACCATGAAGAAGATGACCCCCGAGCAGTGGCACGAGGTCATCGACACCAACCTCAACAGCGTCTTCAACACCTGCCGCAGCGTGATCGAGAGCATGCTGGAGAAGCAGTACGGCCGCATCATCAACATCTCCTCGATCAATGGCCGCAAGGGCCAGTTCGGGCAGGTGAACTATTCGGCCGCCAAGGCCGGCATGCACGGCCTGACCATGGCCCTGGCCCAGGAGACCGCCACCAAGGGCATCACCGTGAACACGGTGTCGCCGGGCTATATCGGCACCGACATGATCATGAAGATCCCGGAGAAGGTGCGCGAGTCGATCCGCGAGACCATCCCGGTGAAACGCTTCGGCAAGCCCGAGGAGATCGGTCGCCTGGTGGCCTACCTGGCCGACGAGGAGTCCGGCTTCATCACCGGCGCCAACATCGACATCAACGGCGGCCAGTTCATGGGCTGAGGCCCGCCGCCAGGCCCGGTCTGCGGGCCGGGACGCCAGCGGAGCGCGAGGGAGATCCCCTCGCGCTCCTGCGTTATGGGGCCGGCGGGATCAGGGAGGTGGCAGCTGGGCCAGGCGCTCGAGCATGCGGTCCAGCTCGCCCACCTCGCGCTCCCACTGCGCGGGGGAAACGGGGCCCGCCGCCAGCAGCTCGCAGAGCACGCCGCGCACCTCCTCGGCCCGGGACGGCTCGCGGCCGAGGTTCTCGTTGAGCCGCTCGACCTGGATCGCCAGGCGCAGCGGGTCGTCGCGCTGGCTGACGCTGCCCACGGCCAGCAGCGAGAGGTGGACGCGCACACGCGCCAGACGCTCCGCCACCGCCTCGGGGGCCGGCGGGTCGAGGCGGGCGGCGTTGCGACGGGCGTGGGCGCGACGCATATCGTCGCCCAGGGAGAGCCCCTCGGGCAGCGCCACCTCCCGGGCCTCGTCGCCGCCGAGCCTCTCGGCGTCGGCCATGAGGTGCGCCTCGAGCAGCGGGCGTACCTCGTGCCACGCCTCCACCTGCTCGGCCACCGCCAGGCGCTCCAGGCGCTCGCGGCGGGCCCGCACGATGCCGGACCAGCGCCGGCGCATGCCCTCGCTGCGGCGCCCGCCGGGCAGCGGCTCGAGGGCGGCGGCCTCGTCGATGGCGCGGGCCAGCACCGCCTCGTCGTCGCGGCGGGTCGGCTGCCAGGCGTCGATGCGGTCGATCAGCGCCTGCATGGCGTCCTGGCGCTCCCGGGCGCGCCGTGCCTGGTCGTCCCGGGCCGCCTCGCGGCTGGCGAAGATGGTGTCACAGAGGCCGCGAAACTCCCGCCACAGCGCCTGCTCCTCGCCCTTGGGGGCGCGCCCCAGCTCGCGCCAGCGCCGCTGCAGCGCCTTGGCCTGTTCGGCGCGCCGTGCGGGGGGCATCTCGGCCGTGGCGAGCGTACGCGCCTCCTCGATCAGCCCCCGCTTGGCCTCGGCGATCTCCCGGGCGCGCTGGTCGATCAGCGCCTGGAGCCGGTGGCGGATGCTGCCGAAGCGGCGCCCGATCGCCTCGGCCTGGTCGCGGGGTACCGGCGAGGCGCGCCGCCACTGGTCGCGGGCACGGTCACGGATCTCGCGCAGGGCGTCGGGGTCGGCCTCCTGGGCGGGGTGGTCGAGCAGCGTCTCGAGCTGTTCGCACAGCGCGGTGCGGGTGGCGAGGTTGGCCTGGCGCTCGGCATCCAGCCGCTCCCGCCAGGGAGCCAGGCGCTCGTGGATACGGTCCGAGGCGGCGCGGAAGCGGCCGGACTGCTCGCGGTTGGCGGCGGCATCACCCAGCGACTTCCACTCCTTGACCAGCTGGCGGTGGCGGCGGTCGAGGGCGCCCTCCACGGCGGCCTCGTCGTCGGCCAGGGTCTCGATGGCGGTGACCAGCTGCTCGCGCTTGGGGCCGGCGACGAAGCCGCGCCAGTCGCGCAGCTCGGCGAGCCGCGCGCCCAGGCGCTTGAAGCGGGCCTCGAGGGGGCGCCGCGCGGCCGGGGCGCCCCCTTCCATGCGCTGGCGCAGGCGCTGATGCAGGCGACTGGCGGGCTTGAAGGCGCCGCGCTCGAGCAGGTGCTCGAGCTCGTCGAGCGCCTGCTCGAGCCAGTCGGCGGAAGCCTCCTCGCCGGCCATCTGCGCTTCGCTCTCCCGTGCCAGGGCCTGGCGGACGCGGCGCATCAGGGGCGTGGGCGCCAGGTCCTCGGGCCAGGCGATCGCCGTGAGCAGCGAGGCGAGGCGCTCATCGTCGCCGTCGGCCAGGGCGCGCTCCAGCTCGCCGGTGCGCTGGCTGTGGCGTACCCAGGCCCCGGCGATGGTCTCGAAGCGCGCCAGGGCGGCGTCGTAGCGCTGGCGCAGGGCCTCGTCGACCAGGTGGCGGTCGGCGAGCTCCTGCCAGCGATGGGCGAGCAGCCGCTTCTGGGCGCGCAGGCTGTCGATGTCCTGGGCGGTCACCGTCTCGCCGCGCGCCAGCGCCTCGAGCCCCTCCTCCAGGGCCTCCACCAGCCCCTCGCCGGCCTCCTGGGCATCCTCGCGGTGACGCTGGGCCGCCTCGCTGGCGCGGGCCCTGGCCTCGTGGTCCTCGATCACCTTGCGACAGCGCAGGCAGGCATCGTGGTAGCGACGCTCCTGGCTTGCCTCGGGGGTGTCCTCGAGCTGCTGCCACTCGCGCATCAGGTGGCGCAGCCGGCCGGCGTAGAGCGGCTCCCAGGGGGAGGCGGCGTGGCGCTCCAGGGTCGCCAACAGGGACTCGCGCCGCTCCCGCGCGGCGGCCAGCTCGGCGACGTCGGCGCGGCGACGGTTGAGACGCTCGCGGGCCTGGCGCATCACCTGGCGGTCGCGCTTGGCTTCCCGCATCAGGCGCGCCAGCCCCTCGTCGCTCTCGACCCGGGCGGCCGCCGCCTGGCGCACCGCGGCGATGCCGTTGTCGCAGGCCTGACGGATCAGGGCCGCCTCGTCGTCGAGTCGTTCGACCGCCGCCAGGCGCAGCTGCTGGTTGTCCCCTTCCAGGGCCACCGCCTCGAGCAGGGTCGTGTCGCCGAGCCGACCCACCATGGCGACCCGGGCGGCGAGCTCCAGCCCACCCTCTCGACCGCAGATCAGCGCCGTCAGGCGCCGCTCCAGCTCCACCGTGCGGGCCTCGTCGTCGTCGAGCAGGGCGATCAGCCCCTCGGGGTCCTCCAGCCGCGCCAGGGCGGCGGTGCGCACGCCGGGATCGGCGTCCCGGGCCAGCTGCTCCAGCGCCTGGCGCTGGTCGGCGCGGGCGGGATCGAGGCGCTCGAGGGCCTGGCGGCGCACCCCGGGGTCGGGGTGCTGCCAACGGGGGGCGAAGAGGCGACGGAAGAGTCCGGGCATGGGGCATCCTGGCGAAGGCGGTGCCGCGCGGAGGGCCGCGCGACCCGAAGCGTTATGCGACATTATAAGAGGACTATCTAAGCACGCGCCGCGCCTGGGGAAAAGGCGTGCCGCCGGCACCTGTGGCCGGCTGGCGACACTGACAGCGACGCCACGGCAGGCGTATGATGGAGAAGTTGCAGGGGAGCAGGGAGTCGCTTAGCTTTGACTCTACCCTCACCATCCCGACCTGGAGTTCGGCAATGAGTCTCAAACTGGACAGGGAGCGCATGGCCTTCACCTTCAAGGGGGGCATGCTGCCGATGACGGTCATGGAGCTGTCGAGCGCCGACCCCGAGCGAATCCGCGAGCAGCTCGCCGGCAAGCTCAGCCAGTCGCCGGCCTTCTTCCAGCATACTCCGCTGGTGCTCAGCGTGGAGAAGCTCGACGAGCCCCACCTCGCGCTGGAGCGCATCTGTGCGGTATGCCGCGCCCACAAGCTGCTCCCGGTGGCCGTGCGCGGCGGGGGCGACCCCATCAAGCAGTCGGCCTGGGCCCTGGGCCTGGGCTGGTTCCCGCCCCAGGAGGGGAGCCGAGGCCGCGGGCTGGAAAGTGTGGCGGCCGGCGAGGCCGAGGCCGCCCCGCAGGAGACGGCCGAGCTCGAGGCGCCCCCGGGGGTGACCAGCGGCGGACGCATCTTCCGCGGCACCGTGCGCTCGGGTCAGCAGATCACCGCGCCCGAGGGCGACCTGGTGGTGGTGGGCTCGGTCAACGCCGGCGCCGAGGTCCTCGCCGCCGGCAGCGTGCACGTCTACGGAGCCCTGCGCGGCCGGGCCCTGGCGGGCATCCACGGCGACCCCCTGGCCAGCATCTTCTGCCGCGAGCTCCACGCCGAGCTGCTCTCGGTGGCCGGCAACTACAAGCGCCTCGAGGACATCGACCGCCGCCTGCTGGGCACCGCGGTGCAGGTGCGCCTGGACGGAGACCAGTTGGGCATCGCCGCGCTCGCCTGAGCCGGCAAGGTCGATCGCCCGAACCACTTCAACGACACGACAGGAAGCGACTCTTGGCCAAGATCATCGTTGTGACCTCCGGCAAGGGAGGCGTCGGCAAGACAACCAGCGCGGCGGCCATCGCCACCGGCCTGGCGCTGCGCGGCAACAAGACCGTCGTCATCGACTTCGACGTCGGGCTGCGCAACCTCGACCTGATCATGGGCTGCGAGCGGCGCGTGGTCTATGACCTGGTCAACGTCATCCAGGGCGAGGCGGGGCTGAGCCAGGCGCTGATCCGCGACAAGCGCGTGGACAACCTGCATATCCTCCCGGCCTCCCAGACCCGCGACAAGGATGCCCTGACCCTGGAGGGCGTCGAGAAGGTGCTCGACACCCTGAGCAAGGACTTCGACTACATCCTCTGCGACTCCCCGGCGGGGATCGAGCGCGGCGCCCAGCTGGCCATGTATTTCGCCGACGAGGCGATCGTGGTCACCAACCCCGAGGTCTCCTCGGTGCGCGACTCCGACCGCATCCTCGGCCTGCTCGCCTCCAAGACCCGGCGCGCCGAGCGCGGCGAGGATCCCATCAAGGAGCACCTGCTGATCACCCGCTACAACCCGCTGCGGGTCGACAGCGGCGACATGCTCAACCTCGACGATATCCGCGAGATCCTGGCCATCGACCTGATCGGCCTGATCCCGGAGTCCGAGGCGGTGCTGCGTGCCTCCAACCAGGGGGTACCGGTGACCCACGACGCCGACAGCGATGCCGGCCAGGCCTATACCGATACCGTGTCGCGACTGCTCGGCGAGGAGGTGCCGCTGCGCTTCCACGAGTTCCAGAAGAAGGGTCTGCTGAGCCGCATGTTCGGAGGAGGTCGTCGGTGAAACTGCTTGAATTCCTGAAGCGAGAGCGCAAGAAGTCCGCGTCGGTCGCCAAGGAGCGGCTGCAGATCATCGTCGCCCACCAGCGCAGCCAGCGCGGGCAGCCGGACTACATGCCGATGCTCGAGCGCGAGCTGCTCGAGGTGATCCGGCGCTATGTCCAGGTGGACGACGATGCCATCAACATCAGCCTCGACAGCGAGGACAACTGCTCGGTGCTGGAGCTCAACGTCACCCTGCCCAAGGGCTCGCCGGGGTGAGCCGGCCAGCTGAGCGAGTCGCGGGGCTGTGCTAGGCTGGCCGCCCATGCCGACTGCCGGAGAGACCTAGCCCATGGCGCCGCCCGACGCCCCGCAGAGCTTCCTGTGGCACGACTACGAGACCTTCGGTGCCGACCCGCGGCGGGACCGTCCCGCGCAGTTCGCCGCGATCCGCACCGACGCCGAGTTCAACGAGATCGGCGAGCCCGTCACCTGGTACTGCAGGCCCGCCGATGACTTCCTGCCCCACCCCCAGGCCTGCCTAGTCACCGGCATCACGCCCCAGCAGGCGCGGCGCCGCGGGGTGCCCGAGGCGGAGTTCGCCGGCCGCATCGAGGCGCTGATGAGCGAGCCGGGCACCTGCTCGGTGGGCTACAACAGCGTGCGCTTCGACGACGAGGTGAGCCGCCACCTCTTCTACCGTAACCTGCTCGACCCCTACGCCCGGGAGTGGCAGAACGGCAACTCCCGCTGGGACCTGATCGACGTGGTGCGCGCCTTCCATGCGCTGCGCCCCGAGGGGCTCGAGTGGCCGCGCCGCGAGGATGGTGCCCCCAGCTTCCGCCTCGAGGACCTCACCGCCGCCAATGGCATCGAGCACGCCGGGGCTCACGACGCCCTGGCCGACGTGCGCGCCACCATCGCCCTGGCCCGGCGCCTGCGCGAGGCCAACGCCCACCTCTTCGACCACCTGCTCGGGATGCGCGGCAAGCGGGCGGTGAGCAAGCTGATCGACGTGCCCGGCCGCAAGCCGCTGCTGCACATCTCGCGGCGCTACCCGGCCAGCCGCGGCTGCGCCGCCCTGGTGATGCCGCTGGCCGAGCACCCCTCCAACCCCAACGGCGTGGTCGTCTACGACCTCTCGGTGGACCCGGCGCCGTTGCTGGAGCTCTCCGCCGAGCAGATCCGCCAGCGGGTCTTCGTCAGCAACGACGACCTCGCCGAGGGCGCCGAGCGCATCCCGCTCAAGGTGATCCACGTCAACAAGTGCCCGGTGCTCTTCCCGGCCGCCGCGCTCAAGGATGCGACGGGGGAGCGCAAGGGGCAGTACGGCGAGATCGTGGCGCGACTGGGCCTGGACTTGGCCGCCTGCCGCGCCCACTGGAAGCGCCTCTCCGGCCACCCCGAGGCGGCGGCGAAGGCCGCCGAAGCGTTCGCCGAGCCGCCCCCCGCGGGGCCCAACGACCCCGATCTGATGCTCTATGCCGGCGGCTTCTTCTCGCCGGCGGACAGGGCCCAGATGCAGCGGGTGCGCGACACCGACCCCTGGGACCTGGTGGGGGCGCGCTTCGCCTTCCAGGACCCGCGGCTGGAGGAGATGCTGTTCCGCTACCGGGCGCGCAGCTTCCCCGAGACCCTAGAGGGGGAGGAGCTGGCGCAGTGGGAGGCCTACCGCTGGGCGCGCCTCAACGATCCCGAGGTGGCGAGCCTCACCCTCAAGGGCTTCGCCCGGGAGATCGAGCGGCTCAATCGGGTCGAGCTCTCCGACCGCGATCGCCAGGTGCTCGAGGAGCTGGTGATGCATGTCGAGGCGATCCTGCCGCCCCAGGCCTTCGAGGCGGGCTGACACCGCCCGCGGAAACGCGCCGGGGGCAGGCCCTTGCGGTCCTGCCCCCGGCGGCTCTCACTCCTGGCGTCTCACGCCTCAGCCGTTATCGTCTTCCGGCAGTGCCACCAGGTGCTCGGTGAGCGCCAGCACGTCGTCGGGTTCGTCGCCCGGGTCGAAGGCGACCTGCACCGCCGGCGCCTCACGCAGCGCCTGCCAGGCCTGGCGCAGCTCGTCCGGGCTCACCGCGAGAACCCGTTCGGCCAGCCGCTCGCGGCGGTCGAAGTCGGTGTCGCCGTAGGCCAGGGCGCGCCACAGCCGGTCGGTGCGCCCGGATAGGCTGGTGTCGCGCCGGGTCAGTTCGGCGTGCACCGCCTGGCGATAGGTGGCCAGGTCATCCTCCTCCAGCGTCGAAAGGGTCCCTTCGAAGTCATCGAGGAAGGCGTCGATATGTTCGCCGATCGCCTCGCTCTCGGTCTCCGGTGACTGCACCAGCAGGGCCAGGCCGGGGGCGTCCAGCAGCGGCGAGTAGCCGGCGTTGACCACATAGCCGAGCTGCTGCTCGGTGCGCAGCCGCTGGTAGAAGGGGGTGTCGATCAGCTGCCCGAGCAGCGCCAGCCGCGCCTGACTCTCCAGCGACCGGTCGGGCCCCTGCAGGTAGCGCAGCAGCACCGACTCCTGGCGCTCGGTGTGCGGGGTCAGGTCGGGGAGCTCCGCGCTGGCGTCCAGCGGCTCCAGGTCGGGAATCGCCTCGGCGGAGAGGGTCGGCGAGAGGGCCTCGGCGACACGCCGCGCGATGCCGTCGGCCTCCTCGGCCTCCAGGTTGCCCACCGCCATGGCCTCCAGCCGCAGCTCGTCGAGGAAGGCGTCGCGGAACTCCCGCAGGTCCTCGACCTCGAGCCCGTCGCTCGCCTCGAGCAGCGCCGCGCTGGGCCACTGCGGGCGCACCAGCGCCTCGTGCAAGGTGCGACTCGCCTGGCGGTGCAGCGAGTCCTGGGGGGCGTTGCGCCAGCTGCGCTGCAGGCGATAGCGCACCCGCTCGAAGGTGGCGGGGGCGATCTCGCCCTCCTGAAGCTGCTCAATGACCCTTTCCATCACCGCCTCCTGGCGGTCGCGCCAGCCGGAGAAGGCCAGGGTGATGCCGCGGGCGTGGGCGTAGGCCTCGACCCCCTGGCCGGCCAGGCGCGCCGGATAGAGCGCCTCGTTGAGGCTGTCCTCGAGCCAGCTCGCCAGCAGCCGGGCAAGCGCCGCCTCCCGGGGCGCCTCGGCGGCGCGGGGATGTTGCAGGCTGAAGCGCCATTCCACCTTGGGCGTGTCGAAGTCGGCGTCGGCCTTGTGCCAGAAGGCGAAGCCGGGCGCCTCGAGACGCTGTTCCGGGCGTTCTTCGTGCGCCTCGCGCAGGTCGAGGTCCTCGGCGATATAGGGGTTGGGCTCGGGCAGCGCCAGCCTCGCCAGGGGCTCGGCATCGCCATCGACCTCGTCGTCGCGCCAGGGGGTGTCGAACCAGGGGGTGGTCCGCTCGCCCTCGACGTCCGGGGCGCTGTAGAGGCGGATCAGGTTGTCGGGGGTCAGGGCCGCGAGGTACTCCCGGGTGCGTTCGGGCTCGAACCCGTCCATGCGGTAGGGGGCGTACTGCACGTCCTCCACCGGGAAGCGCGCCAGGTTCATGGCCAGGCTCATGGCGTCCTGCAGCGCCGAGCCGCGCTGCTGGAACTGGAAGCTCTGTTCGGCGAGGCGCGCCTGCTCCGTGTAGCGCCACGCCTCGGGGCCGGCCTCGCGGATCGCCTCGATGGCGTCGAACAGGCTCGCCTCGATGGCGTCGCGGCGCTCTGCGCCTTCCGGGGTCAGGCTGACACTGACCGTGAACAGGGCGTCCTTGCCGTCGCCGCGGGAAACACCGGCGGAGAGGCCATCGGCCCAGCCCGCCTCGCGCAGCAGCGCGAGCAGGCTGCCCTCGCCCTCGTCGCCCAGCAGGTGGGCGATCAGGTCGACGGGCTTGGTGCGGTACTCCGCCTCCGGGTCGGGAATGGGAAAGTGGAAGGAGAGCTCCTGGCTGTCGCGCAGCGACTGCATCGCCACGCGGCGGGGCAGGGTGCCCTCCGCGACCAGCGGAGCCTCGATGACGGGGCGCTCCTGGCCGCGGTCTTCCACCGCCGCGAAGCGCTCGGCGACCAGCGGCTCCAGTTCCTCCAGCGGCTGGGGGGCGACCACCGCCAGCTGCATGACCCCGGCGCCGTAGTAGGTCTCGTAGAAGTCGATGACCCGCTGGCGCAGGCTCGCCTCCCCCTCGGCCGGGTCGGCCAGGGTCTCGCGGCTGCCCACCGCGAAACCGGTGTAGGGGTGCTCGGGGTTGAGCAGCCGGTTGAGCACGTCGTTGGCGCGGCGTCCCTCGTCACGCAGGCGGGCCTGGTACTCGGAGTGCACCACGTTGCGCTCGCTCTCCAGGCGCCCGGCGTTGAACAGCGGGGCGACGAAGAACTGGCTGAACCGGTCCAGGGCGCCTTCCAGGGCATCGGGGTCGATATCGAAGAAGTAGTTGGTGTCCCGGGGCGCGGTGAAGGCGTTGTGGCTGCCGCCGTGGCGGGTGAGGTAGCCCTGGTAGGCGTCCGCCTCGGGGAAGGGCTCGGTGCCCAGGAACAGCATGTGCTCGAGGAAGTGGGCCAGGCCGGGGAGGTCGGCCGGGTCCTGGGCGCTGCCCACCGAGACGTTGAGCGACACCGCCGCCTTGTCGGCCTCGGGGTCGCTGACCAGCAGGGCGGTGAGGCCGTTCTCCAGGGTCAGCACGCGGTAGTCGCGCTCGTCATGGGGGCTCACCCGCGGCGTGGTGGCCTCGGCGATCTCGTCGGCGGGCTCGGCCGGTGCCTGGGTGGTGAACGCCACGAGGGCGAGCAGGGCCAGGGACAGCAACCGCCGGCGGGGGGCGGTGAGCAGGGCAGGCAACATGGTCTCTCCTTGGACAGCGATGGCGGCTCAGGCGTCTTGGCGCAGCATGGGCCCCACGGGGTGGGCACAGGCGGCGTCCTGACTGGCCGGATGATTCACTCGTCTTGATACCGGGAAAGCGCCCAACAGTTCCCCGGGCGCTGGCGTCAGCAGCGCCATGGCCGCCTCGGCCGGCGTCCCGGGGTCGAGCCAGCGCCGCGCCGCGGCGGGGGCGATGATCGCCGGCAGGCGGTCGGTGAGGGGGGCGAGCAGGGGGTTGCTGGGCACCGTGATCAGCGCCAGGGAGTCGGTGTGCTCCGCCAGGCTGGTGTGGAAACGGCACCACAGGGCGGCCAGCAGCAGCGGCCCCCGGTCGACCCGGGTGACCAGGAAGGGCTGCTTGAAGCGCGGCTGCGGCTTCCAGGCGTAGACCCCCGTGGCCGGCACCAGGCAGCGTCGGGCATGGAAGGCCTCGCGGAACATGGGACGCTCGGCCAGCGACTCCGCCCGGGCGCAGTGGGGCGCGTGGTCGAGCACCTTCAGCCAGGGCGGCGTCAGGCCCCAGAAGAGGCGGCCCAGGTGGGGGCGTCCCGCCTCCAGGCGGATCGCCGAGAGCATGCGCCGCGGCGCCAGGTTGGGGCTCTGCACCAGCGGGGCGTCCACCACCAGGTCGGGCAGCAGGGCGTGGAAGTCGATCGGGGCGATATGCAGTCGGCCGGCCATGGGGGCTCCGTGCTGAGGAGGCGTCAGGGTAACCAAGGGCGGGCGCCGGGGAAAGCGTCGGCTTCCGGAAGGAAAGTCGCCCTTCGCCCCGGATCGGGTATCGAAAACAGTGTTCGATGTGGGGTATCCTTGGTGCCCTTGACCCAACTGCCGTGCCGGCTTGCGAGGAATCGATGGCCCGTCCCAGACAGCATGCCCCCGAGGCGCTCCATGCCCAGGTCATGGCGGCATGCGATGCCTGGCTCAAGGAGCACCCGGTGCAGTCCCTGTCGCTGCGAGCCCTGGCGCGGGAGGTGGGCTGCGCCCCCAGCACCCTGCTCAAGCTCTACGGCAGCTTTCACAACCTGCTTCAGCACGTCAACATCGAGACCCTTGGGCGGCTGCGCGAGGGGATCGAGCCGCTGACCGAGCAGGCCACCCCGGAGCAGCGGCTGAGCGCCCTGGCCCGCGCCTACTGGCAGTTTGCCCAGGACGAGGTCTACCGCTGGCAGCTGCTCTTCGAGTACCCGCTGGCCCAGGAGGGCGAGCTGGACCAGCGCCAGACCGAGATGATCGAGGCGCTCTTCGTGCGCGTGGAGGGGACTCTCAAGGAGTACCAGCCGGCGCTGGACGACCTCGAGGCGCGGCGCCTGGCCCGCACCCTGTGGGGGAGCGTCCACGGCCTGGTGCAGCTGGGCCTCTCCGAGCGCTTGGGGTTCTGGCAGGGGCAGCCGCTGGAGGTGGGCGAGCTGCTCGACCAGCTGCTGGACACCATCCTGGCCGGCCTGCGGGCCCGGTAGGCCGGCCGGTGTCGGCGCTCGTCTGGTCCCTGGTCGGCGGGGCGGTGGCCTTGCTCGCCTGGCGGGTGGGGCGCGCGCCCCGCCCCGCGGTGCGCCTGCTGGTCTACCTGATGGTGCGCCTGCTCTATCGCCTGCGAATCGAGGGGGCGGAGCATATTCCGCGCCGGGGCGCCGCCCTGGTGGTCTGCAACCATGTCAGCTTCATGGATGCTCTGGTGGTGGGCGGCGCCTGCCGGCGGCCGCTGCGCTTCCTGATGGACAAGCCGATCTACGACTCCCCATGGCTCAACTGGCTGTTCCGGCTGGTGGGGGCGATCCCGGTGGAGTCGGAGCGCCACGCCCCGGGCAACCTGCGCCAGGCGCTGGAGGAGGTCAGCCGCGCGCTTCGCGAAGGCGAGGTGGTGATGCTGTTTCCCGAGGGGCGGCTGACGCCGGACGGCGAGGTGCAGGACTTCCGCCGCGGCCTGGAGCGGATCCTGGCCCGCGATCCGGTGCCGGTGGTGCCGGCGAGCCTGTCGGGGCTGTGGGGCTCCTGGACCTCCCGCTGCCACGGCCCGGCGCTGAGCGGCCCGCCGCGGCGGCTGCGTGCCCGGGTGGCGCTGCGGATGGGGGAGCCGCTCTCGCCGGGCGCCGCCACCCGGCGGCGGCTGGAGCTGAGGGTGCGCTACCTCAAGGCGGAGGGCGATGCCTGGGCCTGCCCCGTCGAGGCCCACCCGGCCCAGCGCCACTGAGCTCGGCGGCTTTCGCTGCCGTTCTTGCCATTCGCGTCTACGGCCTCGCGCGTGTCAGCGCCGCCGCGGTGCCTGCCAGCAGCGCGCCGCGGTGATCAGGTTGTGATGCACCTCCTGGATCTCCATGCGCACGCCGCTCAGCTGCAGCGACACCGGCCCCTCGGGGAAGCCCTCCAGGTGCTCCAGGATCAGGCCGTTGAGGGTCTTGGGGCCGTCGGTGGGCAGCTCCCAGCCCAGGGCCTTGTTGATGTCGCGGATGCTGGCGGTGCCCTCGATCACAAAGCTGCCGTCGTCATGGGGGTGGATCCCCTCGTCCATGCCGGCCACGTCGGTGGTGAACTCGCCGACGATCTCCTCGAGGATATCCTCCAGGGTCACCAGCCCCTCCACGTCGCCGTACTCGTCCACCACGATGCCGATGCGGCGCTTCTGCTTCTGGAAGTTGAGCAACTGGGTGTGCAGCGGGGTCGACTCGGGGATGAAGTAGGGCTCCCGGGCCTCCTGGACGATGGCCGCCTTGGTGACCTCGGTGCGCGTCAGGAAGCGCGCCGCGTTGCGCAGGTGCAGCATGCCGATGATGTTGTTGATATCGCCCTTGTAGACCGGCAGGCGGGTGTGCTGGCTGGTGCGGATCTGGGTGAGGATCTCCTCCAGGTCGTCGTCCAGGTCGAGGCCCATCACTTCATGGCGCGGCACCATGATGTCGTTCACGGTGACGTTCTCGAGATCGAGGATCGACAGCAGCATCGCCTGGTGGCGGCGCGGGATCAGGGTGCCCGCCTCGTGCACCACGGTGCGCAGCTCGTCGCGGGTCAGGTTGTCGGCGTTGCCGTCGATGTTCTTGACCCCCAGCAGGCGCAGCAGGCCATTGGAGATGGCGTTGACCAGCCATACCAGCGGGTAGAGCAGCTTGAGCAGCGGCTCGAGGATCAGCGAGGCAGGGTAGGCAATGCGCTCCGGCTTGATCGCCGCATAGGTCTTGGGGCCCACCTCGGCGAAGATCAGGATCACGATGGTGAGGACCAGCGGGGCGATGGCCGGCCCCGACACCTCGCCGAAGAAGTGGATGGCCAGCACGGTGGCGATGGCGGCCGCCAGGTTGTTGACCAGGTTGTTGCCGATCAGGATCACGCCGATAAGCCGGTCCGGCCTGGCGAGCAGGCGCAGTACCCGCTGGGCGCGCGACTCACCGCTGTTCGCCTGGTGGCTCAGGCGGTAGCGGTTGATGGACATCATGCCGGTCTCGGAGCTCGAGAAGAAGGCGGACAGGCAGAGTAGCAGGAACAGCAGGCCGAACAGCAATCCCAGCGGGAAGTCGTCGCTCAAGTCGTAGGGTCCTCGGTCGCGGATCAGGCTCGATTTGACGGGAGGGGTGGGCGCGGTGTCAAGGCGATGCCGCGACCGCTCAGCCGCGGCCGAGCAGCACCTCCAGCACGAAGCGGCTGCCGAAGTAGGCGAGCAGCAGCACCGCGCAGCCGCTCAGGGTCCAGCGCACGGCGCGCATGCCGCGCCAGCCCAGGCGATGGTGGCTGAACAGCAGGGTGGCGAAGATCACCCAGGCGGCCAGCGACAGGATCGTCTTGTGCGCCAGGTGCTGGGCGAACATGTTGTCGAGGAACAGGAAGCCGCTGAGGATCGACAGGGTCAGCAGCGCCATGCCGGTCCAGATCAGCTCGAAGAGCAGCCGCTCCATGGTGGTCAGCGGGGGCAGGGCCTGGACGATGCCATGCACGTGGTGCTGGCGCAGGGCGCGGTTCTGCAGCCCCAGCAGTACCGCCTGGACGGCGGCGATGGCCAGCACGGCGAAGGCGAGCAGCGAGCTGACCGCGTGCAGCGCCACCCCGGGGGGCAGGCCCTTGCTGGGCAGCGGCGCCGGGGCCAGGGCGGCCAGCAGCAGGGCGGCCCCCGCCAGCGGCAGCACGCCGACCGCGGCACCCAGCACCGGCTTGAACAGGCTGGCCACCAGCAGCACCGCCACCGCCATGGCGCCGAGCATCACCATGCTGGCGTAGAGCCCGGGCAGCACCTGGGCGTCCTGGCCGAACAGTCCGGCGACCAGCGGCAGGTGGCAAAGCAGGCCCAGCGCCCCCAGCCCGCGCACCAGCATCGGGCGCGGCGCGACCCGACGGGTCAGCGTCAGCCCCTGCCAGGAGGCGGCGGCAAGATAGAGCAGAAAGGCCAGGACGGCCAGGAGAAGCGCCTGCATGGGTTTGCGATCCGTGCGCCGGTGAGAATGGATGGCATCAGCCTGTGTCGCGTGCGGCTACTATACCCAATCCCCCGCGCGGCGCACAGGGAGAGGCCTGCGGCACCTCGTCCCGGGTCGCCGGTCCGGGCGCATGGAGAGTCGCGGCCACAGCGCGTATAATCGCTTTCAACCTTCCGGCCGTCGCACATGTGGAGAGGCCAATGTTCCAGAATCTCAGCGAGCGCCTGTCGCAGACGCTCAAGTCGATCAAGGGTCAGGCGCGCCTGACAGAAGACAACGTCAAGGAGACGCTGCGCGAGGTCCGCCGCGCGCTGCTCGAGGCCGACGTTGCCCTGCCGGTGGTCAAGGACTTCATCGAGCGGGTGCGCGAGCGCGCCGTGGGCCAGGAGGTCTCCAAGAGCCTCTCGCCGGGCCAGCAGTTCGTCAAGATCGTCCAGCAGGAGCTCGAGGCGACCATGGGCGAGGCCAACGAGGGCCTGACCCTCAAGGGCTCGCCGGCGGTGGTGCTCATGGCCGGCCTGCAGGGCGCGGGCAAGACCACCTCCGTGGCCAAGCTGGCGCGCTACCTGCGTGAGCGCGAGAAGAAGAAGGTGCTGGTGGTCTCCGCCGACGTCTATCGCCCGGCGGCCATCGACCAGCTCGAGACCCTGGCCCGCGAGGTCGAGGTCGACTTCTTCCCGTCGCGCTCCGACCAGAAGCCGGTGGAGATCGCCCAGGCGGCGATCAGGCACGCCAGGATCCAGTTCCACGACGTGGTGCTCGTCGACACCGCCGGTCGCCTGGCCATCGACGAGGCGATGATGGACGAGATCCAGGCGCTGCATCAGGCCGTCTCGCCCCAGGAGACCCTGTTCGTCGTCGATGCCATGACCGGCCAGGACGCCGCCAACACCGCCAAGGCCTTCCACGAGGCGCTGCCGCTGACCGGCGTGATCCTCACCAAGGCCGACGGCGACGCCCGCGGCGGTGCGGCGCTCTCGGTGCGCCATATCACCGGCAAGCCGATCAAGTTCATGGGCGTGGGCGAGAAGGTCGATGCCCTGGAGCCCTTCCACCCGGATCGCGTCGCCTCGCGGATCCTCGGCATGGGCGACGTGCTGTCGCTGATCGAGGAGGCCGAGCGCACCGTCGACAAGGGCAAGGCCGAGCAGCTGGCCAAGAAGGTCAAGAAGGGCCAGGGCTTCGACCTCGAGGACTTCCGCGACCAGCTCCAGCAGCTCAAGAAGATGGGTGGCATGGGCGGCCTGATGGGCAAGCTGCCCGGCATGGGCCAGATGGCGGAGATGGCCCAGGGCCCCGGCCCCGAGAAGGAGCTGGGCAAGCTCGAGGCACTGATCAACTCCATGACGCCCCAGGAGCGCCGCCGTCCCGAGATCATCAACGGCTCGCGCAAGCGGCGCATCGCCGCCGGCGCCGGCCTGCAGGTGCCGGACCTCAACCGCCTGCTCAAGCAGCACAAGCAGATGCAGAAGATGATGAAGAAGGCGGGCAAGAAGGGCGGCATGCAGAAGATGATGCGCGGCATGTCCGGCATGATGGGCGGCCCGGGAGGCCCCGGGGGTCCCGGCGGCATGGGGGGCATGGGTGGCCCCGGCGGGATGCCCTGGCGGTAAGCCCTGGGGCTCTCTAGTTAGCCATGCGGGGATTGCGAAAGGCGCCGGGAAAGCCTTGAGCGGTGCTTTCATCGGCAAGGCCCCTGCGGTACGCCCGAAAAAGGTTCCCAAGCGGGGCTGTTTTCCGTAGAATGCTGCGTCTTCACTGGCAGGACCGCGAATGGCGCGGTCATCGTCGTGACCGAATTCAACTCAACCGAAGGACAGACTAGGCCATGGTTACCATTCGTCTGGCTCGTGGTGGCGCCAAGAAGCGTCCCTTCTACCACCTGACCGTTACCGATTCCCGCAACGCCCGCGACGGCCGCTTCATCGAGCGTCTCGGCTTCTTCAACCCGGTCGCCCGCGGCCAGGAAGAGCGTCTGCGCATCGACCTCGACCGCATCGCCCACTGGCAGAGCCAGGGTGCCCAGCTCTCCGGCCGCGTCGCCGAGCTGGTCAAGGAAGCACGCAAGCAGGCCTGAGGCCTGACGTGATGGTTGTCTCGGTTCCGAGGTCGTCGATGAGCGAATCCACCAGGGAGCAGCCCGCCGACGATCATGTGGTGCTGGGAAAGCTGACCAGCCCCTATGGCGTGAAGGGCTGGCTCAGGGTGTACTCGTACACCAGCCCCATGGAGGGCATCCTCGACTACCCCGAATGGGTGGTAAGGCAGGGCGAACGCCTGACGCGCCGCCGTCTCCTGCAGGGGCGTCGCCACGGCAAGGGCCTGGTGGCCCAGGTCGAGGGCTGCGACACCCGGGAGGCCGCCGAGGCGCTGGCCGGCGCCGAGATCCTGCTGGCCAAGGCCGAGCTGCCCGAGCTTACCGGCGACGACTTCTACTGGCACGAGCTGGAAGGCCTGCGGGTCGTGACCCGCGACGGCCAGGTGCTGGGCCGCATCGACTCCCTCTTCGAGACCGGCGCCAACGACGTCATGGTGGTGAAGGGGAGCCTCGAGGCGGATGCCATCGACGCCCGCGAGCGGCTGCTGCCCTTCCTCCCCGAGGAGGTGATCCTCGAGGTGGACCTCGAGGGCGGCGTGATGACCGTCGACTGGGATCCCGACTTCTGATGGATGCCCCGTCGCCGGCACAGGACGCACCCGGACGCGACCCGGATCAGGCCATGTGGGTCGGCGTCGTCTCGCTGTTCCCGGAGATGTTCGAGGCGATCACTCGCCACGGCGTCACCGGTCGGGCGGTGGAGAAGGGGCGCATCGCGCTGGAGTTCTGGAACCCGCGCGACTACGCCACCGACCGCCATCGCACCGTGGACGACCGCCCCTACGGCGGCGGCCCCGGGATGCTGATGAAGGTCGACACCCTGCGCGCGGCGATCCACGCCGCCAGGGCCAGGGCCGAGCAGGCCACCGGGCAGCGCCCCAGGGTGGTCTACCTGTCGCCCCAGGGGCGACGGCTCGACCAGGCCGGCGTGCAGGCACTGGCGTCCGGCCCGCCGCTGGTGGTGGTGGCCGGTCGCTACGAAGGCATCGATGAGCGCGTGGTGGAGAGCGACATCGATGAGGAGTGGTCGATCGGCGACTACGTGCTGAGCGGCGGCGAGCTGCCGGCGATGGTGCTGATCGACGCCGCGGCAAGGCTGGTGCCCGGGGTGCTGGGCCACCAGGATTCCGCGGTCGAGGACTCCTTCAACGACGGGCTGCTGGACTGTCCGCACTATACCCGCCCGGAGGAGGTCGACGGGCGGCAGGTGCCGGAGGTCCTGCTCAGCGGCAATCACGGCGCCATCCGGCGCTGGCGATTGAAGCAGTCCCTGGGGCGCACCTGGCAGCGGCGCCCGGACCTGCTCGAGGGCAGGACGTTGGACGAGGAGCAGCGCGAGCTGCTCGAGGAGTACCTCGAGGAACACGCCCTGACGGCCAGGTAGGCAGGGCGGCGGTGCGGGGAGCCCGAAGGCTTGCCCGCGTCACCCATCATCTCCCGCGCTCTCGAGCTCGCTCGGGCGCCGGGATCACGATTCGCCGGCATCCCAAGCCGACCGGCGAGTCAGGTTATCAAGGAGTTACATATCATGAGCAGCAAGAACAAGGTGATCCAGGCGCTCGAAGCCGAGCAGATGAGCAAGGAAGTCCCGGCCTTCGCCCCCGGCGACACCGTGGTCGTCCAGGTCAAGGTCAAGGAGGGCAACCGCGAGCGCCTGCAGGCCTTCGAAGGCGTCGTCATCGGCAAGCGCAACCGCGGCCTGAACTCCGCCTTCACCGTGCGCAAGATCTCCCACGGCGTCGGCGTCGAGCGTACCTTCCAGACCTACAGCCCGCTGGTCGATTCCATCAGCGTCAAGCGTCGCGGCGACGTGCGCCAGGCCAAGCTCTACTACCTCCGCGAGCGCAGCGGCAAGTCCGCCCGCATCAAGGAAAAGCTGGCCTGAGGCAGCCGCCTCGGTGCCGTCGGGCCGGGGCCTGCCCCCGGCCCGAACGCAGGACCCCGTCACCGCAGCCGCGGGGCGGGGTCCCGCTGTTTCTGGACCCTGCCCGCCGGAGCCCGCCATGAGCGACGCCGACGACTGTGCCCTCCTCGAGGCCTTCCTCGACGCCCTGTGGCTGGAGCAGGGGGTGAGCGACAACACCCTGGCCGCCTACCGGCGCGACCTGATGGCCTGGGCAGCACGGCTGGCCGAGCGTCAGGAGGCGCTGCTGGCCCCGACGCCGGCGGTGCTGCCCGCCTGGCTGGACGAGCGCCGCGAGGCCGGCTATCGGCTGCGCAGCAATGCCAGGCTGCTGTCGAGCCTGAGACGCTTCTACCGCTGGGCCCTGGAGACGGGCCGCCTCGAGCGTGACCCCCTGGCCGAGGTTCGCCTGCCCCGGGTGCGCCCGTCCCTGCCGGAGACCCTGGAGGAGGCCGAGGTGGAGCGGTTGATCGCCGCCCCGGACCTGACCACCGACCTGGGGCTGCGCGACCGCGCCATGCTGGAGGTACTCTACGGGGCGGGGCTGCGGGTCTCGGAGCTGGTGGGCCTCACCGTGGAGGCGGTCAACCTGCGACAGGGCGTGGTGCGGGTGCGCGGCAAGGGCGACAAGGACCGCCTGGTGCCGCTGGGGGAAGAGGCCGTCGACTGGCTCTCGCGCTACCTGCGCACCGCCCGCGCCGCCCTGATGCAGGATCCCTCGCGTCCGGCGCTCTTCCCGGGGCGCGGCGACCGCCCCCTGACCCGCCAGGCCTTCTGGTACCGCATCAAGCACCATGCCCGGGTCGCCGGCATCGAGCGCCCGCTCTCGCCGCACACCCTGCGCCACGCCTTCGCCACCCACCTGTTGAATCATGGGGCCAATCTGCGTGTCGTACAGTTGCTTCTCGGTCACAGCGACCTCTCCACCACCCAGATCTATACCCATGTGGCCCAGGCGCGCCTGGAGCGCCTGCACGCCGACCATCACCCGCGAGGATGACGAACCATGACGACCCTTTCCCGGACCCTGCTTGCCACGCTGCTCGCCGCGCCGCTGGCCCTGCCGGCCCTCGCCGAGGAGGAGGGCGCCGAGCGGCTGGCCGAGCGCCTCACCGTCGACGGCCAGGCGATGCCGGTGGAAAGCGTGCGTGAGGCCCCCATGGAGGGCCTCTTCGAGGTGCGCCTGGAGACCGGCGAGCACTTCTACAGCGACGCCGAGGGCGAGCACTTCCTGGTCGGCGACCTCTACCGCAACGGCGACCAGGGCCTGGTCAACCTGACCGAGGAGGGGCGCAACGGCGAGCGCGCCG
>JBKHEO010000034.1:0-21405 GCA_046540755.1 Halomonas sp. | reverse complement strand
GCAAGAGGGTGCCCTCAGCGCAATAGAGAGCCCTCAGCGCAATAGATAGAGCAGCATCGTCCACACCATGAAGCACATGGTGAAGGCGAAGGTGTTGGCTAGCAGCACGGAATACTGCTTGAAGCGTTCAGAAGCCATGCTCGTCTCCTTGCGATACGGCCGATGGCCGGCAGGTGCCGGCCATCGGGTGGGGGTGGGGTGGGGTTCAGGCCTTGCCTTCGGCCTTGAGCTGCTCCTGTTCGGCGATCATGAGGTCGACGGAGGAGATGTGGTACTCGTCGGCGAAGGCGCCCTCGGGCTCCTTGAGCCAGATGAAGCAGACCAGCCAGCTGAAGAAGGCGCCCGCCGCCAGGATGTAGAAGAACTGGGTCGGGGTGACGAAGGTGAAGATGGTCAGGTAGACCACCGCCCCCACGTTGCCGTAGGCGCCGGCCATGCCGGAGATCTGGCCGGTGATGCGGCGCTTGATCGACGGGATGATGCCGAAGGTGGCGCCCTCCGAGCCCTGTACGAAGAAGGAGGTGAAGATGGTGATGGCGATCGCCAGGATCAGCGGCCAGCTCTCGTTCATCATCGCCATCAGGGTGAAGCCGATGCCGATGCCGAACATGTAGCTGAGCATCACGAAGCGCCGGTTGCCCATGCGGTCGGAGACGGCACCCCCCATGGGACGCGCCACCAGGTTGACGAAGGCGAACGACGAGGCGATCAGGCCGGCGGCGGCGGCGGAGAGGCCCCAGGTCTGCTCGAAGAACATCGGCAGCATGGAGATCACCGCCAGTTCGGCGCCGAAGTTGGCGAAGTAGGTGGTGTTCAGCGCGGCCACGCTGTTGAAGTGGTACTTGTCGTCCTCCGGTACGCCCTTCTTCAGGATCGGCACGTTGACGCGGATGATCTGCGTGATCTGGTAGGCCACGATGGCCAGGATAGCCAGGTAGGCGATCACCGCAGCGGTGGTGGACATGAAGCCCATGTTCTGGATGCGCCACACCAGAATGCCCAGGCAGCCCACCAGCGGGATGGTCCACAGGATCAGCTTGATCATGTCGGCCCAGCTGCTGACCTCCATGGCCAGCGCCTTGCGGGTCTTGCGATGGGAGGTGGCATCGGGGCCATCGGTGATGGCGAACCAGTAGAAGACGCCGTAGGCGGCCATCACGAAGGCGCTCTGGGCGATGGCCCAGCGCCAGCCCTCGTCGCCGCCGTACCAGACGATGGCGATGGTGGGCAGGGTCATGGCGGCGGCGGCGGAGCCGAAGTTGCCCCAGCCGGCGTAGAAGCCCTCGGCGAAGCCGATATGCTTGGGCTTGAACCACAGCGCGGTCATGTGGATGCCGACCACGAAGCTGGCGCCGATGGAGCTCAGCACCAGGCGTGCCACCAGCAACTGGGTCATGGTGTTGCCGAAGGCGAACATCAGGGCCGGGATCGCCATCACCACCATCAGGATCGAGAACACCCGGCGCGGGCCGAAGCGGTCCAGCGCCATGCCCACGATGATGCGTGCCGGGATGGTCAGCGCCACGTTGCAGATCGCGAACAGGCGGATATGGTCCTGGGTCAGCCAGTCGACGTCGCGCAGCATGCTGCTGGCCAGCGGCGCCATGTTGAACCACACGTAGAAGGTGATGAAGAACGCGATCCAGGTCAGGTGCAGGGCCCTGATCTCCGGAGTGCGAACCTTGAAGAGGTCGGCGACTTTCATGGTCGTGTCATCCTTAGCGCAAAGCGACGCGCAGCGGTCAGCTGGGGAGGATCAGCAGGGGACATTCGGCGCGGCGTGTCAGGAAGGAGCTGACGCTGCCGAAGGTCATGTAGTCGAGCTCGTCGACGAAGTAGCTCAGCGACTGGGCGATGAAGCCGCCGTCGGGCTTCTGGCTGTGTCGGGCGATGACCAGAATGTCCGGCGACAGGCGCTTGGTGGCGTCGAGCAGCATCTTGCGGGCGTCGCCCTCGGCGATCACCAGCTCGGCGTCGAGGCCCTCCTTAACGGCCACCTCGACCGCCTCCTCCAGGTCGGCCTTGAGCTCCCGGTACTCCTCCTGGAAGAGGTCCTCGTTGGCGTCGGTGGCGTCCCGCGGGTTCTCGGCGACACCGACCAGGATGATCTCCGGCGACATGGCGCGAAACAGGGTGAGGGTTCGGGCGAGGGCCAGGCGGGCATTCCGCGAGCCGTCATAGGCAATCATGATCTTCATGGGGCACCTCCAGTATGCGAGGTAGAGGCGAGGCGGCCGGATGAGCCCGGCCGCCGGGCGTGTGATAGGGAGGGGTCAGGGGTTCTTCACGTAGGCGCCCTTGCGCAGGTAGAACCACCAGTTGATCACCAGGCAGATGGTGTAGAAGACCGCGAAGCCGTACATGGCGAGCTCCGGGGTGCCGGCCTGGATCTGCTCGCCCATCACACGCGGGGCGATGAAGGCGCCGTAGGCGGCGACGGCGGAGGTCCAGCCCAGCACCGGGCCCTTCTGCTGGGCGTCGAAGATCACGCCGATGCTGCGGAAGGTGGAGCCGTTGCCGATGCCGCTGGCGGCGAACAGGATCACGAACATGATCATGAAGAGCGCGAAGTAGCTGTTCGGGTCGGTGGCGTTGTAGGCCAGCATCATCACGTAGCCGGTGACGGCGGAGGCGATGACCATGATCACCGAGATGATCTGGGTGACGATGGCGCCGCCCACCTTGTCGGAGATCCAGCCGCCCACCGGGCGGATCAGGGCGCCGACGAAGGGGCCGATCCAGGCCCAGGTCAGGGCGCTGGGCGCATCCGGGTTGGAGACCCGGGTCACGCTGCCGTCGGCGGCCACCTCCATCATGTTGCCGAAGATGACGTTGATGGAGAGCGGCAAGGCCGCGGAGAAGCCGATGAAGGAGCCGAAGGTCAGGATGTAGAGCACCGTCATTGACCAGGTGTGCTTGTTGGAGAAGATCGCGAACTGCTTCTGGATATTGGGCTTGATGTCGCCGGGGATCAGGCGCAGCAGCACCACGGTGAGCACGATGGTCAGCGGGACGGCGATCCACATGTTCAGCCATACCAGGGCCAGCATGCCGATGACGCTGGTCACCGCGCCCACGGCGTAGAGGCCGAGGATCTTGCCGAAGGCAGACGCCGGGGTGCCCGGGTCCGGGGTGATGGTGCGCAGGTTGTTCATGCCGAACCAGCCGGCGAAGGCCAGCGGAATCAGGAACAGCAGCCACACGAAGCCGGCGTTCTGGATCCAGGTCTCGGTGCCGGCGTCGATGCGCCCGATCAGGGTGCCGCTGGCCTTCTCGAGCTCCATGGGGTCGCCACCCAGGGCGCCGAAGAGGCCCACGGTCATCACCAGCGGGATCAGGATCTGCATGGTGGTGACGCCGAAGTTGCCGAGCCCCGCGTTCATGCCCAGGGCGTAGCCCTGCTGCTTCTTCGGGTAGAAAGTGGAGATGTTGCTCATGGAGGCCGCGAAGTTACCGCCGCCGATGCCCGAGAGCAGCGCCAGCGCCTGGAACACCCACAGCGGCGTGCCAGGGTTCATCAGCGCCAGGCCGGTACCGAGTGCCGGGATCATCAGCAGGGCGGTGGTCAGGAAGACGGTGTTGCGCCCGCCGGCGATGCGGATCATGAAGGAGGCGGGGATGCGCAGGGTGGCGCCGGAGAGCCCCGCCAGGGCGGTCAGGGTGAACAGCTCGCCGACCTCGAAGGGGAAGCCCAGGTTCTGCATCTGGGTGGTGATCATGCCCCACATTAGCCAGACGGCGAAGCCCATCAGCAGGCTGGGGATGGAGATCCACAGGTTGCGGGTGGCAACCTTCTTGCCCTCCTTCTCCCAGAACTCCTCGTTCTCGACATCCCAGTGTTCGATGTCGGCATTCTTTCTGGTCATGGCGTTTCCCCTTGAGGTCGACGTTATCCCGGTGGCCCGGATATCGGTTGATCGATATCAAGGCGCTGGAACTGTTGGGGGAAAGATACGCCTGTGCCCGGAGGCGCGAAACGTGCCGAAAACGGCGCGGACGCCGCTGCATACCTCCAGGGGGGTAGAAGGGGAATCTCTCTAGATTATTGTTTTTGAAGGATATTCATCGGGAAGAGCGGGGCGGGGCGGTTGCGCCGACGGCCCCCGGGGTATTTGGAGGTATCCACACAGAACCGCCGCGACTCAGCGGTCGATCCCCTCCTGCACCGCCCACACGGCGGCCTCGACCCGCGAGCGCAGGTTGAGCTTCTTGAGCAGGTGCTTGACGTGCACCTTGACGGTGCCCTCGCTGATCTCCAGCTTGCGGGCGATCATCTTGTTGGAGAGCCCGGCGGCCAGCTCGCGCAGGATCTCGCGCTCGCGCTGGGTCAGGCTGTGGATATCCGGCGCCGCCGGCTGGTTGCGCTGGCTGCGCAGCGCCTCGGCGAGCAGGGCGGTGAGGCTCTCGCTGATCACCATGCGCCCCAGCGAGGCCTGGCGCAGCTGGCGCACCATCTCGTCGGGGTCCATGTCCTTGAGCAGGTAGCCGTCGGCACCGCTGCGCAGGGCGTTGACCACGTCCTCCTCGTGGTCGGAGACGGTGAACATCACCACGCGCCCGGCATAGCCCGCGTCGCGCAGGCGGCGCAGCGTCTCGATGCCGTCGAGCCCCGGCATGTTGAGGTCGAGCAGCACCATGTCGGGGTCCAGCTCGGCGGCCAGGCGGATGCCCTCCTCGGGCTCGCCCGCCTCGCCGGCGAGCACCAGGTCGTCCTCCAGCTCCAGCAGCTGGGAGACCCCGCGGCGCAGCAGCGGGTGGTCGTCGATGATCAGGAGGGTGGCAGGGCTGTCGGCGGCGAAGTCGGTCATCCTCGGGTCCTGTCGTCGGAAGAGTCGGTGGCGATGGCGGCGCGGGGCTCCAGGTGGCTCGCCTCGGCGCTGGCTTGCTGGTGGATCATCCGCGCGGTCTGCGGCGTGAAGGCGAGCTCGACCCGGGTGCCGCCGCCGGGGCGGTTGCTCACCGTCATCCGCCCGCCCAGGGTCTCGGCGCGGTCGCGCATGATCACCAGGCCGTAGTGCATCGGTGGCGAGCGGTCGTCCTCGAGGCCCACGCCGTCGTCCTCGATGGCGACATGCACCCGCGCCGCCTGGAAGCCGATGGTCACCGCGGCCCAGTGGGCGTTGGCATGCTTGTGCACGTTGGCCAGGGCCTCGCGCACCACCTGCAGCACGTGGATCTCCTCGTTGGGATTGAGCAGGTGGGGCGGCACGTCCACCCTCAGCGCCACCGGGAAGCCCAGGCGCTCGCCGAACTCCTCGGCGGTCTGGCGCAGGGAGCTGGCCAGCCCCGGTCCCTCGAGCTTGAGGCGGAAGGTGGTGAGCAGCTCGCGCAGCTGGCGATAGGCGCTGTCGAGTCCGGTGCGCAGCTCGTCGAACACCGCCGCCTGGGTCTCCCGCGGGGCCTCCTTCTGCTGCATGCGCTCCAGGCGGGCCACCTGCATCTTGAGGTAGGAGAGCGACTGGGCCAGGGAGTCGTGCAGCTCCCGGGCGATGATGGTGCGCTCGTTCATCAGCGTCACCTGCTGCTGCTCCTCGATGCGCCGCTGCAGGTAGACCGCCGTGGCCAGCTGGTCGGCCAGGGCGTTGAGCAGGCGGCGCACGCTGTCGGAGAGCGGCCGCTCCCTGGGGTGCCACACCTCCAGGGTGCCCAGCATCAGCTCGCCCACGCTGACCGGCAGCAGCAGGCACTCGCCCTGCCGGGTCGCCTCCAGGCGCAGCGGCTGGGGGTCGATCAGGCAGGCGTGGCAGTCGTGGTCGCGGCAGTACTCCGGGCGGCGCGCCGAGTGGGTGGCCAGGATCGGGATCTGGCGGTCGTCGTGGGGGTCGTGGAGCGACAGCCGGATCGGGCCCACCTCCAGCAGCTCCTCGAGCCGGCGCAGCATGGGAGCGGCACTGGCGCAGAGGTCGTTGCCGCCGCCGAAGAGGGCGCGGCTGCCCTCGTGCATCACCTCCATGGCGAGGTTGCTGCGCTCCAGCTCCACCTTCTTGCGCGAGGCGCGCGCCTCCAGCTCGGCGTAGCTCGCGGCGAGCTCCTCGGCCATGCCGTCGAAGGTGCGCCCCAGCAGGGCCAGCTCGTCGCGGCCCTTGAGGCGTGTGCGGTAGGCGAAGTTGCGCCGGGTGGCCTCCCGGGCCAGTACCACCAGCCGGCGCAGCGGCGCCACCAGGTTGTGGCGGATGTCGTAGAGGGCGATGGCCACCACCACCGCGGTCAGTGCCAGGAAGAGGATCTGCAGGGCGCTGAGCAGCCGGATCTTCGACTCGCTGTTCTGCTCCAGCAGGGTGACCATGGCGTCGATCTCGTCCACCAGCTCGGTCAGCGACGCCTCCAGCGCCTGGGGCGAGGCCTCCAGCACCTGGGGCGAGGCCTCGCCGGCGTCCAGCGCGCGGTTCACCCGGGGGGCGATGTCGTCCTGCCAGCGGGTGAGGATATCGGCGTGCTGCCGACGCAGGGCATGATCCTCGGCGCCGGGCAGGGCACCGGTCAGCTCGGGACTGGCCAGGCGCTCCTCGAGGCGCACCATCAGGCGCTCGACCTCCTGGCGGCTTTCGGTGCCGGGCTGGCGCTCGTGGCGCAGGAGTCCGGTGACGATCTGCTGGGTATTCATGCGCAGCGAGCCGGCCACGTTGATGGCGGCGGCGTCGCCACGGCTGTCGCCGGCCACCGTCATGGTGACCACGATGCTGACCAGCGCCATGGCGCTGATGGCGAGCAGCGAGGCGACGATGCGCGCCACCAGGGAGTGTTGCAGCAGTTTCATCGGTTCGCGGTCTTCGGGGGGGGGTGGCTCGGGGCGTGGCCGGCACCCGGGGGGAGGGGCCGTCGCCTGTGCGTGACGGCAGTCTACTACACCCAAGGGGGTAGGGCAGATACCTCCGATGCCCCTTTGACCCCATGGGGGCGGCTCCCGAGACTTATTCTCACCCCTCATCCGCTAGCGTGGCCCATGATGATCGCCCCTCCCGAACCCGCTGCCGTCGGCTATCGCCCGCTGGTGGTGGTGCTGCTCTCGCCGCTGGCCTTCGCCCTGGTGTTCGCCAGCTGGACGATCTTTACCGTGCTGGGAGTGGAGCTGCGCGACCTGCTGGGGCTGGGGGAGCTTGGCTTCGCGCTGCTGCTGGCCACGCCCATGGCCACCGGTGCCCTGGCGGCGCTGCCCATGGCGGCCATGGCGCGACGCTTCGGCGGGCGCCGGGTGATGGTCGCCTGCCTGCTCCTGATCTGCCCCTTCCTGTGGGCGGTGGCCCACTCCCGGGACTTCCTGCACTTCCTGCTGGCCGGCGCCGGCCTGGGGATGGGGGCGGGCTCACTGGCAGCGGGGCTGGTCTATGTGGCCGAACTCTGCCCGCGGCGCCATGCCGGCCTGGCGCTGGGCCTCTACGGCGCCGGCATGGTGGGCGCCGGGCTCTGCTACCTGCTGCTGCCGCTGGTCAGCCAGGCCTACGGCTGGCGCAGCGCCCCGCTGTTCTTCCTGCTGCCGGTGCTGGCGGTGGCGGCGCTGCTGTGGTTGTTCGCCGACGACCCCGAGGCGCCGGCCGCCGCCGATGACGACGAGACGCCTGCGCGCCCGCCCGATTCGCCGCGGGAGTGGCCGGCACTGCTGCGCCGCTGGCAGCCCTGGCGGCTGGCGCTGGTCTACAGCTTCTTCTATGGCGCCTTCGTGGCGCTGTCGCTGTGGCTGCCGGGCTATCTCGGTGCCCAGTACCAGCTGGGGCTGCGCGAGGCAGCGCTGATGGCGCTGCCCTTCCCGCTGGCGGTGGGCCTGGGCCAGGTCGCGGGCGGCGCCTGGGGTGACCGGCGTGACTTCCGCGCCCTGCGCTGGTGGGTCAGTGCCTTCGTGCTGGTGTGCCTCTTCCTGCTCTCCTACCCCCCCTTCAGCATGCAGATCGAGGGGGTGGAAGGGATCATCTCGCTGCGCTACACGGCGCCGCTGTGGGGCTTCCTGGCGCTGCTGGTGGCCATGGGGCTGGCCATGGGGCTGGGGCAGGGCAGCCTGATGCGCATGATCCATCGCGACCACGGCGACCAGATGGCCCTGGTGGGCGGCCTCTCGCTGGCCCTGGGCGGCCTGTTCGGCGCCCTGCTGCCGCCGGTGTTCGCCCTGGGCAACGCCTGGGTGGGCATTCGCACCGCCGGCTTCATGTTCCTCTACGCCTCCCTGGTGGTGTGCATGCTGGTGATGGTGTGGGACCACGCCAGCGGCCGGGGGCGCCACCCCTGAGGCAGCGCCGGGGGCTATCTCCCCGGCGATGGCAGGACCTATCCCCTTGGGGGTAGGCGAGGGGTATATGGAGGTAACCAGGCAGTATTCGCCGCCGCCATCGCCCAGAATTGCCGGCAAGGAAACGGCCCTGGTCCCGCGCCAAGCGCGCACTCGACCAAGGCTGACCGGGTGGCCCGGAGAGGCCACGCATCTTTTCAGGAGCCTGGAGAGCGACCATGAGTCACTTCATCGATCGGCTGAACTTCTTCCGCAAGGCCCGCGAACCTTTCGCCAACGACCACGGCGAGCTTCGCGACGAGTCCCGCGGCTGGGAGGACGGCTACCGGCAGCGCTGGCAGCACGACAAGGTGGTACGCAGCACCCACGGGGTGAACTGTACCGGTTCGTGCAGCTGGAAGATCTACGTCAAGAATGGCCTGGTGACCTGGGAGACCCAGCAGACCGACTACCCGCGCACCCGGCCCGACCTGCCCAACCACGAGCCCCGGGGCTGCCCGCGTGGTGCCAGCTACTCCTGGTACCTCTACAGCGCCAACCGCCTCAAGCACCCGATGATCCGCAAGCCGCTGCTCAAGCTGTGGCGCGAGGCCCTGGCCGACAAGCAGGACCCGGTGGACGCCTGGGCCTCCATCGTCGAGGACCCGGCCAAGGCCAAGCAGTACAAGCGCGCCCGCGGCATGGGCGGCTTCGTGCGCGCCGACTGGGACGAGGTCAACCGGCTGATCGGGGCCTCCAACGTCTACACCGCCAAGCAGTACGGCCCCGACCGCATCATCGGCTTCTCGCCGATCCCCGCCATGTCCATGGTCAGCTACGCCGCCGGCAGCCGCTACATGTCGCTGATCGGTGGCGTCTGTATGAGCTTCTACGACTGGTACTGCGACCTGCCGCCGGCCTCGCCGATGACCTGGGGCGAGCAGACCGACGTGCCCGAGTCCGCCGACTGGTACAACTCCGGCTACATCATCGCCTGGGGCTCCAACGTGCCCCAGACCCGGACCCCGGACGCCCACTTCTTCACCGAGGTGCGCTACAAGGGCACCAAGACGGTCTCCATCACCCCGGACTATGCCGAGGTCTCCAAGCTCACCGACGAGTGGCTCTCCGCCAAGCAGGGCACCGACGCCGCCCTGGCCATGGCCATGGGGCACGTCATCCTCAAGGAGTTCCACCTCGACAACCCCAGTGCCTACTTCACCGACTACGTGCGGCGCTACACCGACATGCCCTTCCTGGTCGAGCTGGAGGCCCGCGAGGACGGCAGCTACGCGCCCGGCCGCCAGCTGCGCACCAGCGACTTCGACGGTAACCTGGGCCAGGACAACAACCCCGAGTGGAAGACCGTGGCGTGGGACGAGACATCCGATCGCCTCGTCGTGCCGCGCGGTTCCATCGGCTTCCGTTGGGGGCAAGAGAGTGGCGAGGAGGGCAAGTGGAACCTCGAGCCCCTCGATGCCGACGGCGCCGAGATCAAGCCGCTGCTGACCCTGGCCGAGACGCATGACGAGGTGGCCAAGGTCGCCTTCCCCTACTTCGGCGGCATCTCCCACGAGCACTTCGATCACGTCAAGAGCGGCGGCGCCAGCGACGAGCTGCTGTTCCACAGCCTGCCCGCCAAGCGCATGAAGAAGGCCGACGGCAGCGAGGTGCTGGCGGTCACCGTCTTCGACCTGATGTGCGCCAACTACGGCATCGACCGCGGGTTCGGCGAGGACGACGGCGCCACCGCCTTCGACCAGGTCAAGCCCTACACCCCGGCCTGGCAGGAGAAGATCACCGGTGTGTCCGCCGAGCAGGCCACCCGTATCGCCCGTGAGTTTGCCCAGAACGCCGACAAGACCCAGGGTCGCTCCATGATCATCGTCGGTGCCGGCATGAACCACTGGTACCACATGGACATGAACTACCGCGGCCTGATCAACATGCTGGTCATGTGCGGCTGCATCGGCCAGAGCGGTGGCGGCTGGGCCCACTACGTGGGCCAGGAGAAGCTGCGCCCGCAGACCGGCTGGACCCCGCTGGCCTTCGGCCTCGACTGGCACCGTCCGCCGCGCCACATGAACTCCACCTCCTTCTTCTACAACCACTCCTCCCAGTGGCGCTACGAGAAGCTCGAGGTCAAGGAGATCCTGTCGCCGCTGGCCAAGGCCGAGGACTTCTCCGGCAGCCTGATCGACTTCAACGTGCGCTCCGAGCGCATGGGCTGGCTGCCCTCCGCGCCCCAGCTCGGCACCAACCCGCTGCGCCTGGCCGCCGCCGCCGAGGCCGCCGGCATGTCCACCAAGGACTACGCCGTGCAGCAGCTCAAGGAGGGCAAGCTCGCCTTCGCCGCGGAGGATCCGGACAACCCCCAGAACTTCCCGCGCAACCTCTTCATCTGGCGCTCCAACCTGCTGGGCAGCTCGGGCAAGGGCCACGAGTACATGCTCAAGTACCTGCTGGGGACCCGCCACGGCATCCAGGGCAAGGACCTGGGCGATTTCGGCGGCCAGAAGCCCGAGGAGGTCAAGTGGCATGACGAGGCCCCCGAGGGCAAGCTCGACCTGCTGGTGACCCTGGACTTCCGCATGTCCACCACCTGCCTCTACTCGGATGTCGTGCTGCCCACGGCGACCTGGTACGAGAAGGACGACCTGAATACGTCCGACATGCACCCCTTCATCCACCCGCTCACCGCGGCCACCGACCCGGCGTGGGAGTCGCGCAGCGACTGGGAGATCTTCAAGGGCATCGCCAAGGCCTTCTCCGCGGCCACCGAGGGGCACCTGGGCGAGGAGACCGACCTGGTCACCCTGCCGCACCAGCACGACTCCCCGGCCGAGCTGGCCCAGCCCGAGGTCAAGGACTGGAAGAAGGGCGAGTGCGAGCCGATCCCCGGCAAGACCATGCCGGCGCTGATCGAGGTCAAGCGCAACTACCCCGAGACCTACGAGCGCTTCACCTCCATCGGCCCGCTGCTGGAGGAGATCGGCAACGGCGGCAAGGGCATCGCCTGGAAGACCGAGAAGGAGGTCAAGCTGCTGGGCGAGCTGAACCACCGCAAGAGCGAGGGGCCGCACAAGGGCCGCCCGCGGCTCGACAGCGCCGTCGACGCCGCCGAGATGATCCTGACCCTGGCGCCGGAGACCAACGGCCAGGTGGCGGTGAAGGCGTGGGGCGCGCTCTCCAAGATCACCGGGCGCGACCACACCCACCTGGCGCACCCCAAGGAGGAGGAGAAGATCCGCTTCCGCGACGTCGTCGCCCAGCCGCGCAAGATCATCTCCAGCCCCACCTGGTCCGGCCTCGAGGACGAGCACGTCTCCTACAACGCCGGCTACACCAACGTGCACGAGCTGATCCCGTGGCGCACCGTCAGCGGCCGCCAGCAGTTCTACCAGGACCACGCCTGGATGCGCGCCTTCGGCGAGAGCCTGCTGGTCTACCGTCCGCCCATCGACACCAAGGCGGCGGTGAGCGTGGCCGAGCCCAAGGGCAACGGCAACCCGGAGATCGCCCTGAACTGGATCACCCCGCACCAGAAGTGGGGCATCCACTCCACCTACTCGGACAACCTGCTGATGCAGACCCTGTCCCGTGGCGGCCCGATCGTCTGGATGTCCGAGGACGATGCCAAGTCCATCGGCGTCGAGGACAACGACTGGATCGAGCTCTACAACGCCAACGGTGCCATCGCGGCCCGCGCGGTGGTCAGCCAGCGGGTCAAGAACGGCATGGCGATGATGTACCACGCCCAGGAACGCATCCTGAACATGCCGGGCTCGGAGATCACCGGGACCCGTGGCGGCATCCACAACTCGGTGACGCGCGTCTGCCCCAAGCCGACCCATATGATCGGCGGCTACGCGCAGCTCTCCTACAGCTTCAACTACTACGGCACCGTCGGCTCCAACCGCGATGAGTTCGTCATCGTGCGCAAGATGAAGAAGATCGACTGGCTGGACGGCGAAGGCAACGACTACGAGCAGGAGGCCGTGAAATGAAGATTCGTTCCCAGGTAGGCATGGTCCTCAACCTCGACAAGTGCATCGGCTGCCACACCTGCTCGGTGACCTGCAAGAACGTCTGGACCAGCCGCGAGGGCATCGAGTACGCCTGGTTCAACAACGTCGAGACCAAGCCCGGCATCGGCTATCCCAAGGAGTGGGAGAACCAGTCCAAGTGGAAGGGCGGCTGGATGCGTCGCCGCGACGGCAAGATCGAGCCGCGCATCGGCGGCAAGTGGCGGGTGCTGGCGAACATCTTCGCCAACCCCGACCTGCCGGAGATCGACGACTACTACGAGCCGTTCACCTTCGACTACGAGCACCTGCATACCGCCAAGCAGGGCGAGCACCAGCCCACCGCGCGGCCGCGTTCGCTGATCTCCGGCCAGCGCATGAACAAGATCGAGTGGGGCCCGAACTGGGAGGAGATACTGGGCACCGAGTTCGCCAAGCGCCGCAAGGACATGAACTTCGAGAAGGTGCAGGCCGACATCTACGGCCAGTTCGAGAACACCTTCATGATGTACCTGCCGCGGCTGTGCGAGCACTGCCTCAACCCGACCTGCGTGGCGAGCTGCCCCTCCGGCGCCATCTACAAGCGCGAGGAGGACGGCATTGTCCTGATCGACCAGGACAAGTGCCGCGGCTGGCGGATGTGCATCTCCGGCTGCCCCTACAAGAAGATCTACTACAACTGGAAGACCGGGAAGTCCGAGAAGTGCATCTTCTGCTACCCGCGCATCGAGGCCGGCCAGCCGACCGTCTGCTCCGAGACCTGCGTGGGCCGCATCCGCTACCTCGGCGTGCTGCTCTATGACGCCGACCGCATCGAGGAGGTGGCCAGCTCCCCGGACGTGCGCGATCTCTATCATCGCCAGCGGGAGATCTTCCTGGACCCCAACGATCCGGAGGTGATCGCCCAGGCGAAGCAGGACGGCATCACCGACAACGTGCTCAAGGCCGCCCAGGAGAGCCCGGTCTACAAGCTGGCCATGGACTGGGGGCTGGCGCTGCCGCTGCACCCCGAGTACCGCACCCTGCCGATGGTCTGGTACGTGCCGCCGCTGTCGCCGATCCAGTCCGCCGCCGAGGCAGGCAAGGTGGAGTTCGACGGCGTGATGCCCAATATCGAGTCGCTGCGCATCCCGGTGAAGTACCTGGCCAACATGCTCACCGCCGGCGAGGAAGAGCCCGTGGTGCTGGCGCTCAAGCGGCTGATGGCGATGCGCCTCTACATGCGCGGCAAGCATGTGGAAGGCCAGGCCGATGCCGCCGTGCTGGAGAGCGTCGGCCTCACCGAGCAGCAGGTGGAGGACATGTACCGCTACCTGGCCATCGCCAACTACGAGGATCGCTTCGTGATCCCCACCAGCCACCGCGAGATGGCCACCGAGGCCTTCCCGGAGCGCGGCGGCTGCGGCTTCAGCTTCGGCGACGGTTGCCACGGCGACAGCAGCCAGAGCCTGTTCGGCGGCCGCAAGAGCACCGCCACCCTGGTCCAGCCGGAGACCTTCGACCCGCAAGCCCAGAGCGAGGAGGCCCGTCATGGCTGATGCCGCACAACAACTGGAGCCGGTGGGCGGCATGCGCAGCCTGCGCGTGCTGGCCCGGCTGCTCGACTACCCCACCGAGGCGCTCCAGGCCGCGGCGCCGGAGATGATCGAGATCCTCGACGCGGAGCGCCGCCTGTCGGCGGCGTGCCGCAGCGCCCTGATGGAGTGGTGCCAGCGGATCCTGGAGGCCGACATCATGGAGCTGCAGGCGGAGTACGTGGCGCTCTTCGATCGCGGCCGCAACACCTCGCTGCTGCTCTTCGAGCACGTCCATGGCGAGTCCCGCGACCGCGGCCAGGCGATGGTCGACCTGATGGCCGAGTACCGCGCCGCGGGCTTCGAGCTGGATGCCCACGAGCTGCCGGACTACCTGCCGCTGTTCCTGGAGTACCTCTCCACCCGGGACGAGGCCGACATCGGCCGCTGGCTGGGCGAGATCCGCCATATCCTGGCGCTGCTCACCGCGCGCCTGGAAGAGCGCGAGGCGGTCCACGCCCTGGTGCCCCTGGCGCTGCTGGCGCTGGTCGGCGCCGAGGAGGATGTCGCCCCCCATCGCCAGACGGCGAAGGAGGAGGCGCCGGACTACACCGCCGAGGCCCTGGACGAGGTGTGGGAAGAAGAGGCGGTGCGCTTTTCCGCCGAATCCGACCAGGACTGCGCCCTGCAATCCGCCGAGGGGCGTCGACTCGCCGAGCGCAAGCAGGCCGTGCCCAGTGACCCCGTCAAGATCATGCCTAGCGGCGGCTCGACCGGCCGTGCCGCGAGCGATCGCTAAAGGAGAACCGTCATGTTTGGCGAATATCTGCAACACCTGATCTACGGCTACTACCCCTACCTGGCCGGTACGGTATTCCTGGTCGGCAGCCTGCTGCGTTACGACCATGGCCAGTACACCTGGAAGACCGGCTCCAGCCAGATGCTGACGTCGAAGAACATGCGCCTGGCCAGCAACCTCTTCCACATCGGCATCATCGTGATCTTCTTCGGCCACCTGTTCGGTATGCTGACACCGCACTGGGTCTATGCGCCCTTCCTGCACGCCGGCACCAAGCAGCTGATCGCCATCATCGTTGGCGGGGCAGCCGGCATTGCCTGCCTCGTGGGAGGCGCCATGCTGCTGTATCGCCGCATCACCAACCCGCGGGTGCGCGCTTCGTCCAACCCGATGGATACCGTGATCCTGGGCCTGATTGTCTTCCAGGCCTTCCTGGGCATGGTCACTGTCATCTTCTCCCTGGGCCACCTGGACGGCGCGATGATGCTGACCCTCTCCAGCTGGGCACAGTCCATCATCTTCTTCAGCGGTGGTGCGGCGGACTACATGGCGGAAGTCTCCTGGATCTACAAGGTCCATATCTTCCTGGGCATGACCATCATCCTGCTGTTCCCCTTCTCGCGCCTGGTCCATGTGTGGAGCGTGCCGCTGGGCTACATCACGCGGCGCTACCAGGTCGTGCGCAAGCGGGGTTGAGGAGTCATCACCATGCAGAAGATCGATATCGAGATGATCCCGGGGGGCGCGAGCCCCCCTCCCATCCGGGTCGGTGAGGCCACCATCCCCGAGGCCGAGATCGCCCAGGAGATGCAGTACCACCCGGCGGACAGCGCCGGCACCGCCCAGCTCAAGGCCGCCCGCGCGCTGGTGGTGCGCGAGCTGCTGTGTCAGCGCGCCGCCGCCCTGGGCCTGGCCGAGGAGGACGCCGACCTCGACGAGAACGATGCCGCCATCGCCGCCCTGCTGGAGCAGGAGCTGGACGTGCCCGAGCCCTCCGAGGCGGACTGCCGGCGTTTCCACGCGGCGCACGCCGAGCGCTTCAGCGAGCCCACGCGCCTGAAGGTGCGCCATATCCTGCTGCCCGCGGCGCCGGACGACGCCGAGGCCCGGGACGCCGGCTACCGCCTGGGCGAGAAGCTGATCCGCGAGCTCCAGAAGGTGCCCGAGCGCTTCACCGAGTTCGCCCAGCGCCACTCCGCCTGTCCCTCGAAGGAGGAGGGCGGGGAGCTCGGCTGGCTGGCCCCGGGGCAGACCGTGGCCGAGCTCGACGGCGCCCTGCAGCACCTTCCCGATGGGCTGCACGACCGGCCGCTCGCCTCCCGCTACGGCTGGCACCTGGTCAGCATCGACGCCCGCCAGGAGGGGCGCGAGCTCCCCTATGGGCATGTCGCCGAGCATGTCCGCCACAGCCTGCGGGAGCAGTCCACCCGGCGCTCCCTGCGCCACTACCTGCTGGCGCTGCAGGGCGAGATCGGCGTCGAGGGGATTTCGCTCGACGACGAGGGCGGCAGCGCCCTGATGCAGTAGCCGGATGAAGGGGGCCGCCTGGCCCCCTCGTCGGTTCCCCCTTTTCCTTTCCTTGCCATTCATGCGCCGCCCGCCCCACGGCGGGCGGCGAGGAGGACCTCATGGCCCACGTTCACGCCCATACCCCCTTCGCACCCCTGGGCATCGCCGTGCTCACCGTCTCCGACACCCGCGGCTTCGACGAGGACGGCAGCGGCGACCTGCTCTCGGCCCGGCTCACCGATGCCGGCCACGCCCTGGTGGAGCGTCGTATCGTGCCCGACGACGTCTACCGCATCCGGGCGGTGGTCTCGAAGTGGGTGATCCGCGATGACATCCAGGTGGTGCTGGTCAACGGCGGCACCGGCTTCACCCGGCGCGACACCACCCCTGAGGCGCTGACCCCGTTGTTCGACAAGGCCATCGACGGCTACGGGGAGCTGTTCCGCCAGCTCTCCTACCAGAGCATCGGCACCTCCACCGTGCAGTCCCGCGCCGTGGCCGGGGTGATCGACCGTACCCTGGTATTCGCCATGCCCGGCTCGCCGAAGGCCTGCGCCACCGCCTGGGACGGCATCCTGGCCGAGCAGCTCGACGCCCGCACCCGCCCCTGCAACTTCGTGGCCATGGTGCTGCCCCAGGGTGTGAGCTGCGCCAGCCGCCAGCCCGGCCCCGTGGCGAGCGAGGCGCAAGCCGGCGATGAGGTGGACGCATGAGCTGCGGCTGCGCGGAGGTGGTCACCCCCGGCCTGACCGACCTCTTCGAAGCGCGCCAGCGCATGGTCGCCGCCGGCCGGCCGGTGGCGGGAAGCGAGCGGGTGGCGCTGGGCGACGCCGAGGGGCGGGTGCTGGTCGAGGGGGTCAGCGCCGCCCTGGACCTGCCCGGCGTCGACAACAGTGCCATGGATGGCTACGCCCTGCGCCTCGCCGAGCTCGGCCCCGAGGGGCTGCCGGTGGTGCAGCGCGTGCCCGCCGGTGCCGGCGTGCTGCACCTGCCGGAAGGCGGTTGCGCGCGCATCTTCACCGGCGCCCCGGTGCCGCTCTACGCCGACGCTGTGGTGCCCCAGGAGCGGGTGCGCCTGGATGCCGAGGGCCGGGTGCACGTCGAGGGAGAGCTCGCCTTGGGCGCCAATATCCGCCGCCGGGGCGAGGAGAGCCGCGCCGGCACGCCGCTGCTGCCTTCCGGCACGCGCCTCGAGGCCGCCGCCATCGCCCTGCTGGCCAGCCACGGCATCGCCGAGGTGGCGGTGCGCCGCCGTGTCAGGGTCGCGCTCTTCTCCACCGGCGACGAGCTGATCGAGCCGGGCGCGACCCGCGCGCCGGGCCAGGTCTTCGACAGCAACCGGGCGATGCTCAAGGCGCTGCTGGCCCGCCCGGGGGTCGAGGTGCTCGACCTCGGGGTGATTCTCGACGATCCGCTTGACCTGCATCAGGCTCTGGGCCGGGCCCGTGAAGAGGCCGATCTGGTAGTCTGTAGCGGTGGCGTGTCGGTGGGCGAGGAGGATCACGTGCGCCCCGCCATCGAACGGCTGGGCGGCATCGACTTCCACGGCGTGGGCATCAAGCCCGGCAAGCCCTTCGCGCTGGGCTACCTGGGCGAGTCGCTCGCCGAGGGCATCCCGCTGATCGCCCTGCCGGGCAACCCGGTAGCCTCGCTGGTGGGCTGGCAGTTCCTGGGCCTGCCACTGCTGCAGGGGCGCCAGGGCATGACCCCCCCGGCGCTTGCGCGCTTCGCGGTCACCGCCGGCTTCTCCCGGCGCGGCCCGCGCGGGCGCCGCGAGCTGCTGCGGGTGGTGATCGACGGGAGCAGGGGCGAGCCGGTGGCGCGGCTGGCCGGCGGCCAGGGGTCGCACATGCTGAGCGCCGCCAGCCAGGCCCATGGCTATTTGCTGGTCGATGCCGATACCGATGTGGAGGAAGGACATGCCTATGGATACTGCCCAGCCGCCCAGTTCGGCCGCTGACCTGCTGTTCAAGCCGCGCCAGCTGCGCGAACTGGTGCGCGGGGTGTCCTGGCTCGGCGCGCTCTCCGACGAGGAGGTCGAGGCGCTGCTGGAGGACTGCGAGCCGCGCACCCTGGCCAGCCGCGAGTGGCTGTTCCGCCAGGACACCCCCGCCGAGTGGCTGCATATCGTGATCAGCGGCGCGGTGCGCCTGGTGCGCAGTGCCGGAGACGGCCGCCTGGCCACCATCCGCTGCGTGGAGCGCGGCGGCACCCTGGGCGAGCTGAGCATGGTCTCCCGGGAGGGCGTCTACCTCTACTCCTCAGAGGCGCTGCGCCGCACCCACGTGCTGTCGATCCCCGCCGAGCGCTGCCGCGAGGCCATGGACCGCCATCCCGAGTGTCGCGCCGAGTTCATGAGCCGCCTGGCCCTCGAGCTCACCGACCGCCTCGAGGACCTCGCCCTGATGACCCAGGGCGACGCCATGTCGCGGCTGGTCAGCTACATCCTGCGCCAGCTGCCGAAGGGACGCGGCAAGGAGCCCCGGGTGGTGCGCCTCACCATCCCCAAGCGCTGGCTGGCCGCCCAGCTGGCGATGACCCCGGAGACCCTCTCGCGGCTGCTCGCCAAGCTGCGCGACAGCGGTGCCATCAACATCGACCGCCAGCGCCTCACCGTGCTCGACGAGCCGAAGCTGCGCGAGCTGATGATGACCGACGACTGAGCGCGCCAGTGGCCAGGGGGTCGCCATCGCTAATCCGGCAGGGGCGATCCGGCGGCGGCGACACCATCGCCAAGGTGTTCCCGGACAGATTCACCGGTTGGGTCGTCGAGCTTCCCTCCCTACGATGTCATTCCTCCTGATCCGAGCTGGATGGCGCCCTCCGGCACCCTCTCCTCTATCTTGCTGGCGATGATGACCCACGTCGTCGCGGCCTTCCCCGGCGAGATCACCGCCAGCCTCGATGTGACCAGCCGCAACGACGCCATGGCCGTGCAGTACCTGATTCCCGGCTGGGAGTTCGACCCCAGGCGGCCGGCGCTGGTGCGTTGGGCGCTTTCCGGCTGCTAGACTAAAAGTCATACTTTTGTTCGGAGCGTTTGTCATGACAGAGGGAATACCCATGTCGGCAGACATCGCCCAATGGGATTTGAACAAGGTGTCGAGGCAAGACAGCCTCTCTACCCATGTCGCCGACCAGCTCGAGAGGCTGATCCTTCAGGGCAGGGTCCAGGTGGGCGAGAAGCTGCCCACCGAGAGCCAGCTCTGTGGCTCCTTCGGCTTCAGCCGGACGGTCATTCGCGAGGCGATGACCCACCTCAAGTCCCTGGGGCTGTTGGAGACACGCCGCCTTCCTCAAGGCGTGGCGTGAGAAGTCCCAGGCCCGGCGGGAGGATTACGACTTCCATCACACCATCGCCCGGGCCACCCACAATCCGGCCTTCCTGCATCTCTACGAGCAGCTCAGCCCCAGCGGCATTCCCCGCACCAAGCTGCTCAACATCGAGATCAACCCCGCCGCGGCGGCGCGCTACCTGGAACGGGCCCAGGCGGAGCACGCCTTCATCCTGGAGGCGATCCTCTCGCGCGACGCCGAGGCGGCCAAGGAGACCATGTTCCAGCACCTCAATCGGTCGCGGAACATGTACGCCCAGTATCAGGACGATTGAACCCACGACACCAAGGGAGACAACATGACTCCACAAGGCACTTCCCTGATCGGCCAGCAGGCCGTTACCGGCGACCAGGCCGTCATTCGCGCCATCGACCCGGCCAGCGGCGAGACCCTGGCCCCCGAGTATCCGGGCCTGGACCGCCAGGCGGTCGCCCGCGCCTGCGAGCTGGCCGAGGCCGCTTTTGTCACCTACCGCGAAAGCTCGCTGGAGGAGCGCGCCACCTTCCTCGAGACCATCGCCAGCGAGATCGAGGCGCTGGGCGATGCCCTGGTCGAGCGCGGCATGGCCGAGACCGGCCTGCCCCAGGCGCGCCTCCAGGGCGAGCGCGGCCGCACCTGCGGCCAGTTGCGCCTGTTCGCTTCCGTGGTGCGCGCCGGCGAGTGGCTCGACGTGCGCCTCGACCCGGCGTTGCCCGAGCGCGAGCCCATGCCCCGCGTCGACCTGCGCCAGCGCCACGTGGCGCTGGGCCCGGTGGCGGTGTTCGGCGCCTCCAACTTCCCGCTGGCCTTTTCCGTGGCCGGTGGCGACACCGCCTCGGCACTGGCCGCCGGCTGCCCGGTGGTGGTCAAGGCCCACTCCGCCCACCCCGGCACCTCCGAGCTGGTGGGCCGTGCCGTGCAGAAGGCCGTGGCCAAGTGTGGCCTCCCCGAGGGCGTCTTCTCGGTGCTGTTCGGCGCCGGCAAGGAGATCGGCCAGGCGCTGGTCGCCGACCCGCGCATCCAGGCGGTGGGCTTCACCGGCTCGCGCGCGGGGGGCCTGGCGCTGCAGGCCACGGCCCAGGCGCGCCCCCAGCCGATCCCGGTCTACGCCGAGATGAGCTCCATCAACCCGGTATTCCTGCTCCCCGAGGCGCTCAAGGCGCGTGGCCGCGAGATCGGCGAGGCCTTCGTCGGCTCGTGCACCATGGGGGCCGGCCAGTTCTGCACCAACCCCGGACTGGTGATCGCGGTCAAGGGCGAGGGGCTCTCCGCCTTCCTTGACGCCGCCGGCGAGGCGGTCAAGGGCAGTGCGGCCCAGACCATGCTCACCCCGGGCATCCACGGCGCCTACCAGGACGGTGTCGGCGCCCTGGCGGCGAACGCCAAGGTTCGGGAGGTGGCCCGCGGCCAGGCCGGCGAGGGCCCGCATCAGTGCCAGGCGGCGCTGTTCGCCGCCAGCGCCGGCGACTTCCTCGCCGACGAGGCGCTGCAGGCCGAGGTGTTCGGCGCCGCCTCGCTGGTCATCGAGTGCGACGACCTCGAGCAGGTCAAGGCCGTGGCCGAGCACCTGGAGGGTCAGCTCACCGCCACCCTGCAGATGGACGACGCCGACCTCGACGCGGCACGCCAGCTGCTGCCGCTGCTCGAGCGCAAGGCGGGGCGGATCCTGGCCAACGGCTGGCCCACCGGCGTCGAGGTGTGCCACGCCATGGTTCACGGCGGCCCCTTCCCGGCCACCTCCGACTCGCGCACCACCTCGGTGGGCAGCGCGGCCATCCAGCGCTTCCTGCGCCCGGTGTGCTACCAGAACCTGCCCCAGGGGCTCCTGCCCGAGGCCATCAAGGACGGCAATCCGCTGGGCGTGACCCGGCTGGTGGACGGCCAGCGCGAGGCCTGAGGCGATCGCCTGGCAGGTTGAGTGGAATCATTGACTTGGCGGCCTTCGGGCCGCCTTTTTGGGACAGGTGCCCTCGCTGTCGCTGTTCCTGCCTCGGCTGCTGGGGGACGTGGGCTGAGCCTGCGGGCTGATAGGGGCACGCCCTGTCG
>JBKHEO010000033.1:0-21618 GCA_046540755.1 Halomonas sp. | reverse complement strand
GGGAGAACGCCCCTATACTCTGCGAGTTCCGGGCCACGCTGACAAGTCGACACGCGCGGCCGCTTCAGGAAGGTCAGAAGCACAGAAACCAGCCCAAGGGCTGGTTTTCTAGAAAGAAGTGGCGGATACAGTCTGCCTCTACACCATGTAGATCGCGGATTTCCGCAGGTGGCCAAGGGCGCGGTGATTTCACAGCAGTTGCTGATGATGCCGCAGGCCGGCCAAGGTGCGTGCTCGCCGGTTGCAGGTGATTCTGGGCGACTGGCACCAGCGGGCGGCAGCTTTTGTGATCCCCTCGAATCTTCCCCGGCTCAATTCCCAGCTTTCGTCACCTTCGGTACCTCGCAGCCGCTCAACCATGCGGTTTTAGCTGGGCTGCTGACGGCCGGGCGATGCCGGAATTTTGCCGAATTCCGCGGCTCTGCGCCCCCGTGGCCGACGCCACCCCAGCCAGGGGACCCATGTAATTGCAGCGCAGCCGGCGCGGTGTCAGGACGTGGGCGGGTACTGCTGACGGGTGTGAACCACGGCCACCACTTCCACACGCTCTGCGCTCACGCGGTAGACGATCAGGTAATTGGGGTTGGCGACAAGCTCCCGGGTGCCTGGCACACGGCCCACCGGGTACAGGTAGGGATGCTCTGACAGGGGCAACGGGGCAGACTCAAGGCGGGCTTTCAGGCGGCGGGCGGCTTGGGGGTCGCGCTCCGCCACATAGGACACAATGGCGGCCAGGTCATCGCGGGCACTCGCCCGCCAGTAAACGGGCAGCGTCACACCTTGCGCCGCTCCGCGTCATCAATGATGGCGTCCATCTCCGCCATCACCTCGTCATGCGGGATCGGCGGGCGCGGATCTGCCAGAGACGCGGCCACCTTGTCCTTCAGCCATGCCTCATAGGAGGCGGCCTGCTCCTCGGTCTCGAACTCAGACACGATGGGGGAAAGCGGCGTGGTCATGGTCGCGGCCTCCAAGGCTCGGCGTAGGCGTTCTCTCAGTATATCGCGCCAGGCCAGCATCAGCGAACAGCGACACAATGGCTAGGCTGGCACGCCTCCAGGTGGTCGGCCATCGCCCAGCCCACTAACTGCCGGTCGTGGAGGTCGAGCACCGCCGCCAGATAGGGCCATCCTTCCATCGTCCAGATCGCGGTGATGTCGGCCCCCCAGGCCCGATTCGGTTCCGACACCATGACTTGGCGGTTCAGCAGGTTGGCAGCCACCGGCAGGCTGTGCTCGCTGTCGGTTGTATGACGGCAGCGGCGCCGCTGCCGTGCCTCTACGCCAGCTTCATCACCCTGGGGCTGCATACGGGTTGCCGCATGTCCGAGCTCCTGGGCCTGGAGTGGCGGCGGGTCAGCTTCCAGCACGCCCTGCTGACCCTGGAGCCGGACCACGACAAGGCCGGCAAGCGCAGGACGGTGCCGCTCAACGACGTGGCCATGGCGGCCCTAAAGCGCCGCGCCGCCTTCGTCGCCAAGTATTGCCCCGGGTCACCCTGGGTCTTTGCCAAGCGCAACGGCGAGCGGCTGGGAACGCCACGCTATGCCTTCACGGCGGCCTGCAAGGCGGCCGGCATCACCAACTACCGGATCCACGACATGCGGCACACCTGTGCCAGCTGGATGGTCAGCGAGGGCGTGCCGCTGGCCGATGTCAAGGAAGTGCTCGGTCACTCGACCATCGCGATGACCGAGAAGTATGCCCACCTGGCACCTCATCGCGCGAGGGATGCGGTGGCCAGCCTGACCTCATCGACCTCGGAGCCATCGGAATCCTCGTCACAATCTCGTCACAATGAAAGACCGGCGAGGGTTATTGAGGACCTGGTGGGACGAAAAAGGCGCTCGTAAGCGCCTGATTCGAAAGGAAAACTGGCGGAGGGACAGGGATTCGAACCCTGGAAGGGCGTTAACCCTTGCCGGTTTTCAAGACCGGTGCATTCAACCGCTCTGCCATCCCTCCGGCTCACGGCGGTGAATAATACCAGCTCTGGCGTGCGGGTCAAGAGCCATGCCCGATCAAGATGTTAGGCGCTCCTCAATAGAGCCTGAGTCCGACGCGGGTGATCCGATTGCCGTCCATCTCGCTGACCACCCAGTGGATGCCGTGCCAGTCGACGTCATCGCCCACCACCGGATGACCACCGACGCGAAGCGCCACGAACTCGCCCAGGGTCATGTCGCGTTCGCCGGGGCTCAGGGTCAGGCCGTAGACCTCGGCGATGTCCTGCATGCGCGCGTCGCCGTCGAAAGTGAAGGTGCCGAAGAAGGCCCGCTCCTGCTTCAGCTTGGCCTCCCCGTTGAAGAGACGGTTAAGTGCCGGCAGGTCATCGCTGCGACCGATCACGCAGAGCACGTCCCCCATCTGGAGTCGGGTACTGCCCTTGGGATGGAGCATCGCATGCTCGCGAAACAGCGCCGAGATCAGTGCCCCCGAGGGGAAGCGCAGCAGCCGGATAGGGACGTCGGCGAGGTCCGGGTTCTCCACCCGATAGACGAACATCTCGTAATCGTTCTCGGGCAGGATGCCCAGCGGTCCTCGGTGATTGGGGGTGACCGAAGTGGGCATCAGCACCTTCGCCCAGCGCGCGGTCACCGACAGCGTGCTGCCCTGGATCAGCAGCGACAGCAGCACCACCGCGAAGGCCACGTTAAAGTAGAGTGCCGCCCCTTCCACCCCGCTGATCACCGGGAAGATCGCCAGCACGATGGGCACCGCGCCACGCAGCCCCACCCAGGAGATGAAGCCGATCTCGCGCCAGCGAAACTTGAACAGCGGCTTGAGGGACAGCACCACTGCGATAGGGCGGGCGACGAAGATCAACACCAGGCCGACCAGACTGGCCGGCAGCAGGTAGTCGACCAGGTCCGTCGGGGTAACCAGCAGCCCCAGCACCAGGAACAGGCCGATCTGGCTCAGCCATGCGAGTCCATCATGCACCGGCAGGATGAAGTTGAGGTGCCGCCCCTTCTGATTGCCGATCATCAGGCCGGCGAGGTAGATCGCCAGGAAGCCGCTGCCGCCCAGCAGGCTGGTCAGCCCGAAGATACAGAACCCCAGGGCCAGGGCGAGCAGCGAGTAGAGCCCGGGGGCCAGGTCGACCCAGCGCAGCAGCCGCGCGCTGAACCAGCCCCCGCCGAGACCGATGAGCAGCCCCAGGCCGAATTGTTCCACCAGCAGCAGCCCGGTCTGCAGGGCCCCGTCGATCTGGCCGACCAGGAGTTCCGCCAGGACCATGGTCAGGAAGATCGCCATGGGGTCGTTGGTTCCCGACTCGATTTCCAGGGTGGCACCGACCCGCTCGTTGAGATTGAGGCCCCGGCCGCTGAGCATCGAGAACACCGCGGCGGCGTCCGTGGAGCCCACGATGGCGCCGACCAGCAGCCCCTCGATCAGGGAGAGGTCGAAGACCCACATGGCGAAGAGGCCCACCAGGCCGCTGGTGATGAATACCCCCAGGGTCGACAGCGCCAGAGCCGGGCGGAAACCGACGCGGAAGGTCTTGAGGCGCGTGCGCAGGCCACCGTCGAGTAGGATCATGGCCAGCGCCAGGTGGCCGATCAGGAACGCCAGCGGATAGTTGTCGAACTCGATGCCCAGGATCCCCTGCTCACCCGCCAGCATGCCCAGCCCGAGGAAGATCAGCAGCAGCGGCAGACCCACCAGGCTGGAGAGGCGGCTGCCCAGCACGCTCAGCGCGACCAGCAGTCCGGTCAGGATGAACAGCGTGTTGATGACGTCCATGGCATCCTCTCGATGGCTGTCGAGGGATTATCGCATGCGGCCTGTTGCGGTGCGATGTCGGCCGATGCGACTGGCCAGCCAACGGAAGCCACGGATACACTTGCCGCCGGCCAGCGCCAACCGTCACGCCATGGAGCCTGCGAATGTCCCATCCCCTTGCCGATGCCAGCGGTCGGCGGCCACGCATCGCCGCGCTGCTCCTCGCCCTCCTGGCAGTGTCACCTGCCCTCGCCTGGCCGGAGGACGACGCCGCGTCGGTATCAGCGGCACGGCTGGATGGCGAGGTCAGGGTTCCCGTCCTGACACCCTCCCCCGCATCACGGGATGAAGCGGGGCTGGAGGCACCGGGGGCTCTCACGCTGGATGGCGACGTCGAGGCGCCCGGCCTTTTCTCTCCCGACGCTTCCACGACCAAGAGGGAAGCGCCGGCGGCCCCACCGCCCGAGTCCCGGGCAGCCGCCGAGGTCGATGCGGATAAGCAGGTGCCCAACGTCACCCATGCCCCGGCGGACCCTATCGAACCGCCTCCGCTGGACACCCTGACCATCATGCTCGACTGGTACCCTAGCCTGCACCAGGCTGCCCTGCTGCTGGCCACTGGCAACGGTCTGCCCCAGCGGGAGGGGCTCAGCCTCGAGATCCAGCGCCCGGCGGACCCCGGGGCCCCGCTGCGCCTGCTTGGCGCCGGCCTGGTCGACCTCGCCCTAACCCATCAGCCGCAGCTGCACCTGCAGGTCGCTCGCGACAAGCCGCTGGTGCGGGTGGCCACCCTGGTGGACACCCCCTTGACGGGGCTGGTGATGCGCGAGTCCCGGGCCGACGAGGGACCCGCGTCGCTGGCCGGCCGCCGCATCGGTGTTGCCACCGAGGCGGGTCGCGATCTGCTGCTGCCGGCCCTGATCGCTCCCCACGGCATCGGCCTCGACGAGGTCTCGCTCAGCGAAACCGGCTTCACCCTGGCCACCGCCCTGTCCGAGCTGGAACTGGACGGGGTGATCACGCCCCTGCGCCTTGTCCTGCCCCGCCAGCTGGCAGACCGCGGCGTCGCGACGCGGCTGTTCCGGCTTGAGGAGCACGGCATCCCGGTGCACGACGGCCTGATCCTGGTGGCCAATCGCGACCGCCTCGCCGGGATGCGCGAGCCGGTGCTCGAGCTGGTGGAGATCCTGCGGGATACCACGCTGTGGATGATCGAGAACCCGGAGGCGGCCTGGGAGGCGCTGGTGGAGAGGGAACCCAGCCTCGACACACCCTCCAACAGGAAGGCCTGGCCTTCCGTGCTGATGCGCCTCAGCGCCCAGCCGGCGGCCCTGGATGCGGGCCGCTACCGCGAGATGGAAGCCCTGTTGCAGGCGCAAGGCGTGATCGAGGCCCCCCGCCCGCTGGAACAGCTGGCGGTGGACCTCGGCGACGAGTGAGGCTCAGGCGGTGGCCTCGAGGCGTTCCAGGAAGGTGTCGACCGCCTCGCGGAATTTCTCGGGCTGCTCGGCATGCAGCCAGTGCCCCGCCTCCAGGGTGACGATCTCCGCGGCGGGCAGCACCCGGCGCAGCGCCGGCAGATGAGCATCGTCCACGTAGTGGGAGGCGTTGCCCCTGAGCACCAGGGTAGGCCCCTCGAAGGGAGCGCTGCCGGCGGGCGCGTCCATGAGCGTCTCGTAGTCGGCCTGGATCTCGTCAAGCCCCAGGCGCAGCTCGAGCCCCTCGCCCTCCCCGCGCACCAGGTTGGTGGCAAGGAAGAGGCGCACCGGCTTCTCGCTGACATGTTCGGCAAGCAGCGCATCGGCCTCGCGCCGGTTGGCCGGGCACCCCGCCTCGACACGGCGCAGGGCGGCGAAGACGCTGTCATGGTCGTGGCCATAGGCCACCGGGGCGATGTCAGCGACGATCAGCGAGGCGATCCGCTCGGGGGCCAGGCGTGCCAGGCTGATGGCCACCTTGCCGCCCATGGAGTGACCCAGCAGGTGGGCGCGCTCGATCGAGAGCCGGTCCAGCAGCGCCGCCACGTCCTCGGCCATCGCCGTGTAACCCATTCCCTCGGCATGGGGAGAGCGGCCGTGGTTGCGCAGATCCACGGCGACCACGCGCCGCCTTCCCTCCCACGCCTTGAGGTGAGAGCGCCAGTTGTCGGCGCTGCCGAACAGGCCATGGATCACCACCAGCGGCACGCCCTCGCCGCCGGTATCCAGATAGTTGAGCTCGATCGACATGGGCAACACCTCGTTCAGGGGGATCAGGAGCGGGCGCGGGCCACCTCGGGCGCCACGTCCTGGCTGCCGGTGGCAGCCACCAGCCGACGACTCAGCCAGGCCAGCAGCACACCATAGAGGGGCAGGAAGAACAGCAGGCTGATGGCCAGCTTACAGACGTAGTCCACCGCGGCGATCTCCAGCCAGTTGGCCGCCATGAAGGGGTCGGGGCTCTGGTAGAAGGCGATGGAGAAGAAGGCGAAGGTGTCGGCCAGGTTGCCGACCACCGTGGAGAGGGCCGGCGCCACCCACCAGGCGGGCAGGCGGCGCAGGCGATCGAAGACATGCACGTCCAGCAGTTGGCCCAGCACATAGGCCATGAAGCTGGCCACGGCGATGCGGGCGACGAAGAGGTTCCACTCCCCCAGCGCCTCGAGGCCGGCGAAGCTGCCCCTGGGGAAGACCACCGAAACCGCATAGGAGATCACCAGCGCCGGTAGCATCACCCGCATGATGATCGCCCGGGCCGGTTCCTTGCCGAACAGGCGCACGGTGAGGTCGGTAGCCAGGAAGATGAAGGGGAAGCTGAAGGCGCCCCAGGTAGTGTGGAAACCGAACAGGGTGAACGGCAGCTGCACCAGGTAGTTGCTGGCGGCGATAATGGCGATGTGGAAGGTGACAAGCAGCGCCAGGCAGCGGCGATACTGGTAGGCAGAGAGCACGAACATCTCGGATCCTTTTTTGCGGGAGGGGTGAGGGAACCCTCATGAACGTCGTCGCCGACGAGCGCCGGCGCGGCGCATTATACGGACTCGATCGCTGGCTGGCCATGCGCCCCTACCCCCTAACGCGCCGCGCCGCCCGGGTGGGCGGCGCGGCGTGCGGGCAAGGCGGTCGCAAGGGTCAGACCTGGCGGGCCTCGTGAGCGGCCCCCAGCTCGCGCGACTTCATGGCATCGTGGATCTCTTCCAGGCTCGCCGGGTCGTCGATGGTGGACGGCACCCCGAACTCCTTGCCGTCGGCGATGTTGCGAAGCAACTTGCGCAGGATCTTGCCCGAACGGGTCTTGGGGAGGCGGTCTACCACCAGTACCTGCTTGAAGCAGGCGATGGGCCCGATCTTCTCCCTCACCAGGGCGATCAGCTCCTCCTCGAGCTCCACCTCGCGGCCATCGAAGCCATCCTTGGGGATCACCAGGCCGACCGGCAGCTGCCCCTTGAGGGCGTCATGGATGCCGATCACCGCACACTCGGCCACCGCCGGGTGGGCGCCCACGACTTCCTCCATCTCGCCGGTGGAGAGGCGATGCCCCGCCACGTTGATGACGTCATCGGTGCGTCCCATGATGAACAGGTAGCCATCCTCGTCGAAATAGCCGCCGTCGCCGGTCAGGTAGTAGCCCGGGAAGGCGGCCATGTAGGCGGCATGGAAGCGCTGCGGGTCGCCCCATACCCCCACCAGGCAGCCAGGCGGCATGGGCTGCTTGATCACCACGCTACCCTGCTCCATCGGGCCCATCGGCTCCCCCTCGCGGTCGAGGATCTGCACGTCGAAGCCCGGCACCGGCACGGTGGCACTGCCCGCCTTGGTGGGCATCGGCTCCAGGCCATGCAGGTTGGCGGCGATCGGCCAGCCGGTCTCGGTCTGCCACCAATGGTCGATCACCGGCACCTCGAGCAGGTCATCCAGCCAGTGGAAGGTAGGCGGATCCAGTCGCTCGCCGGCCAGGAACAGCGCCTTGAGACTGGAGATGTCGTACTGCGCCAGGTACTTGCCGTCCGGGTCCTCCTTCTTGATTGCCCGGAAGGCGGTGGGGGCAGTGAAGAAGCTCTTGACCCGGTACTCCTCGATCAGGCGCCAGAAAGCGCCGGCATCCGGGGTCTTGACCGGCTTGCCCTCGTAGACCACCGAGGTGCAGCCGCGCAGCAGCGGAGCGTAGACGATATAGGAGTGGCCCACCACCCAGCCGACGTCGGAGGCCGAGAAGAAGACTTCGCCGGGGTCGACGTCGTAGATCACGTCCATGGAGTAGGCGAGCGCCACCGCGTAGCCGCCGGTATCGCGCACCACCCCCTTGGGCTTGCCGGTGGTGCCGGAGGTATAGAGCACGTAGAGCGGGTCGGTGCCCTTGACCGGCACGCAGTCGGCGGGCTCGGCCTTCTCGACGATGGAGGCCCAGTCGTGGTCGCGGGCCCCCAGCTCGGCGAGGTGCTGCTCGCGCTGGAAGATCACGCAGGCGTCAGGCTTGTGGGCGCTCTGCTCGATGGCGGCATCGACGATCGGCTTGTAGGGCAGCACCTTGTTGCCCTCCACGCCGCAGGAGGCGGCGACGACCACCTTGGGCGCGGCATCCTCGATACGTACCGCCAGCTCATGGGGTGCGAAGCCGCCGAAGACCACGGAGTGCACGGCGCCCAGCCGGGCGCAAGCGTACATGGCCACCAGCGCCTCCGGCACCATGGGCATGTAGATCACCACGCGGTCGCCCTTCTCCACCCCCAGGTCGCGCAGCGCGCCGGCGAAGCTCGCCACCTGGTCGCGCATCTCGCGGAAGCTCAGGGTGCGCTTGCTGTCGGTGACCGGGGAGTCCCAGTAGAGGGCCGGCTGATCGCCGCGGCCCTGCTCCACGTGGTGGTCGAGGGCGGCGTGGGCGATGTTGAGCTCGCCGTCGGCGAACCAGCGGGCGTGGTTGGCCTCGTCGTACTCGAGGATGCGCTCGGGGGCCTTGAACCAGGGGATGCGCCGGGCCTGCTCGGCCCAGAACGCCTCGGGATGGTCGATGGAACGGCGGAATTCGTCGGTGTAGCGGCTCATGGGGTTCCTGTCGCGGTCACGTCACGGATGATTGTTGACACTGTAAAGCACCATTGCCGAATTACCCTCATACGATAGGCTAATTTTCGACGAAAGGCGTAAGGTATTGGGGAATTATTGTCAACAAACAGGTGAATCTCTTCATGCCGAAAGACGCCAAATCAACGCGCACGAGCGCCCCGCCCTGGACTATGCTTGAGTAAACCGCAATATACGGGTAGCGACCCGGTCGCCTGCCCGCCACCATCACCATCAGCGCGGGAGGGCCCATGTACACGACGAGCAGCGAGGCAGCACGACTCATCGAGGGGGGGAATGCCGCCATCGAGCGCGCCACCGCCCTGCTCAAGGCCATGGCGAACGACAACCGGCTGCGCATCCTCTGCCTGCTCGACGACGGCGAGATGTCGGTCACCGAGCTCAACGGCCACCTGGCGCTGAGCCAGTCGGCGCTGTCCCAGCACCTGGCGATCCTGCGCCGGGAGCAGCTGGTGAGCACCCGACGCGCCTCCCAGACCATCTACTACTCGTTGCAGGGGGAGGGGGCCCGCCGCGTCATCGCCACCCTGGTCGAGCTCGGCCTCGCCGAGGGCTAAGCCGCCGCAAAGGCCCGCGACCCAACGCGCCCTACCGCTTCATCCAGCGGCTGGCATCGAGCGCCTCGGCGGCGCGCAGCAGCGCCCGCTCCACGCCGGACGACACCGCCAGCCCCAGCCGCTCTCCCAGCCGCCGCCGCGGCTCCAGCCGCACACGCACCACCCGCGCCGCCTGCATGCGCTCCGTCAGGTAGGCCTCGCTGGTCCCCAACGCATCGATCAGGCCCCTCTCCAGCGCCTCGCTGCCGTACCAGATCTCGCCGGTGGCGATCGCCTCGATATCCAGCGCCGGCCGGCGCTCGGCGACATGGCGCTTGAAGAGCTCGTGGGTGCGTTCCAGGTCCTCGACGAACTTCTCGCGCCCCTCCTCGGTGTTCTCGCCCAGCACCGTCAGGGTGCGCTTGTAGCGCCCGGCGGTCAGCACATCCACGTCGATGTCGTGCCGCTTGAGCAGGCGATGGACGTTGGGCACCTGGGCGACCACGCCGATGGAGCCCAGCACGGCCAAGGGGGCGGCCCGCACGCTATCCGCGCCGCAGGCCATCAGGTAGCCACCGCTGGCGGCCACCTTGTCGACGCAGACCGTGGTCGTGAGCCCCGCCTCGCGCAGGCGATCCAGCTCGGCGGCGGCCAGACCATAAGCGTGGACCAGGCCGCCGGCGGACTCCAGGCGCACCACCGCCTCGTCGCCCGGCTCGGCGGCCGAGATCACCGCCGAGATCTCCTCGGCGAAGCGCCCGGTACCGCTGGCGCGGATATCGCCGTGGAAGTCGAGCAGCCAGAGCGTCGATGGTCCCTCGCCATCCTCCCCCTTGCCGGCCTTGGCCTGGCGCTTGTCCTCGCGACGGAACGCCTTGAGTAGCCGCTTGCGCGCGCCGGGTTCGCTGGAAGCGAGCCGCAGGCGGCGCGTCCGCCCCCGCCGGCCGCGGTTGAGTACCTCGACCTTGAGTCGTGCCTCGTCGTCGCCCTCGCCGCGCAGCCGGGCCGCCACGGCGACACCCAGCCCCACGATCACCGCCAGGCTCAGCAGCTGCGCCAGGAACATGCCGAAATCCGATAGCCATTCACCCATCACGCCTCCTCACGGGCCTCGCCGGTCGGGTCGCCCTCGCCTGAGAGAGTGGCGACCCGCTTGATTGAAACATTTGTTTGAAATACGCTCGCGCTCTCATCTGCCCCTTGAGGAGCCACTGCCACCATGAGCCACTCCACCCTCGACACCCTGACCGAGCGCTTCGATCCCCAGGCCGCCAGCGGCATGGACGAGGTCTTCCAGTTCCATTTCAGCGATGCCGCTAGCCACTACCTGGTGATCCGGGATGGCACACTGACCGTCGAGGAGGGAGAGCACGAGGAACCCTCCGTCAGCCTGACCATGAGCACCGACACCCTCAAGGGACTCATGACCGGCGAGACCAACGGCATGAGCGCCTTCATGTCCGGCAAGCTCAAGGCCACCGGCAACATCATGCTGGCCACCCAACTGACCCGCCTCTTCCCGGAGGGCTGAACCCCGGGTCGGCGGTGCCTGCAGCGGCGCCGCCGGTCCTAGCGTGCAGCAACCTCGGCCAGGTGCGTCTCGATCAGGGCCCGCGAGATGGAGTAGAGGGGGGGCAGCTGCGGCAGCCGGCGCGGCGAGAACCAGGCGGCGTCGATGATCTCCTCGCCGTCGATGCGGATCCGTCGGCTGGCGGCCTCGGCGAAGAAGCCCAGCATCAGCGAATGGGGAAAGGGCCAGGGCTGGCTGCGAAAGTAGCGGATGCGCCCCACGGCGAGCCCCACCTCCTCGAAGATCTCGCGGCGTACCGCCTCCTCGGCGCTCTCCCCCGGCTCGATAAAGCCGGCCAGGGTCGAGTAACGCCCCGGGGGGAAGCGGGGGCTGCGCCCCAGCAGCAAGGCATCGCCGTGGGTGACCAGGGTGATGATGCACGGCGAGATGCGCGGGTAGTTGCGATGCCCGCAGGCGCGGCAGTGCATGGCGAACTCGGCGTCGAGCCGCTCGGCCGGTGCACCGCAGCGTCCGCAGAAGCGGTGATCGCGCAGCCAGGCCGATACCTGCAGCGCCGTGGAGATCAGCGGAAACTGTGACTCCGGCAGGCGCGACAGCCACTCCCGTGCGGCGGGCCAGTCGTCTTCGGCTTGCTCCTCCAGGGAGAGCGCCACCGGCTCGTCGTGCCAGTAGGCCAGCGGCTGCAGCGCCGCCGACCAGGGCATAGCCGGCTGCAGCACCCCGCCATCGGGTGCCGGGGCGATCTTGCCCTCGGCGAGGCGGATCACGCGCCCCGCCCGTTCCTCAAGCGGAAGGTCACGGCGCAGCATCAGTGGGGGATTCCCTCGACGCCATCCCACACGCACTCCCCCACCGACTCGCGGATCCGTGCCAGCTTCTGGCGATGGGCGACGAGCTCCTCCTCGCTGGGCGCGGTGACGCTGAGCCGACCCGGCTCCCGTTCGACCGGGCGGCGCTGGATGCCGCGCGCCCCGCCCCCTTCCGTGGTGGCGGAGGGGTCAAGAAGCAGCGCGGTCTGGCCGCCGGTCATCGCCAGGTAGACGTCGGCGAGGATCTCAGCGTCGAGCAGCGCGCCGTGCAGCACGCGATGGCCGTTGTCGATCTCGTAGCGCTTGCACAGCGCATCCAGGCTGTTGCGCTGGCCGGGGTGCTTGTCGCGGGCGAGCTGCAGGGTATCGAGGATGCGACAGTTCTCGGCCACCGGTCCCAGTGCCGGCTCGCCACGGACGCGGTTGAGCATCGCCAGTTCGTGGTCGATGAAGCCGACGTCGAAGGGAGCGTTGTGAATCACCAGCTCAGCCCCCTCGATGAACGACCAGAAGGCATCGGCCACCTCGGCGAACACCGGCTCGTCGGCGACACGTTCGTTGGTGATCCCGTGGATCGAGATCGCCTCCTCCTCGATGGTGCGCTCGGGGTTGATGTACTGATGGTAGCGGCGCCCGGTCAGGCGACGGTTGACCATCTCCACCGCCCCGATCTCGATCAGCCGGTGGCCCTCGCGAGGATCGATGCCGGTGGTCTCGGTATCCAGAACAATCTGACGCATGCGCCCTCCCTACACGCTGGCTTCCGGCGCCGTCTGGCGCCGGCTGTCGATGGCCTCGTTGGCCAGCTCATCGGCCCGCTCGTTACCCGGGTGACCGCTGTGCCCCTTGACCCAGTGCCACTCGATGGTGTGGCGCCGGGTCTCCTCGAGAAGCTCGCGCCACAGTTCGTCATTCTTGACCGGGGCGCGGCTGGCGGTCTTCCAGCCCCGCTTGACCCAGTTGTGGATCCACTCGGTGATGCCGCGGCGCAGGTACTCGGAGTCGGTCCACAGGGCCACCCGGCAGGGGCGCTTGAGCTCGCGCAGCGCCATGATCGCCGCCATCAGCTCCATACGGTTATTGGTGGTGCGCGCCTCGAAGCCGTTGAGGGCCTTCTCGCGGCCGCCGCTCTGCAGCAGCGCCCCCCAGCCGCCGGGGCCGGGATTGCCACGACAGGCGCCGTCGGTATAGATGGTGACCGACGGACGTTCACCGGAATCCGGATTACTCAACCTCTCTCTTCCTTTTCTCGTAGCGGGCGGCCTGGCCAGGTTCCAGGCGCGTCGCGCCCAGCGCCGGCCCGCCCAGGGGCGCGGAGAAGCGCAGGCGACGGCCCTGGTGCTGGGCCAGCTGCGGGCGCCGGCACGCCTGGATCATGTAGCTGTCGCCCAGCGCCAGATTGTGGCGACGCCCCAGCGTCTCCAGCAGGGCGTTGCGGGGCGGGGTACCGGGCAGGTGAAAGCCGCAGTAGTCTACCCGCTCGATCTCGAAGTCCACAAACGCCAGCCAGTCCCGCATCCGCCACGGCGAGCGCCACTGGCCGCACCACGGCAGCCGCTGTCGCCGCGCCGGCGACAGCCGATACAGCCCGCCGGCGGAGAACGGCATCCAGCCGAACACGATCAGCCGCCCGCCGTCGGCGGTGACACGCGCCGCCTCCTGGAGCAGATGATGGGGATCGAGCGCCACTTCCAGCAGATGGTGCACCACCACCAGGTTGAGGCAGTCATCGGGTAGCGGCAGTGCTTCGGGGACGCAGACCAGCGTCGAGGGGCCCTCGGCCAGCTCCCGGGTCGGCGCCCACGCCAGGGGGTGGCGTACCGGGCACATGTCGGCGAGCAGGCCACCGAAGCCCAGCTCCAGGCTATGGGCACCGAACAGCCGTTCACAGGCGGGCCCCAGGCAGGCCCGCTCGGCATGCCGCAGGGCCTGACCCTCCGGCGTGGACCAGAAGCGTCGCCCCTCCCGAATCAGGATGGCCAGGCGCTGGGCGCTGGTCTCGGTTGACATGCCTCCCCCATTTCTTCACAGTGGGCGGATTTTGCGAACCGTTCATGCCCACTCAGGACACTTGGCCCATGTTGAGCGTGACACCGATTCCCGCGTTTAGCGATAACTATATCTGGCTTCTGCGCCAGGACACGAGCCCCGAGGTTTGCGTGGTCGACCCGGGCGACGCCGCCCCGGTCATCGAGCTGCTGGAACGCGAGGGGCTCACGCTTTCGACCGTGCTGATCACCCATCATCACCACGATCACACCGGCGGCATCGCCGAACTGGTGAAGCGCTATTCGCCGCGTGTCATCGGCCCGGACAACGACGCCATCGAGGGCATCGATACCCGCGTGACGGAAGGCGACGAGGTTCGCGTCATGGGGCGGCTGCTGGAAGTGATCGCGGTGCCGGGACACACCCTGGACCATATCGCCTACTTCACGGCCGGCATCCCGCCGCTGCTGTTCGGCGGCGACAGTCTGTTCAGCGCCGGCTGCGGCCGCCTGTTCGAGGGCACCCCGGAGCAGATGCATGACTCGCTGACCAAGCTCGCCGCCCTGCCCGACGACACCCTGGTATTCGCCGCCCACGAATACACCCAGGCCAACCTGCGCTTCGCGCAGGCGGCCGACCCCCACAACCCGGACGTGGCCCAGGCCATGGATGAGTGCCAGCGCGCCAGGGAGCTCGAACGCCCCACGCTGCCCACCACCCTGGCCCGCGAGAAACGCATCAACCCCTTCCTGCGCGTGGCGGATGCCAACGTGCGCCAGGCTGCCTCGGCCCATGGCGACGTCGACACCGACGAGGCGACCTTCGCCACCCTGCGCGCCTGGAAGGACAATTTCTGAACTCAACCCCTGGACGCCCGATACCGACCGGCAACCCGGACGGCCCCGTTGCGCCTTGGAGGAACACGACCGCATGACCTACCACTCGACTCGACGCAAGCTGTTCGCCTTCGCCAGCAGCGCCGCCCTGCTCGGCGCCCTGATGGGCGCCGGCCTGCAGAGCCAGGCGGCCACCCCCGAGCGCGATGACACCGCCGGTGCGGAGCACAGAAGCCCCGCACAGCCCTCGCCCCACAACCTGGCCCGGCATTTCTGGGACGCCCTGGCCCTGGAGCCTGGTCAAGGCGGCGATGCCTGGGAGCGGCTCCGGGCGAGCTTCCAGTGGCAGAACGACCTGGACGACCCGAGGGTTCAGGCGTGGATCGACCACTACCGGCAATCTCCCCAGAACGTGGCCGAGATCACGGAACGCGCGCGGCACTGGCTGGCCTACCTGGTCGGGCAGGTGGAGGAACGCGGCCTGCCGGGCGAGATCGCCCTGATACCCTTTATCGAGAGCTCCTTCGACCCCGGCGCCCGCTCCCACCGCGGCGCCGCCGGCCTCTGGCAGTTCATGCCAGGCACCGGTGACGCCCTGGGGCTATCCCGCCAGCAGGGCTACGACGGCCGCCTGGACGTGGTGGCCTCCACCGCCGCCGCCCTGGACTACATCGAGGAGCAGGCCGACCAGTGGTACGGCGGCGATATCCAGCTCTCCCTGGCCGCCTACAATGCCGGCGCCGGCACCGTGAACCGGGCCCGCCAGGCGGCAAAGTCACAGGGCAAGAGCGGCGACTACTGGAGCCTCTCGCTGCCCCAGGAGACCATGAACTACCTCCCCAAACTCAAGGCGATCGCCGCCATCATCGCCGACCCCGAGGAGCACGATGTCGCCCTGCCCGAGATCGAAGACGCCCCGGCCTTCGCGGAGGTCCCGGTGGATCAGCCGCTGCGCCTGGACGAAGCGGCACGCATGGCGGGTGTACCGCAGAGCACCCTCGCCGAACTGAACCCCGGTGTCACCGGGGGTGCCATCCAGCCGGGCGAGGATCGCGTGCTGCTGGTGCCCTCGGAGAGCAGTGCCGAAGAGCTGATGGCAAGTCTCGAGTCACCGGAGCCCGCCGCACCCAAGAACACCGCCGACCCGGCCGGAGGCGAGCGCTACGTGGTCCAGCAGGGCGACACCCTGGAGGCCATCGCATCGCGCCAGGGCGTCGGCGTCGATGAGCTGCGCCAGGCCAACGACCTGAGCGGGGACAATATCCGCACCGGCCAGGCGCTGTCACTGCCGACCCGCAGCCTCGCCTCGCGTTGAGGGTGGAGCCGGAAGCAGGTCTGAGCGGGTATTGTCATTCACGCCCGTCACTGACACCTTAAGGGACGTGCCGGCGACTGCCGGCGCCGATGTCGACACGGGATGTCATCCATGCCACGACCTTCATGCCGGCCCCTGAGGGCCAGCCTGCCTGCCCTGCTGCTGCTCCTGGGGCCTCTCGCCGCCGCCGGGGAGGTCGAACCCCCGCCCACCCGTGGCGATGTACCCACGGTGCATGGCCTGGCGCTCTACGGCGAACCGGCACTGCCGGCCGACTTCTCGCACTTCCCCTACGTCAATCCCGAGGCGCCCAAGGGCGGCAGCCTCACCCAGGCGGCGGTGGGCGGCAGTTTCGACTCCACCAATCCCTTCATCATCCGCGGCACCCCGGCCGCGGATGTCTCCAAGATCTACGACACCCTGCTGGCGGGCAATCCGGACGAGCCCTTCTCGCTCTATGGCCTGCTCGCCGAGGGCATTCGCCTGGACCCCGAGCGCGACTGGGTAGAGTTCGATCTGCGCCCCGAGGCACGCTTCCAGGATGGCGAGCCGGTCACTGCCGAGGATGTGGTGTTCAGCTTCGACGTACTGACCGAGCAGGGCAACCCCTTCTACGCCGGCTACTATGCCGATGTCGAGGAGGTGACCGCCCTCGATGCGGACACCGTGCGCTTCGACTTCGCCGAGACACACTCCCGTGAGCTGCCGCTGATCGTCGGTCAGCTGCCGGTGCTGCCCAGGCACTACTGGGAGGAGCGCGACTTCGCGGCCCCCACCCTGGCGATCCACCCTGGCTCCGGTCCCTACCGCATCGCCGAAGTCGACCCGGGCCGGCGTATCGTCTACGAGCGCGACCCGGACTACTGGGGACAGGACCTGCCGGTCAACCGGGGCCGCCACAACATCGACCGCCTGGTGCATGACTACTACCGCGACCGCGACATCGCCTGGGAGGCGTTCAAGGCGGGGCTGCTGGACTTTCGCACCGATGCCCGGGCCGCCACCTGGGCCATCGGCTACGACTTCCCGGCCTTCGAGGAGGGGCTGGTCAAGAAGATCACCATCCCCGACGGCCAGCCGGCGCGCATGCAGGCCTTCGTCTTCAACCTGCGCAAGGAGAAGTTCCAGGACCGCCGGGTGCGCGAGGCCCTGGCACTCACCTTCGACTTCCCCTGGCTCAACGCCAACATCTTCTATGACGCCTATCGCCGCACCGAGAGCTTCTTCCAGAACTCCGAGATGGCCGCCGAGGGGCTGCCGAGCGACGCCGAGCTCGAGGTGCTCGAGCCCTGGCGTGACGAACTCCCCGAGGAGGTCTTCACCGAGCCGGCACCCCTGGAGCAGCCCGACGAGCTGCGCGAGCGCCTGCGGCTGGCGTTCGAGCTGCTGCAGGAGGCGGGCTACGAGGTGAGCGACGACGGCCTGGTGGATGCCGAGAGCGGCCGCCCCCTGGAGCTCGAGGTGCTGCTCAACGACACCGGCATGGAGCGGGTGGTGCAACCCATGCTGCGCAACATGGCGCGGCTGGGCATCCAGGGCCGGATCCGCATCGTCGACATCAACCAGTACCTCAACCGCCTGCGCGAGTTCGACTTCGACCTGGTGGTCGGCCAGTTCCCGCAGTCCAACAACCCCGGCAACGAACAGCGCGAGTTCTGGACCAGCGACTTCGCCGAGACGCCCCAGAGCCGCAACCTGATGGGTCTCGCCGACCCGGTGGTGGACGACCTGGTGGCGCGCCTCATCCGGGCCAGCAGCCGGGAGGAACTCAACACCCTGGCCCGAGCGCTGGATCGCGTGTTGCTTCACCAGCATATCCTCATTCCCCACTACCATTCCGGGGAGACGCGCATCGCGGTGTGGGACAAGTTCGACCGGCCCGATCCCGGACCGGAATACGACATGGACATGGCCGCCTGGTGGGTGGACCCCGAGCGGGCGGCCCGCATCGAACGTCGCCAGCGCGGAGGACGCTAAGCCATGGGTCGCTATGTCCTGCGTCGCCTGCTGCTGATGATCCCCACCCTGCTGGGGATCATGCTGCTCAACTTCATCATCGTGCAGGCCGCCCCGGGCGGCCCCATCGACCAGATGCTGGCACGCTTCGAGGGGGCCGACGCCATGGCCAGCACCCGCCTGGACACCGGCGGCGGCGAGGTAGTGGTGCAGAACGAGTCGCGCGGCGCCCGCGGCATCGACCCGCGCTTCATCGAGCAGCTCGAGAAGCAGTTCGGCTTCGACCAGCCGGCCCACGAGCGCTTCATCGGCATGCTGGCCGACTACGCTACCTTCGACTTCGGCACGAGCTTCTTCCGCGACCGACCGGTGGTCGAACTGATGATCGAACGCCTGCCGGTGTCGGTGTCGCTGGGGCTCTGGACCACCCTGCTGGTCTACCTGATCTCCATCCCGCTGGGGATCCGCAAGGCGCTGCACCACGGCTCGCGCTTCGATGTCTGGACATCGGGACTGGTGATCGTCGGCTACGCCATTCCCGGCTTCCTGTTCGCCATCCTGCTGATCGTGCTGTTCGCCGGCGGCAGCTACTGGGACCTCTTCCCGCTACGCGGACTCACCTCCCCGGACTTCGACGAGCTCTCGGCCTGGGGCAAGGTCAAGGACTATGTCTGGCATATCACCCTGCCGGTGATCGCCATGACCATCGGCAGCTTCGCCACCCTGACCATGCTCACCAAGAACAGCTTCCTCGACGAGATCCACAAGCAGTATGTACTGACCGCCCGAGCCAAGGGCGCCAGCGACCAGCGCGTGCTCTACGGCCATGTCTTCCGCAACGCCATGCTGATCATCATCGCCGGGCTGCCCGGCGCCCTGGTGTCGATCTTCTTCACCGGCTCGCTGCTGATCGAGGTGATCTTCTCCCTGGAGGGGCTCGGGCTGCTCGGCTTCGAGGCGGTGATGCAGCGCGACTATCCGGTGATCTTCGGCACCCTCTATCTGTATACCCTGATCGGGCTGCTGCTGAAGCTGGTCTCCGATCTGACCTATGTGTGGGTGGACCCGCGCATCGACTTCGAGACACGGGAGTCCTGAGCCGATGGCCAATGTGACGCCCCTGGCGCAACGCTTCTCGCCCATCACCCGGCGTCGCTTCGGCGTGTTCCGCGCCAACCGCCGCGCCTGGGTCTCGCTGTGGATCTTCGCCGCGCTGTTCGTGGTGAGCCTTGCCGCCGAACTGATCGCCAACGACAAGCCACTGGTAATGCAGTATCAGGGCGAATGGTACGTGCCGCTGCTGGTGGACTATCCCGAGACCGAGTTCGGTGGCTTCCTGCCCACCACCGCCGACTATCACGACCCCTTCGTGCAGGAGCAGATCGAGGAGAACGGCTGGGCGCTATGGCCGCCGATACCCTTCTCCTACCAGACCCTGGACATGCAGATGATGCGCCCATCACCGGCGCCTCCCGACGCCCGCCACTGGCTGGGCACGGACGACCAGGGCCGCGATGTCCTGGCCCGGGTGATCTATGGCTTCCGCCTCTCGGTCGCCTTCGCCCTGGTGTTGACCGCGGGCTCGCTGGCGATGGGCGTGCTGGTGGGCGGCATCCAGGGGTACTTCGGCGGTCGCACCGACCTGATCGGCCAGCGCCTGACCGAGATATGGCAGGGGCTGCCGGTGCTCTTCCTGCTGATCATCCTGGCCAGCTTCGTGCAGCCGGGCTTCTGGTGGCTGCTGGGGATCATGCTCCTGTTCTCCTGGCTGGGACTGGTCGACGTGGTGCGCGCCGAGTTCCTGCGTGCCCGCAACCTGGAGTACGTGCGCGCCGCCCGGGCCATGGGGCTGCCGCCACGGCTGATCATGTGGCGCCATGTGCTGCCCAACGCCATGGTCGCCACCCTGACCTTCATCCCCTTCCTGTTCACCGGCGCCATCACCACCCTCACCGCCCTGGACTTCCTGGGCTTCGGGCTGCCGCCGGGCTCGCCGTCGCTGGGCGAACTGGTCGCCCAGGGCAAGAACAACCTGCATGCCCCCTGGCTCGGCATCACCGCCTTCGTCAGCCTGTCGCTGATGCTGTCGCTGCTGGTGTTCATCGGCGAGGGGCTGCGCGACGCCTTCGACCCGCGCCATATCCAGCACGCCGCGCCCGTCCCGGATCGCCAGAGGAGTCCCGCCGATGCCTGACCTGTTGCGCCTGGAGACGTTTTCCGTCGCCTTCGACGGCGTCACCGTGGTGGACCGACTCAGCCTCAGCGTCGGACGCGGCGAGACCCTGGCCCTGGTGGGCGAGTCCGGTTCCGGCAAGTCGGTCACCGCCCTGGGGGCCATGAACCTGCTGCCGGGCAATGCCGGCGTCAGCGGCGGCCGCTTCCTGGGCGACACCGACCTCTCGCGCCTCAAGGCGCGCGACTGGCAAGGGCTGCGGGGCGGCCGAGTCGGCTTCGTCTTCCAGGAGCCGATGACCTCGCTCAACCCGCTGCACACCGTGGGCAAGCAGATCGGCGAGACCCTGCGCCTGCATCAGGGCCTCTCGGGTCGCGCCGCACGGGGCCGGGTCATTGAGCTCCTCGAGCAGGTGAAGCTGCCGCGTCCGCAGGAGCTGATCGACGCCTGGCCCCACCAGCTTTCCGGCGGGCAGCGTCAACGGGTGATGATCGCCATGGCCATCGCCAACGACCCCGCCCTGCTGATCGCCGACGAGCCCACCACGGCGCTGGACGTCACCGTGCAGCAAGAGATCCTCGCCCTGCTCGCCGAACTGCGCGACCGCCACGGCATGGGCATGCTCTTCATCACCCACGACCTCAACCTGGTGCGCCGCCACGCCGACCGCGTCTGCGTGATGTACCAGGGACGCGAGCAGGAGACCGGGCCCGTATCGCGCGTCTTCGAGGCCCCGGCCAGCGCCTACACCCGCACCCTGCTGGATGCCGAACCCGAGGGACGCCCTGCCCCGGTGAGCGCGCCGGCACCGCTGCTGCACGCCGAAGGCCTCGGCGTTCGCTTCCAGCGCCCCAAGAAGCTGCTGATCAAGCGCCCGCCCCCTTTCGAGGCGGTGCGCCCGTTGTCTCTGCGTCTCGGCCGCGGCGAAACGCTCGGCATCGTCGGCGAGTCGGGCTCCGGCAAGACGACCCTGGCCCAGGCGCTGCTGCGCCTGGTGGAGAGCCGCGGCGAGATCACCCTCGACGACGTCCGCCTGGACACGCTCTCCGGAGCGCCCCTGAGGCGCATGCGCCAGCGCGCCCAGATCGTCTTCCAGGACCCCTTCGGCTCACTCTCCCCTCGCCTGCCGGTCTCGGAGATCGTCAGCGAGGGGCTGCGCTTCCACCACCCCGAGCTCGCCGAGCCCGAAGTACGCCGCCGGGTCGCGGCGACCCTGCGCGAGGTGGGCCTGCCCGAGGAGTGCGCCGGGCGCTACCCCCACGAATTCTCCGGCGGCCAGCGCCAGCGCATCGCCGTGGCCCGGGCGATCATCCTCGAGCCGGCGCTGCTGGTGCTGGACGAGCCTACCTCTGCCCTAGACCGCACCGTGCAGAAGCAGCTGGTCACCTTGCTGCGTGACCTGCAGGCCCGTCGCGGCCTGAGCTATCTCTTCATCAGCCATGACCTCGCCGTGGTGCGCGCCATGGCCCACCGCATCATGGTGCTCAAGGAGGGCGAGGTGATGGAGCAGGGCAACTGCCTCGAGGTGCTGGCCCATCCGCGGAGCGACTATACCCGCGCCCTGGTCGCCGCGGCGGGGCTCGCTATCCAAGAGGCGCCGGCACATCGCTGACAGGAGACGATGCCGTCCGCCTCGCCGCCCGCCTTCCGCGACGCCTGAGAGCCGTTCAGAAGGCGGCGATCTCCTC
>JBKHEO010000032.1:0-21684 GCA_046540755.1 Halomonas sp. | reverse complement strand
TAGGCGCTAGGCGCTAGGCGCTCGGCTGGCCTGCAGGGTGCGGGTGAGCAGGGCGCGCAGGGCGGCGGGGCGCACCGGCTTCAGCAGCAGCTGGTAGCCGGTGCGGCGCACCTCCTCGGCGACCTCCTCGGTGCGGTCGGCGGTGATCACGATGCCGGGCACCGCGCCCTGCAGCCGTTCGCCGAGCGCCTCCAGCGCCATCAGGCCGGTCACCTCGTTGTCCAGGTGGTAGTCGGCCAGTATCGCGTCGGGGTCGCCGTCGAGGTGGCGCAGCACCGACTTGGCGCCGCCGATGGAGGTGGCGGTGAACACCTCGCAGCCCCAGCCGGAGAGCATCGCCTTCATGCCCTCGAGGATCAGGGTCTCGTTGTCGATGCACAGGATGCGCGTACCGGCGAGCTTGTTGCCGGCGCGGCGCGGGCCGGCCGTCTCCTCGGCCTGTTCGGCCTCGCTGCGCGCGGCCACCACCGGCACGCCGACCGCGAACATGGTGCCCTGCCCCTCGCGCGAGCGCACCGTGATGGGGTGGTCCAGCACCCGGCTCATGCGATCGGCGATGGAGAGCCCCAGCCCCAGCCCCTTCTCGCTCTCCTTGTGGCGCGAGGCCTGGTCGAGGCGGCGGAACTCCTGGAAGATCTCCGCCTGCTTGGAGGCCGGGATGCCGGGGCCGGAGTCCCACACCTGGATGGAGAGGTGCTTGCCCTGGCGGCGGCAGCCCAGCAGCACGCGCCCCTCCTGGGTGTAGCGGATGGCATTCGACAGGAAGTTCTGGATGATCCGGCGCAGCATCTGGGGGTCGCTGTCGACCCACTGCCGGGTCGGCACCACCACCAGGTCGAGGCCGCGGTCCTCGGCCATCACCTCGAACTCGGCGCGCAGCGGGCGGAAGATCTCGGCCAGGGCGAAGTGGCTGCGCCGCGGGGTCAGGGCGCCGGCATCCAGCTTGGAGATGTCGAGCAGGGTGCCCAGCAGCTCCTCGGCGGCCTGCAGCGAGCCGTCGATATGGCCGATGGTGCGCTTCATGTCGTCGGCGTCCATTTCCTGGGAGAGCGCCGAGGTGAAGAGCCGCGCGGCGTTCAGCGGTTGCAGCAGGTCGTGGCTGGCGGCGGCCAGGAAGCGGGTCTTGGAGGCGTTGGCGTCCTCGGCGACCTGCTTGGCCTGGCGCAGGGCCTGCTCCGCCTCGGCGCGCACGCGGTTCTCCTGGCGCAGGGCGGCGTTGGCCTCGGAGAGCGCCTGGGTGCGTTCGCGCACCCGCTCCTCCAGGGTCTCGTTGGTCTCCTTGAGGGCGACCTCCGCCAGGCGCCGCTCGGTGATGTCCTGGTAGAGGGCGAAGAAGCCCAGTATCGCGCCGCTGTCGCCGAAGTGGGGGGTGTAGGTCACCAGCATGTAGCGGCGCCCCTCGGGGAGGCGCAGCGAGACCTCGAAGCTGACCCGCTCGCCGGAGAGCGCCCGCTCGATCCAGGGCTCCCGCTCGCGAGCCATCTCGCCGGGGATCACCTCCTGAACCCGCTTGCCGATCACCGCGTTGCGGTCGATGCCGAAGGCCTGCTCGTAGGCACGGTTGGTGAAGAGGTAGCGGCACTCCTTGTCGAAGTAGGCGATCAGCGCGGGAACGTTGTCCGTGTAGATGCGGATGTTGTTCTCCGAGCGGATCAGCGCCTCCTCGATGCGCTTCTGCTGGGTGATGTCCTGATAGGTGTAGACGAAGCCGCCGCCGGGCATGGGGTTGCCCTGCACCTCCAGCACGCTGCCGTCCTGGCGGTAGCGCACGTAGCGGTGGGGCTGGCCCTCGCGGATGTTGTCGAGCAGCAACTGGACGTGCTCCTCGGGGTCGCCGGGGCCGTACTCGCCGTTGTGGGCGTTGTAGCGGAAGATCTTGTCGATCGGCGCGCCGACCCGGATCAGGTGGTCGGGGAAGCGGAACAGCTCCAGGTAGCGCTGGTTCCACACCACCAGGCGCAGGTTCTGGTCCACCACGCTGATGCCCTGGTTGATGTTCTCGATGGTGGCCTGCAGCAGGGCGCGGTTGAACTCCAGCACCTGGGAGGCCTCGTCGACGATGGAGATGACGTCGGAGATGCCGATGCCGCGCCCCTGCAGCGCCGAGTTGACCACGATGCGCGCCGAGGAGGCGCCGAGCACCGAGGCCAGGAAGCGCTCGGTGAACTGGATCACGTCGATGGAGGCGCGGGTGCCGTCCTCCAGGGGCTTGCCGCTGCGCCGCGCATAGTCGTCGAAGGCGCGGCTCACCTGCTGGGCGCCCAGGAAGCGCTCGCACAGCACCTTGAGGTCGCCCACCGTGGTGGCGCCGGTCCAGGGGCGGTTCACCGAGGTCTGGCGGGTCTCCACGCTGTCGACGAACAGCGAGGCCTGGATGCGTTCCACCACCCGCTGGGAGGTGACCTGGGAGACGAAGATGTAGCAGAAGAGGTTGACCCCCAGCGACAGCATCACGCCGTGGGTGAAGCCGTCACCCACGTTGAGCCCGAACAGCGAGGTGGGCGCGAGCCAGGCGATGCCCAAGGGACCGCCGCTCATCCAGCCCTCCGGCAGTACCCCGGCGCCGATCATCGCCGGCATCAGCAGGCTGTAGGCCCAGATGGCGAAGCCGGCGTTCATGCCCACGATCACCCCCAGGCGGTTGCCGCGCTTCCAGTAGAGCCCGCCGATCAGCGCCGGGGCGAACTGGGCGGCGGCGGCGAAGGAGAGCATGCCGATGGAGGCCAGGGAGGTGAACTCGCCGATCAGCTGGTAGAAGCCGTAGGCCATGGCCAGCACCGCGCCGATGGTGATGCGCCGCGCGCGCAGCACCAGGCGGCCGTAGTCGCGGGCCTTGGTGTCGAACCAGCGCAGCCGGAACAGCGCCGGGATGACGATCTCGTTGGAGATCATGATCGATACCGCCACCGCGGCGACGATCACCATGCCGGTGGCCGCCGAGAAGCCGCCGATGAAGGTGAGCAGCGTCAGCCAGGCGCTGTCGGCGGCCATGGGCAGCGCCAGCACGAAGGTGTCCGGCTCCACGTCGCCGCCGGCGAACAGGGTCAGGCCGGCGCCGGCCAGGGGCACCACGAAGAAGGCGAAGGCCAGCAGGTAGAGCGGGAAGAGCCAACGCGCGGTGCGGGCGTCGTCGCGGTGGGTGTTCTCCACCACCGCGACGTGGAACTGGCGGGGCAGGCAGAGGATCGCCAGCATGGCGAGCAGGGTCTGGGCCCAGAAGCTCTGGCCGAAGTCCTGCTCGGCCAGCTGGCGCTGCAGGGCCAGCTGGCTCTCGGCGTGGGCCAGCAGGTCGCCGAGGCCGTCGAACATGCCCCAGGTGACGTAGGCGCCCAGGGTCAGGAAGGCCACCAGCTTGACCAGCGACTCGAAGGCCACGGCGTGGATCAGCCCCTCGTGGTGCTCGGTGGCGTCGGTATGGCGGGTGCCGAAGAGGATGGCGAAGGCGGCCATCACCAGCGCCACGTAGAAGGCGGTATCGGCGAACAGCGGCGCGGTGGTGGCGTCGGTGTCGGCGGTCAGCACGCTGAAGGAGGTAGCCACGGCCTTCAGCTGCAGGGCGATGTAGGGCAGGGTGCCGATCAGCGCCACCAGGCTGGCGAAGGCGGCCAGGGACTGGGTCTTGCCGTAGCGGGAGGCGATGAAGTCGGCGATGGAGGTGACGTTCTGGTGCTTGGCCACCCGGATCATCTTGGCCAGCACCGGCCAGAACAGCAGGAAGGTGAGGATGGGCCCCACGTAGATGCTGGCGAAGGACCAGCCGCCGCTGGCGGCCTGGCCCACCGCGCCGTAGAAGGTCCAGGAGGTGCAGTAGATGGCCAGCGCCAGGCTGTAGATGATCGGCCGTCGCTGGCTGGCGCCGTGGCGCCTGGCGTGGCGGTCGCCGCGCCAGGCGATGCCGAACAGCACGGCGATGTAGAGCAGCGAGATGGCGACCAGCAGCCAGCCTGAGAACATGAGCTTCCTCCCTCGGTGTCGGCGCCCATTCTAGGGCAATGGCGCCGCCCTGGGCAGGCGAGGATCAGTCCTGCTCGCAGACGGCCCGGTAGAGGGGGGCCTGCTCGCTCAGGCGGCGCAGCTCGTCCAGGCGCGGCTCGCGCTCTTCGCCCTCCAGCGGCAGGAGCTCGCGGGTGGCGCAGTTCATCAGCCAGGACTGGTGGCTGACCCGGTCCTGGGCCTGCTTCTCGAAGCGGTAGAGCAAAAACTCCACGCGCCGCTCGCCCTCCTCGTCCTGCACCGACATGCCCTGCTCGTCGACCACGCTGAAGCCGGTGGTCATGGGAAAGAGGTAGGTCCAGGGGCGCCAGAACATGGCGTCCTGCTCCACCTCGACCACCCGGGCACTCTCGGGGAGCTGGCTGCGCTTGTGCTCGTACCAGCTATACTCGGTCTGGACCTGGTAGCCCAGCATGCCGAGGCCCGCCAGCGCGGGGATGATCCAGCGCGGGAGCCGCTTGCCGCTGATCGTGCGCAAGAGCAGGCCGATGCCCGCCGCGCCGAGGCCGGCGAAGACCGCCGCGATCAAGTGCCAAATCATGGTTCACCCTTGTTTCTGGAGGTGGTGTTCAAAACGATCGGGCTTCCCTGGGGAAGCCCGATCGGTAGGGAGTGGCCTGGCCCGGCGAGCCGGGCCAGGGGGCCATTATGGCCCAGTCGGGGCGGGAGGTCAGTGGCCGGTGGCCACGCCGGCTCCCTTGGGATAGCGGACGCTTTCCACCAGGTCCTGGATCTCCTGCGGGGGCTCCTCGGTGGCGTTGGACACCAGGTAGGCGACCGCGAAGTTGAACATCGCACCCACCGCGCCGAAGGAGAGCGGCGAGACGCCCAGGATCCAGTTGTCCGGCGTGTTGGGCAGCATGTTGGTGCCCGGCACGAAGAACCAGCCCAGGTAGGTGAAGATGTAGAGCAGGGTGAGGACAAGGCCGGTCAGCATGCCGGCGACCGCGCCCTTGTTGTTCACCCGCTTGGAGAAGATCCCCATCATCAGCGCCGGGAACAGCGAGGCGCCGGCGATGCCGAAGGCGAGTGCCACCGTCTGGGCGGCGAAGCCCGGCGGGTTGAGACCCAGGTAGGTCGCCAGCAGGATGGCACCGGCCATGGAGATCCGTGCCGCCAGCATCTCGCCCTTCTCGGTGATGTTGGGGTTGATCATGTTGCGGATCAGGTCGTGGCTGATCGCCGAGGAGATGGCCAGCAGCAGGCCCGCGGCAGTGGAGAGGGCGGCCGCGATACCGCCGGCGGCGATCAGGCCGATGACCCAGCCGGGCAGGTTGGCGATCTCGGGGTTGGCGAGCACCAGGATGTCGTTGTTGACATCCAGTTCGCTGCCTTCCCAGCCGCGCTCCTCGGCGGTCTCGGCGAAGTCCTCGTTGCCCTCGTTGTAGAACTGGATGCGGCCGTCGTCGTTCTTGTCCTCGAAGGTCAGCAGGCCGGTATCCTCCCAGGTGCGCACCCACTCGGGACGATCCTCGTAGCGCAGCGCCTCGCCGGCGGCCGACTCGTAGTCCTCGACCTGGCCGGCCATCTCCGGATAGACGGTGGTCATCAGGTTGAGGCGGGCCATGGAGCCCACGGCCGGGGCGGTGAGGTAGAGCAGGGCGATGAACACCAGCGCCCAGCCGGCGGACCAGCGTGCGTCGGCGACCTTGGGCACGGTGAAGAAGCGGATGATGACGTGGGGCAGGCCCGCGGTACCCACCATCAGCGACAGGGTGAAGAGCACCATGTTGAGCTTGTTGTCGACGTCCGCCGTGTAGTCCTGGAAGCCCAGCGCACTCACCACCTCGTCGAGTTTCTCCAGCAGCGGCATGCCGGACTCGGTGTGGGTGCTGAACATGCCGAACATGGGGATCGGGTTGCCGGTCAGCTGCATGGCGATGAACACCGCCGGGATGGTGTAGGCGATGATCAGCACGATGTACTGGGCCACCTGGGTGTAGGTGATGCCCTTCATGCCGCCGAACACGGCGTAGAGGAAGACGATGGCCGCGGCGATCCAGATGCCCGCGCTGTTGGGCACCTCGAGGAAGCGCGAGAAGGCCACGCCGGCACCGGTCATCTGGCCGATGACGTAGGTCACCGAGGCGACGATCAGGCAGATCACGGCCACCAGGCGCGCCGTCTTGCTGTAGAAGCGGTCACCGATGAAGTCCGGCACCGTGAACTTGCCGAACTTGCGCAGGTAGGGCGCCAGCAGCATGGCCAGGATCACGTAGCCGCCGGTCCAGCCCATCAGGAAGGTGGAGTTGGCGTAGCCCCCGGAGGCCAGCAGGCCGGCCATGGAGATGAAGGAGGCGGCGGACATCCAGTCGGCGGCGGTGGCCATGCCGTTGGTCACCGGATGGACGCCGCCGCCCGCGACATAGAAGTCCTTCGTCGAGCCCGCCCGGGCCCAGATCGCGATGCCGATGTAGAGGGCGAACGAGGCCCCTACGAACAGCAGGTTGATGGCAAATTGACTCATTCTGGATTACTCCCCGAGGCCGAATTTCTTGTCGAGTTGGTTCATGCGCCAGGCGTAGAAGAAGATCAGCACGATGAAGGTGAGGATCGAGCCCTGCTGGGCGAACCAGAAGCCCAGGTCGGTCCCGCCCACCGGGATGCCGGCCAGCAGCGGCCGGAACAGGATGGCGCAGCCATAGGAGACGAAGGCCCAGACGATCAGGCAGCCCGTGATCAGGCGCACGTTGGCCTTCCAGTATTCCGTCGAGTCGACTTTCTCTTCAGCCATGTCGTGTTCTCCACTTGTTGTTGAGCTAGGGAACTTGCGCAGTCGGTGGTTGGAGGATCACCAGAGCAATCGCACGTCCCCGGACCGGAAGGCGCTGTGGTGTCGTGCGATTGCCCTGCATGATTCAGGGGGATAGTGGTCAATGAGTGGCAAAAATGAATCCCAGACTTTCGTATCATGAGAGGAAAGCGATTCAAAGCCTTTCGTATAAACCCTTTTTTTTCAATAAATTGGGATTAGAGGTGTCGCCAATTAGTGAGCGTCCAGGAGGCGGCATAGAACGATGGTATATCTCGCCCCGACAGGACCTTTGTCTAGGGGGTATGCCGACGGCTTGGACCAAGGTCTAGGCGGCCCCCGGGGGAGACGATCGTCTAGCTTATCGGTGGGGCATCGCGGTTGTTATGCTCCTTTCACGCACCGATGTGTCGTCGGCTCTAGCCACGGCCGACCACGCCTGCGGACCCCAATAACAATGTCGCCGCCGCGCATGGGCCTCCTCCTCGGGGCCCGGCGATGATCCGTGAGGTCATGCCATGGTCGATCTCGATCTCTCCCAGCCGCCGTTCACGCTGCTCGACGAGGCCGGTCGCGAGCGCGTGCGTCAGGGCGTCGACCTGGCCTACTTCGACCGCGACGAGATCATCCTCGAGGCGGGCCAGCCTGGCGAGTATGTCTTCCTGATCCACAAGGGCGAGGTGGCCGAGATCGACACCACCCAGCCGGCGGCCCGGGAGCGCATCGGCCACTACACCCAGGGCGACCTGTTCGGCGCCATCAGCATCCTCAACGGCAAGAGCCGCTACCGCTTCCGCGCCGAGCAGGAGAGCCTCTGCTACCTGCTGCCCAGCGCGCTGTTCCTGGCGCTGTGCGACGACTACCCGCCCTTCGCCGAGTTCTTCCGCCAGACCCTGGCCCACAAGACGCGGCTGCTCACCGAGCAGCGTGCCGAGGGCGGGGTGACCATGGCCGGCTTCATGCTGGCGGCGGTGGACGAGTGCATGCGCGAGCCGCTGGTGGTGCCGCCCGCCACCACCATCGCCGAGGCCGTGGCCATCATCAACGAGCGCCACGCCGACTCGTTGCTGGTGGCCCGCGACGACGGCCACGGCATGGTCACCAAGACCGACCTGCTCAACGCCCTGGTGGTGGACGAGCGGGGCCGCGACTGCCCGCTGGAAGGGCTGGGTCGGGCCGAGCTGATCACCGTGGCGCCGGGGCAGTACCTGTTCGAGGCGCTGGTGATCATGACCCGCCACAAGGTGGAGCGGGTGGTGGTGATCAAGGGGGAGGCGCCGGTGGGAGTGGTGGAGCTCACCGACGTGCTCAGCTACTTCTCCAGCCGCAGCTACGTGGTCAGCCTGCAGGTGGAGCAGGCGGAGAGCCTCGAGGCGCTGGCCGCCGCCAGCCGCCGCACCCCCGAGCTGGTGCGGGCGCTGATGGCCCAGGGGGTCAAGCTGCGCTTCGCCATGGGCCTGCTGGCCGCGCTCAACGGGCGCATCATCAACAAGGCCTGGGGTTTCCTAGTGGACGAGCGCTACCACGGCGACAGCTGCCTGATGGTGATGGGCAGCGAGGGCCGCGGCGAGCAGATCCTCAAGACCGACCAGGACAACGGCCTGATCCTGGCCGACGACCTCGACTGGCCGGACTGCGCCGAGCAGATGCAGCGCCTGACCGAGACCCTGATCGAGCTGGGCTACCCGCCCTGTCCCGGCAACATCATGGTCTCCAACCCCGAGTGGGTGGGGACCGTGAGCCAGTGGCAGCGGCGCATCGGCCGCTGGATCGAGGCCCGCGACGGCGACAGCCTGATGAAGCTTGCCATCATGCTCGACGCCCACGCGGTGGCGGGCAACCCGGCGCTGCTCGACCGGGTGCGCGACGACCTCTTCGCCCAGTGCGCCGGCAACGAGCTCTTGCTCTCCTACTTCGCCCGCACCATCCTGCGCTTCTCCACGCCGCTGACCCTGTTCGGCTCGCTGAAGCGTCCCCAGCACGGCATCGACATCAAGAAGGGCGGCATCTTCCCCATCGTCCACGGGGTGCGGGTGATGGCGCTGGAGCGCGGCATCCGCCCAACCTCGACTCTGGAGCGCCTCGATGCCCTGGCCGACGACGGCCGGCTGGAGCCGCGCTTCGCCGAGGACCTGGCCGAGGCGCTGTCGCTGTTCACCGAGCTGCGCCTGCGCCAGCAGCTGGCGCGCCGCGAGGGCGACGCCGAGGACACCCGCCCCGACCGCGTGGTGGTCCAGGAGCTCTCCTCGCTGGAGCGCGACCTGCTGCGCGAGGCGCTGCATATCGTCAAGGACTTCAAGCAGCGCCTCTCCCACCGCTTCCACCTGGAGTACTCATGACCCTAAGGCACGACAAGGACACAAGGGGGCCGTCATGCTCAAGGCCCTGAGGCGCGCCGCGGACCGGCGCCGCCACGCCGACGGCGAATACGCCTGGCTGTTCCATCCCTACACCGGCGACGAGATGGTGGTGATCGACACCGAGGTCACCGGGCTGGACACCCGCAGCGCCGAGCTGGTCTCGATCGCCGCGGTGCGCGTGCGCGGCGATCGCATCCTGACCAGCGACTCCCTCGACCTGCGCCTGGCACGCCCCGCCTCGCTCACCGGCGACTCCATCCGCATCCATGGCCTGCGCGGCGTGGACCTGGCCAACGGCGAGAGCGTCGCGGCGGCCCTGGCGCGTTTGCTCGACTTCGTCGGCAACCGGCCGCTGGTGGGCTGGAACCTGGACTTCGACCTGGCGATCCTCAACCGCGAACTGCGCCCACGCTTCGGCTTCGACCTGCCCAACGCCACCGTGGACGTGGCCCAGCTGTGGCGCCGCCAGCTGCGCCGCCGCCACCCGGAGGTCGACGGCCAGCCGCGCTTCGAGCGGGTGGCGGAGCGCCTCGGCGTGCCGGTGATGGGGCGCCATACCGCCCTGGGCGACGCGGTGACCACCGCGCTGATGTTCCTGCGCCTGGAGCGCGGCCTGGATGCCGGCGACCAGCCGGCCTGAGGGCTATCGGCGTCGCCTGAGGGCGTCGCCGATGGTAGGATGGCGCCCTCTCCATATCCGCCCGCACTGGCAGCGCCAAGACCCATGCAAGACGCCGTGACCTTCGACCCCCGCGAGCACCCGGATGCCCCCGCGTCGCCCGCTTCCGCCACGTCCGATTCCCCCTCGCAGGTGAGCGCCGAGGCCTCGGATGCCCGGGCCAGGCGCGAGTTCAACAAGCTGCAGAAGCGCCTGCGGCGCCAGGTGGGCAACGCCATCATCGACTACGGCATGATCCACGACGGCGACCGGGTGATGGTGTGCCTCTCCGGCGGCAAGGACAGCTACACCCTGCTCGAGATCCTGCGCAGCCTGCAGCGCAACGCCCCGGTGGAGTTCTCGCTGGTGGCGGTCAACCTCGACCAGAAGCAGCCAGGCTTCCCCGAGCAGGTGCTGCCCGAGTACCTGGACGGCATCGGCGTGGAGTACCACATCCTCGAGCGCGACACCTACTCGGTGGTCAAGGAGAAGACCCCCGAGGGCAAGACCACCTGCGCGCTCTGCTCGCGGCTGCGTCGCGGCTCGCTCTACGGCTTCGCCGAGGAGATCGGGGCCAACAAGATCGCCCTGGGCCACCATCGCGAGGACATCCTCGAGACGCTGTTCCTCAACCTCTTCTTCGCCGGCAGCCTCAAGGCGATGCCGCCCAAGCTGCTCTCCGACGACGGCAGGAACATGGTGATTCGGCCGCTGGCCTACTGCCGCGAGGCGGACATCGCCGAGTTCGCGCGGCAGATGGCCTTCCCGATCATCCCCTGCAACCTGTGCGGCTCCCAGCCCAACCTGCAGCGCCAGGTGGTCAAGGAGATGCTCGCCGAGTGGGAGGAGAAGCACCCCGGGCGCCTGGAGAGCATGTTCAAGGCGGTGACCAACGTCGCCCCCTCGCAACTGGCCGACCGCCACCTCTTCGACTTCGTCGGACTGGAGGAGAAGCAGGCGCGCATGCAGGCCAATCGGATCGATATCCAGCAGGAGCGATAGGCTCGAAGAGCGGCGCTTCGCGCCTGGAAACTGGAAGGGGCCGGGCCTCGCCTGGAGCGGCAAGAGAATTGTCCCCGTGACCGATCGAGTCATGGGGACGACTGGGTTCAGCCTGGCTTCGAGCTTCGAGCTTCGAGCTTCGAGCTTTAGTGCGCGCCCTCTTCCTCGGCCAGGCGGGTGAGCGCCGGCAGGTCGAGGATATTGACCTCGCGGCCGGAGACGGCCACCAGCCCCTGGGTCTGGAAACGGCCGAGGATGCGGCTCACCGTCTCCACCGCCAGGCCCAGGTAGTTGCCGATGTCGGCCCGGGACATGGAGAGGCGGAAGCTGTAGGGGGAGTAGCCGCGGCGGCGGAAGCGCTCGGAGAGGCTGGTGAAGAAGCTGGCCAGGCGCTGGTCGGCGGTCTTGCGCGACAGCAGCCGCATCATGCGCCGGTCGTCGCGCAGCTCCTTGCTCATGCTGCGGTAGAGCTGGCCGCGCAACTCGGGCAGCGCCTCGGAGAGGTGGTCCAGGCGGTCGAAGGGGATCTCGCAGACGGTGGTGGTCTCCAGCGCCACCACGGTGCCCGGGTAGTGCTGTTCGTCGATGCCGTCGAGGCCCACCAGCTCGCTGGGCAGGTAGAAGTTGGTGAGCTGGTCGTCGCCGCTGCCCTCGGTGGTGACCTGCTTGAGGCTTCCCGAGCGCACCGCGAAGACGCTGGTGAAGGGGGTGCCCTGGCGGAACAGTGCCTCGCCCTTCTTGAGCGGCGCCCGACGCCGGATGATGGCGTCGAACTGGTCCATGTCCTCCACCTCGAGCGCCAGCGGCAGGCAGAGCGAACTCAGGCTGCAGGTCTGGCAGCGCGTCTCCTGAAGCACCGAACGCCGTCGGCCGGTGAGGGTATCCGCCATGGCCCTTTCCTTGTTGATCGTGGTCGTCGGGCCATTATGGCGCAAAGCGGGGGCAGGGCAAACCACCCCGAAAGGGGTAGCCCTCCCTCCCTGGCCGATTCCCGGCGCCTCTCGCGATGCGGGTGCCGGTGTCAGGCGGCCGGCGGGACGCCCAGGCCCTCGAGCACCTGCGCGAGCCGCCAGCGCCCCGCCTCGGTCAGGCGCAGGGCGTCGCCCTGGCGGCTCAGCAGGTCCGCGTCGAGCAGCGCCGGCAGGCCCTCGGGAGGCGCCTGTGCCAGGGCCAGCCCACCGCCGCCGAGCAGTGCCACCAGGATTGCCCGTCGCCGGCGATCGGCGGCGTCGAGGTGGACCCCCCCGGCGGTGGGCAGCCGGCCGGCGTCGAGGGCGGCCTCGTAGTCGCCCAGCGCCTCGGCGTTGCGCACCCAGAGGTCCCCGAGGCGCGAGGTGGCGCCCACGCCGAGGCCCAGCAGGTCGCCGGCAGGCCCGGGAGCAAAGCCCAGCGGGCCGTGGCCCAGGGTGCCGTCGGCCAGTGACCGGGCCAGGCGGTCGTCGGGCCGGGCGTGCAGGCCGAAACCGATATGCACATAGCCGGCCGCCGCCAGGCGCTCGCGCGCCTCGGCGACCAGCCGGCCCCGGGTCGCGGCATCGGGCAGCCAGTCGCGGTGGATGGCCCCCTGTTCGGGATGGCGCTCGGGGCGATGGTCGTAGCGGGCGAGGCGGATGCGTGCCGGCGCCATGGCGACCAGCTGGTCGAGGGTATCGGCGAGGCCGGACGGGGTCTGGAAGGGTAGGCCGAGCATCATCGCCAGGGTCAGCTCGCGGAAGCCCAGGCGGTCGGCCTCGTCCACCAGGGCCTCGGTCAGGGCCCGGGGTTGCAGGCGGTTGATCGCCTGCTGCACCCGAGGGTCCAGCTCCGCCACGCGGAGGGTAAGGCGGTTGAAGCCCAGCGCCTGGAGGTGGCGCAGGGTGAACATGTCCGCCTCGCGGGGGTCGAGCTCGATGCTGAAATCGCGCTCCCGGGCGGTGGAGAGCCCGAAGCGGGCGTCCAGCCGGTCGAAGAGGTCGCTCATCTGGTCCAGGGCCAGGAAGGCGGGGGCGCCGCCGCCCCAGTGCAGCCGCGTCACCGGGGGGAGCCCGGCCAGGCGGCGTCGGGCCAGCACCATCTCGCGGTCGAGCCGCGACAGGTAGGGGTCGGCCTGGCGGCTGTCGCGGGAGGGGACGCGGCGGCTGGCGCAGATGCGGCAGGCCTGGCGGCAGAAGGGCAGGCGCACCTTGAGGGCCAGCGGTGCCTCGGCGGCGCGCTCCGCGAGCGCGGCCTCAAGGGACGTCGCCCCGATCTCGGGGCGGTAGCGATGGGCCGCGGGGGGACAGACCTGGGGCGCCGTGACCAGGTCGCCGACAGCGGTCAACGGCTCCGGCCGGGCCACGGCGGGGTCGCCGTCGGGGACGCACTGGGCAGGAACGGACATGGGCTGGCTCCGGGTCATGGGCATGTCCCCATGCTAGGGTGCCGCGCCCAGGCCGGCGTTGAGCTGCGTCAATCCGGCGTGGAATAGTCGCTAAACGCCGTGATGTCACCCCGCGGCGGGGAGCAGCGTCCACAGCTGCCAGAGGGCGAAGGCGATGATCGACAGCGCGGCGAGGCTGCGGGTCGCCGGATGGCGGATCAGGCCGGCCAGCTGGCGGGCGGCGAGCCCGGTGGCCAGCAGCGCCGGCAGGGTGCCGAGCCCGAAGGCGCCCATCAGCGCCGCCCCACGCAGGGGGTCGGCCACCGCCAGGCTCCAGGCCAGCATGGAGTAGACCAGGCCGCAGGGCAGCCAGCCCCACACCGCCCCCAGCGCTACCGCCTGGGGCATCCTGACCACCGGCATCAGCCGTCGCCCCAGCGGCTCCAGGTGGCGCCACAGGCGTCGGCCCAGCGCCTCGACCCGCAGCAGCCCCTTCCACCAGTCGGCGATGTAGAGCGCCATCAGGATCAGCATCACCGCGGCGAGCCCCTGCAGGATGAGGCGGGCCGGGGCGGTCAGCGATAGCAGGGTGCCCAGCGCTGCCGCCAGGGCGCCGGCGACCATGTAGCTGGCGACGCGCCCCAGATTGTAGCCCAGCAGCAGGCCGGAGAGGCGCGCCGGACTACGCATGCTGGGGGGAACGGCGAAGGTGAGGGCGCTCATGATGCCGCCGCACATGCCGATGCAGTGGGCGCCGCCCAGCAGGCCGAAGACGAAGGCTGCGGCGAGGGGCGGCAGGTCGAGCCCGGTGGGGTCCATCAGCGCCTCTCGTCGTCGGGCCCCGGGGCCGGCGGCTCGGCGTCGTCACGGGCGGCGTCGGGCTTGCGCCGTTCGGCGGGGCGGTCGTTGTCGTCCTCGTCGAAGAGGATGCGGTAGGCGGGCCCCTCGAGGTCCTCGAACTGGTCGTGCTTCACCGCCCAGAAGAAGGCCCAGACGGCCAGACCCAGCAGGATCAGCGAGAGCGGGATCAGCAGGTAGAGGATGCTCATGCGTTGGCCTCCCGTGAGAGTGCGGTCGCGGCCTCGGCGCCGTCGGCGCGAGGGCCGCGGAAGCGGTTGAGGCGCAGGGCGTTGCCGACCACCACCAGCGAGCTGGCCGACATGCCGATGGCGGCCAGCCAGGGCGGCACCAGGCCGAGGGCGGCCAGCGGCATCGCCGAGGCGTTGTAGACCACCGACCATAGCATGTTCTGGCGCATCACCCGGCGGGTGGCGCGGCACAGCGCCACCGCCTCGGGGATGCGCGCGAGCCGCGGGCTGAGCAGGATGGCGTCGGCGCTGGTGCGGGCCAGGTCGGTGGCACCGTTCATGGCGATGGCCACGTCGGCGCCGGCCAGCACCGGCACGTCGTTGATGCCGTCGCCCACCATGGCCACCTTCTCGCCAGCGGCCTGGCACTCGCGGATGCGCTCGAGCTTGCGCTCGGGGCTGGCACTGCCTTCCGCGACGGGGATCCCCAGGCGTGCGGCCAGCGCCTCGGCCGCCGCCGGGGTGTCGCCGGAGAGCAGCTCCACGGCGAGGCCCAGCTCGCCCAGGGCGGCCACGGCCTCGGCGGCATCCTCGCGGACCTGGTCCTGCAGGCGGAACCAGCCGCGCGGCTCGCCCGCCTCGGCGAGCAGCAGCCACTGGCCCTCGTCGGGAGCCACCGGCGCCTGCTGGGGTGAGGCGAAGGCGGGCGTGCCCAGGCGCCAGGCGCGGCCTTCGATCTGCCCCTCGAGCCCCTGGCCGGGGCGGCTGACCACCGCCTCGGCGCGCCGGGTGGCGTCGCGGAAGGGCTGGAAGGCGCGGGCGATGGGATGCTCCGAGCGCGCCTCCAGGGCGGCGGCCAGGGCGCGCGCCGTGGCCTCGTCGAGCCCGCCCAGCGGGCGTGTCTCCACCAGGCTCATGCGACCGGTGGTCAGGGTGCCGGTCTTGTCGAGGATCACCCGGTCGACCTGGGAGAGCGCCTCGATGGCGTCGGCACGGGTCACCAGGACGCCGCGCCGGCGCAGCTGGCCGTGGCCGGCGGTCAGCGCCGTGGGCGTGGCGAGCGCCAGGGCGCAGGGGCAGGTCACCACCAGCACCGAGAGGGTGATCCACAGCACCCGTGACGGGTCGATAAACCACCATGCCGCCGCGACACCGACCGTTACCAGCAGCAGCCGCAGCACGAAGAGGTGGGCCATGCGCGCGGCCATCTGCGCCAGCCGCGGGCGGCTGGCGAAGGCGCGGTCGGTGAGGTCGACGATGCCGGCGACCCGGGCGTCGCGGCCGGCGTGGGTGACCCGCACCACCAGCGGGCTCTCCACGTTGTGGCTGCCGCCGGTGACGGTGTCGTCGACGCCACGGGTCACCGGCAGGTACTCGCCGGTGAGCATCGACTCGTCGAGGCTCGACTCGCCCTCCTCGACCACGCCGTCGGCGGGCACGGCGTGGCCCGGCTTGACCAGCACCCGGTCGCCGGCGGCGAGTTCGCCGGCGGGCAGGATGCGCTCTTCGCCGGCGTCGGTGAGGCGGATCGCCGAGAGCGGCAGGGCGCCGGCCAGGGCGTTGCCGGTATGGCCGCTGCGGCGCCGAGCGCGCGCCTCCACGTAGCGCCCGAAGAGCAGGAAGAAGGTGAACATTGCCACCGAGTCGAAGTAGACCTCACCATCGCCGCCGACCACCGCATAGCCGCTGGCCAGGTAGGCGCCACCGATGGCGATGGAGACCGGCACGTCCATGCCCAGCACCCGGGTGCGCAGGTCGCGGGCGGCGTTGCGGAAGAAGGGCAGCGCGGAGAAGAACACCACCGGGGTGGCCAGGGCGAAGGAGAGCCAGTGAAAGAGCGCATGGAAGTCGGCGCTGATCTCGCCGGGGCCGGCCACGTAGATGGGGATCGAGAACATCATCACCTGGGCCATGCCCACGGCGGCGACGATCAGCCGGCGCACGGTCATGCGCTCCTCGCGCTGCAGCCGCGCCTGGGCCTCGTCGGGCTCCCAGGGCTGGGCCTGGTAGCCGATGGCGGCCAGCTCGGCGAGGATCTCGGAGAGCCTGAGTCGCGCCGGGTCCCAACTGACGCGCACCCGGTGGTGGCTGAGGTTGACCGCGCTGGAGGCCAGCCCCGGCAGGGCGTTGAGGCGATGCTCGATCAGCCAGGCGCAGGCCGCGCAGGTGATGCCGTCCACCGCCAGGGTGGCGTGGACACGGCCACTGTCGTCGCCCTCGGGGTGGACGAACTGGCCCTGCAGGCCGGGGTCATCGAACACCGCCCAGGTCTCGGCCCGGGCGGCGTCGCGATCCTCGGGGCGCTCCGGCAGCTCGGTGCGGAAGCGGTAGTAGCTGGCCAGGCCGCCGTCGACGATGGCGTGGGCCACCGCCTCGCAGCCGGGGCAGCAGAGGGGGTGGCGGGCGTCGTCCAGGGTGATCGACCAGGGCGCACCCGCGGGCACCGGGGTGCCGCAGTGATAGCAGGGGGCCGCCTGGGAGCCTTCGGCGTTGTCGCGCATCGCGGGGCTAGAGGCCCGGCTCCAGCGCGGCCTCGTCGTCGCTGGGGAAGCGCGCCTCGCCGGTCAGGCGCCATTCGGCCGCCTCGCCGGCCTCGGGCTGCAGCTGCAGGTACCAGCGGTGATTCAGCGGCTCCTCCAGGGTGGTGACGTAGCGCCCGTCGCGGACATGCTGGAGGGTCAGCTCGCGGTCGAAGTCGCTGTCGGTGGGGAACACCAGCGCCAGGTGCAGCTGCTCGGGCTGGCGCGGACCCTCCAGGTCCACCACCACGTCGCCGGTGCGGTTGTCGACCCGAAGCGCCGCGGTCAGCCCCAGCTCGCGGGCGTGCTCCTGCTTGGCCAGCTGCTCGTTGATCGCCATGCCGCGCTCGTAGTAGTCGCCCCCCACCGAGCCGTCGTAGAAGCGGATCGACAAGGCCAGGTAGGTCAGGCTGAAGGCGATCGATGACAGCAGCAGGCCGATCAGGAACCAGGGCCAGAACTGCTTGTACCAGGGCTTGATGTCTTCGCTCATCTTATCTCCGCAGTTCGCCGAGGAAGCGCGCCTCGCGCTCCAGGCTGATGTCATTGTCCTGTTCGGCGGTCAGCCGCAGGGTGATGGCGTGGCTGGGCCGCTCGATGGATTCGGCAGGTGCGGTCAGGGTGATCACTCGCTGCCGCGAGTCGCTGGCCGGCACGCGGATGCTGTCGGCGTCGAGGCTCAGGCCGGGCAGTCCCTCGGCCTCGATGCGGTAGACCCGCGCCTCGTTGCTCATGTTGCGCACCGTCAGGGTGTAGGCGTTGCTGATGCTGCCATCGGCGGTGGTCTGGTAGAGCCGGTTGCGGTCGCGCTCCACGTCGAAGGAGAGCGGGGTGCGGTCGCCCACTGCCCAGGCGAAGAGCCCGATCATCACCAGCAGGGCGGCGAGATACCCCAGCAGGCGCGGACGCAGGATATGGGTCGGCTTGCCCTCCAGGGCGTTCTCGGTGGTGTAGCGGATCAGCCCGCGGGGATAGCCCATGCGGTCCATCACGCTGTTGCAGGCGTCGATGCAGGCCGCACAGGTAATGCACTCGTACTGCAGGCCGTCGCGGATGTCGATGCCGGTGGGGCAGACCTGCACGCAGAGGTCGCAGTCGATGCAGTCGCCATGGCCGGCCCCGCGCGCCTCGGCGTGGGAGAGGCTCTTCTTGCGTGCGCCGCGGGGCTCGCCACGGGCGGCGTCGTAGGAGACGATCAGGGTGTCGCGGTCGAACATCACCGACTGGAAGCGGGCGTAGGGGCACATGTAGATGCACACCTGCTCGCGCAGCCAGCCGGCGTTGAGGTAGGTGAAGACCAGGAAGAAGCCGACCCAGAAGTAGGACCAGCCGTGGGCCTCGAGGGTCGGCAGCTCCACCACCAGGTCGCGGATGGGGGTGAAGTAGCCGACGAAGGTGACGCCGGTGGCCAGGGCGATGGCGAGCCAGATGGCGTGCTTGCCCCCCTTGCGCCACAGCTTGTCGCGGGTCATCGGCTGCTTGTCGAGCTTGATGCGGCGGTTGCGCGAGCCCTCCAGGCGATGCTCCACCCAGATGAACAGGAAGGTCCAGACGCTCTGCGGGCAGGTGTAGCCGCACCAGACGCGGCCGGCGAACACCGTGATGAAGAACAGCCCGAAGGCGCAGATGATCAGCAGCCAGGAGAGCAGCATGAACTCCTGAGGATAGAAGGTGGCACCGAAGATATGGAACTCGCGGCCCGGCAGGTCGAACCAGATCGCCGGGCGATCCCCCCAGGGCACCCAGGGCAGCAGGAAGAACGCCAGCATCAGCGCCCAGTTGGCGCTGCGGCGAACCCTCTGGAACAGGCCCTTGATCTCGCGCACATAGATATGGCGGCGGCGGGCGTACATCTCCTGCTGCACCGTCTCGCTGGGAGAGGGCGTGGCATCATGGGTGGGTATCTTGTCGCTCATGGCTGGCTCACGGCATGAAGGTGAGGTCCGAACGGGCTCGGGCCGGGACAGGGCTATTGTATCGACGCAGCGCACAAACGAGAAAGGGTGCGACCTGGGGTCGCACCCTTCCGCGCCTCACGGGAGGTCGTCTCAGTCCTGGTCGCGCAGGCTGTAGACGTAGGCGGCCACCAGGTGGACGCGCTCCTCGCCGATATAGGCGGCCTGGGCCGGCATATGGCCGTTGCGGCCGTTGCGCAGGGTCTGGCGGATCGAGTCGGCGACGCTCTGGCCCGGCGCCTGATAGAGCCAGATGTCGTTGGTCAGGTCGGGCGCGCCCAGCCCCTGGTTGCCCTTGCCCTCGGGGCCATGGCAGGCGGCACATACCGAGGCGAATGTCGCCGCGCCGCTCTCGGCACGCTCCTCGTCATGCTCTTTGCCGGAGAGGGCCAGCACGTGCTGGGTAAGGTTCTCGATGTTTTCCTCGCCCAGTTGCTGCCAGGCCGGCATCTGGCCGTTGCGGCCTTTGGTGAGGGTCTCCAGGATCTGCTCAGGTTCGCCGCCATACAGCCATTGCTCGTCGGTCAGGTTGGGGAAGCCGTAGCCGCCCTGGGCGCCGGAGCCGTGGCACACCGCACAGTTGTTGAGGTAGATGCGCTCGGCCACCTGCATTGCCTCCTCGTCCTCGGCAAGCTCCGGGATCGGCACTTCCTCATACTGGGCGAAGATCGGGGTGAAGCGTTCCTCGGCGCGTTCCACCTCCTCTTCCCACTGGCCCTCCTGTGTCCAGCCGAGCAGACCGGCGAAGTTGCCGAGGCCCGGATAGAGCAGCAGGTAGCCCAGCGAGAAGACTACTGTGGCGACGTAGAGCTGGAACCACCAGCGCGGCAGCGGATTGTCGTACTCCTCGATCTCGTCGGCGGCATGACCGGTGGTCTCGACCTTGCCCTCGGCATCGGGCGTCTTGTCGGTCTTGCGGTTGGCGTAGAGCAGCCAGAAGGCAATCCCGATGGAGCCCAGCGTGATGACGATGATCCAGGCGCTCCAGAACCCGGAAAGGGAGTCACCCCAGAGATTGTTCATGTGTTCCTGTCTCCCTTGCTCTTGCAAGAACCGGTCTTGCGGGAATCGGCCCCGTTCGGCGAGGCGCTCGTGTCTCGGTTGGGTCGCTCGTCATCGTCGGCGAAGGGCAGGTTGGCCGCCTCGTCGAAGTCCGGCTTGCGCCGCTTCGAGTAGGCCCACACCGTGATGCCGATGAAGGCCACGATCAGGATGCCGGTGACGATGCCGCTGACGGTGCCGCTATCCATGTCAGTTGTCCTCTAGGACGGTGCCCAGTTGCTGCAGGTAGGCGATCAGCGCGGTGATCTCCTGCTCGCCGCGTACCTCGTCGGTGGCGTTCTCGATCTCCTCGTCGGTGTAGGGCACGCCGAGGGCACGCAGGGCGCGCATCTTCTTCGGGGTGTCCTCGCCGTCCAGGGTGCGTTCGAAGAGCCACGGGTAGGCCGGCATGACGGATTCAGGGACGACGTCTCGGGGGTTGTACATGTGCGCGCGGTGCCAGTCGTCGCTGTAGCGGCCGCCGACCCGGGCCAGGTCCGGGCCGGTGCGCTTCGAGCCCCACAGGAAGTTGTGGTCGTAGACCGACTCGCCCGCCACGCTGTAGTGGCCATAGCGCTCGGTCTCGGCGCGGAAGGGGCGCACCATCTGGGAGTGGCAGCCCACGCAGCCTTCGCGGCGGTAGATGTCGCGCCCCTCGAGCTCCAGGGCCGAGAGGGGCTTGAGGCCCTCCACCGGCTCCGTGGTCTGCTTCTGGAAGAACAGCGGCACCACCTCGGCCAGGCCGCCGAAACTGATCACCACCAGGATCAGCACGGCGAGCAGGCCGACGTTCTTTTCGACGATCTCGTGTCTCATTGGAAGTCTCGTTCCCTGTAGGCTCAGGCGGTCTGCGGAAGCGGCTGGCGAGCACCCTCACCGCGCTTGACGGTCATGCTGACGTTGTAGGCCATGATCAGCATGCCCACGACCCAGCACAGGCCGCCGATCAGGCGCACGATGTAGCCCGGGCCGCTGGCCTCGACGGCCTCGACGAAGGTGTACATCAGGGTGCCGTCGGGGTTGATGGCGCGCCACATCAGGCCCTGCAGGATGCCGTTGACCCACATGGAGGCGATGTAGAGCACGGTGCCGATGGTGGCCAGCCAGAAGTGCACGGCGATCAGGTTGACCGAGTACATCTCGGTGCGGCCGAACAGCCGCGGGATCAGGTGGTACATGGAGCCGATGGTGATCATCGCCACCCAGCCGAGCGCGCCGGCGTGGACGTGGCCGATGGTCCAGTCGGTGTAGTGGGATAGGGCGTTGACGGTCTTCACCGCCATCATCGGGCCCTCGAAGGTGGACATGCCGTAGAAGGAGAGGGCCACCACCAGGAAGCGCAGGGTGGGGTCGGTGCGCAGCTTATGCCAGGCGCCGGAGAGGGTCATCATGCCGTTGATCATGCCGCCCCAGGAGGGGGCCAGCAGGATGATCGACATGATCATGCCCAGCGACTGGGCCCAGTTGGGCAGGGCGGTGTAGTGCAGGTGGTGCGGGCCGGCCCACATGTAGATCATGATCAGCGCCCAGAAGTGGACGATGGAGAGCCGGTAGGAGTAGACCGGGCGCTCGGCCTGCTTGGGCACGAAGTAGTACATCATGCCGAGGAAGCCGGCGGTCAGGAAGAAGCCCACCGCGTTGTGGCCGTACCACCACTGCACCATGGCGTCGATGGCGCCGGAGTAGATGGAGGTGGAGTACATGGCGGTGACGGGAATCGCCGCGTTGTTGACGATATGCAGCACGGCCACCGTCAGGATGAAGGCGGCGAAGAACCAGTTGGCCACGTAGATGTGGGAGGTCTGGCGCCGCTTGATGGTCATCAGGAAGACGATGGCGTAGGAGACCCAGACCACGGCGATCAGGATGTTGATCGGCCACTCCAGCTCGGCGTACTCCTTGGTGGTGGTGTAGCCCAGCGGCAGGGAGACGACCGCGGAGAGGATCACCGCCTGCCAGCCCCAGAAGGTGAAGGCGGCCAACCGGTCCGAGAACAGCCGTGTCTGGCAGGTGCGCTGCACCACGTAGTAGGAGGTCG
>JBKHEO010000031.1:0-22046 GCA_046540755.1 Halomonas sp. | reverse complement strand
TCTTCGCAACATCGCCATCATCGCTCACGTCGACCACGGCAAGACCACCCTGGTCGACAAGCTGCTCAGCCAGTCCGGCACCCTGGACCGCAAGGCCGAGGGGCAGGAGCGCATCATGGACTCCAACGACCAGGAGAAGGAGCGCGGCATCACCATCCTGGCCAAGAACACGGCGATCCGCTGGCAGGCCCCCGACGGTCAGGACTACCACATCAACATCGTCGACACCCCCGGACACGCCGACTTCGGCGGCGAGGTCGAGCGCGTGATGTCGATGGTCGACTCGGTGCTGCTGCTGGTGGACGCCGTCGACGGCCCCATGCCGCAGACCCGCTTCGTCACCCAGAAGGCCTTCGACCAGGGCCTCAAGCCCATCGTGGTGGTCAACAAGATCGACCGCCCCGGCGCCCGCCCCGACTGGGTCATCGACCAGATCTTCGACCTGTTCGACAACCTCGGCGCCAGCGACGAGCAGCTCGACTTCCCGATCATCTACTGCTCGGCCCTCAACGGCATCGCCGGCCCCGAGCCGGAGGAGCTGGCCGAGGACATGACCCCGATGTTCCGGGCCATCGTCGATATCGTCGAACCGCCCAAGGTCGAGGTCGACGGTCCCTTCCAGATGCAGATCTCGGCGCTGGACTACTCCAGCTACGTGGGCGTCATCGGCCTGGGCCGCATCAAGCGCGGCTCGGTGAAGCCCAACCAGCAGGTCGTGGTGGTCAGCAAGGAGGGCAAGGAGCGCCGCGGCAAGGTCGGCCAGGTGATGACCCACATGGGCCTGGAGCGCGTGCAGACCGACGAGGCGACCGCCGGCGACATCGTCTGCATCACCGGCATCGACGCCCTGGCGATCTCCGACACCCTGTGCGACCCGGCCGCCGTCGAGGCGCTGCCGCCGCTCTCCGTGGACGAGCCCACCGTCTCCATGACCTTCCAGGTCAACGACTCGCCCTTCGCCGGCAAGGACGGCAAGTTCGTCACCAGCCGCAACATCAAGGACCGCCTCGACCAGGAGCTGATCCACAACGTGGCGCTGCGCGTCGAGCAGGGCGAGACCCCGGAGAAGTTCAAGGTCTCCGGCCGCGGTGAGCTGCACCTCTCGGTGCTGATCGAGACCATGCGCCGCGAGGGCTTCGAGCTGGCCGTGGGCCGCCCCGAGGTGATCATCCGCGAGATCGACGGCGAGAAGCAGGAGCCTTACGAAGAGGTGATCATCGACTGCGAGGAGCAGCATCAGGGCGCCATCATGGAGGAGCTCGGCTACCGCAAGGGCGAGCTCAAGAACATGAACCCCGACGGCAAGGGCCGCGTGCGCCTGGACTTCATCATCCCCGCGCGCGGGCTGATCGGCTTCCGCGGCCAGTTCCTGACCCTGACCTCCGGCACCGGCATCCTCACCAGCCGCTTCGACCACTACGGCCCGCTCAAGCCCGACGCCGCCATCGAGCGTCGCAACGGCGTGCTGGTCTCCATGGTCTCCGGCAAGGCACTGGCCTACGCCCTCTACGCCCTGCAGGAGCGCGGCAAGCTGATCATCGACCACGGCACCGAGGTCTACGAGGGCATGCTGGTGGGCATCAACAACCGCGCCAACGACATGGTGGTCAACCCCACCAAGGGCAAGAAGCTCGACAACATGCGCGCCTCGGGCAACGACGAGAACATCGTGCTGACCCCGCCGGTGAATTTCAGCCTGGAGCAGGCCATCGAGTTCCTCGACGACGACGAGCTGGTGGAGATCACCCCCCACCATATCCGCCTGCGCAAGAAGTTCCTCACCGAGAACGAGCGCAAGCGCGCGGGCAAGAAGTAGGCGCCGCCAAAGCCCCCTCCCAGGCCCGCCGATCGGCGGGCCTTTTCGTTCCGGCCTGGCGCACCTTTCCCGTCGGCGCCACCAACCTCTATGCTGAGGCATGCCGGCAGGGCCCGTGAGATCCTTCGGCAAGCCGATGGAGCATACCCTTCACCCCCTTCGAGAGAGGAGAGCCCGGATGCACAAGCACGTGGAGTGGGACGACCCCGGCGCCGACAGCGTGATGCGCCACTTCGCCCACGACCCCCAGGGCCATCACGACCCGGTGGCCGGCGATATCCTTTCGGCCCGGCACAAGGGCGCCGTGGTGCGGGTGAAGGTGGAAGCCTACGTCGACGGCACCAGCATCGGCGAGGTGGCGGCGATCATCTCCGTGGACAACGGCCGCCGGCTCAAGTCCCACGGCAAGCTCGCCCTGGGCGATACCGTGCGCCTGCCCGACGCCTGCCGGGCGCTGGAGCCAAGCCTCGGCGACCCCGAAGACAGGGGCGATGAAGACTAGTCGATAGCCGCCTCTTCGGCGACGTTAACGCAGCGTAAACGCCCGCCCCTGGCTCCCGCCTCGGTTTTGCCGCAAAGTGGCAAGCCGGGCCCACAAGGCCAACGAACACCAGTCGCGGGAGCACCGATGAGCACGCACAACGTCTGGACCCACAAGGGCACCTTCCTGCTGGCCGCGGTCGGCTCGGCGGTGGGGCTCGGCAACCTGTGGCGCTTTCCCTACCTGGCCGGCGAGAATGGCGGCGGCGCCTTCATCCTGGTCTACGCCCTGACCATCTTCGCCGTGGGCATCCCCATCCTGATCGCCGAGACCATGCTCGGCCGCAACAGCCGGCGCAGCCCCATCATGGGCATGCGCTTTCTCACCCGCACCCACCACACCTCGCGGGGCTGGGAGAGCATCGGTTGGCTGGGCGCCCTCTCCGCCTTCCTGATCCTGAGCTTCTACTCGGTGATCGCCGGCTGGGCGATCCACTACACCGGGCAGATGCTCACCGGTGCGCTGGCCGGCGCCGATGCCGAGACCATCGGCGCCGGCTTCGACGCCCTGCTCGCCTCGCCGACGCTGCTCACCCTCTACCACACCCTGTTCATCATCGCCTCGGGGCTGATCGTCGGCCTGGGCATTCACAAGGGCATCGAAAGCAGCCTGCGCATCATGATGCCGTCGCTGTTCGTGATCCTGCTGGTGGTGCTGGCATACGGCATCGCCAACGGCGATTTCGCCGCCGCTGCCGGCTTCCTGTTCACCTTCAACATCGCCGACCTGAGCCTCGAGGGCTGGCTCGAGGCCATGGGCCAGTCGTTCTTCACCCTGAGCCTGGGCATGGGCGCCATCATGGCCTACGGCGCCTACATGTCCGGCGAGGCCTCGCTGACCCGCACCGCCATCGCCATCGCCGTGGTGGACACCGCGGTGGCCGTGGTCGCCGGCCTGGCGATCTTCTCGCTGGTGTTCGGCGCCGACCTCGACGCCGGCCAGGGCCCCGGGCTGATGTTCGTCACCCTGCCGCTGGCCTTCGCCGAGATGCCCGGCGGGTCGCTGATCGGCGGGGTCTTCTTCATCCTGGTGCTGGGCGCGGCGATCAGCTCCTCCATCTCGCTGATCGAGCCGGTGGCGGCCTACCTGGTGGAGCGCTTCGACCTCACCCGCCCCCAGGCGGTGTTCGCCATGGTGGTAGCCACCTGGGCACTGGGCCTGCTCACCGTGGTCAGCTTCAACCTGTGGGCCGAGGCCAGCGTCTTCCACACCCTGTTCGGGCGCAGCGCCTTCGACCTCCTGGAGCTGCTCACCAATATCTTCATGCCGCTGGGGGGCCTGCTGATCGCGCTGTTCGCCGGCTGGGCGCTGACCCACTCCGAGGTGATGAAGGAGATGCGCACCAACGAGACCTGGTTCTCCATCTGGCGCTTCCTGGTTCGCTTCGTCGCCCCGGCGGCGGTCTCCTTCGTGTTCCTGCGTACCATCCCCCAGGTGGAGGGCTACCTGATCCCGGCCATCGGCGCGGTGGTGATCGTCGGCGCCTTCGCCGCCGGCCGCACCTTCCTGACGGAAGACAGCCAGGAGCAGTGATCCCTGCCGCCGCCCTCGGGCGGCGGCGTCATGGCGGCATGGCACCACAAGCCGACACAACAACGACGAGACATCCCGCATGGCATCCATGATCGACGTGCGACACGTCAACAAGGCCTTCGGTGGCCTTCAGGTGATCAACGACTGCTCGCTCTCGGTGGCGACGGGCTCGATCACCGGGCTGATCGGCCCCAACGGCGCCGGCAAGTCGACGCTGTTCAACATCATCGCCGGGGCCCTGCCGCTGGACAGCGGCCAGGTGCTGCTCGAGGGCGAGGAGATCACCAACCGCCCCGCCAACGAGCTGTTCCACAAGGGGCTCCTGCGTACCTTCCAGATCGCCCACGAGTTCTCCCATATGACCGCGCTGGAAAACCTGATGATGGTGCCGCCGGCCCAGGCCGGCGAGAACCTGTTCAACGCCTGGCTCAAGCCCGGCCGGGTGCGCCACGAGGAGGAAGCGGTGCGCCGCCGGGCGCTGGAGGTGATCGACTTCATCGGCCTGCGCCACGTGCGCAACGAGCTGGCCGGCAACCTCTCCGGCGGCCAGAAGAAGCTGCTCGAGCTCGGCCGTACCATGATGACCGACGCCCGGGTGGTGCTGCTCGACGAGATCGCCGCCGGGGTCAACCGCACCCTGCTCGGCGAGCTGGTGGAGAACATCGAGCGGCTCAACCGCGAGATGGGCTACACCTTCCTGGTCATCGAGCACGACATGGACATGATCGCCCGGCTCTGCGACCCGGTGATCGTGCTCGCCCAGGGCAGCGTGATGGTCGAGGGCACCATCGAGGAGATCCAGAACAACCCCGAGGTCATCGAGGCCTACTTCGGAGCGACCCACGATGCCACTGCTTGAAGCCCGCGACGTCTACGGCGGCTACGGCGGCATGAACATCCTCAACGGGGTGAACATGACCCTCGAGGCCGACGAGATCGGCGTCATCGTCGGCCCCAACGGCGCTGGCAAGTCCACCATGCTCAAGGCCATCTTCGGCCTGCTCACCGTCACCCAGGGCGAGATCCTGCTGCGCGGCGAGCCCATCCACAACCTGCCGCCCCACCGGCTGGTGCAGCAGGGCATGGGCTTCGTCCCCCAGGAGCACAACGTCTTCCCGAGCCTGACAGTGCAGGAGAACCTGGAGATGGGGGCCTTCCTCAAGCCGGGCAACGCCAGGCGCATGCTGAAGCGGATCTACGACTTCTTCCCGCCCCTGCATGAGAAGCGCCACCAGCCGGCCGGCGAGCTCTCCGGCGGCCAGCGCCAGATGGTGGCCATGGGCCGTGCGCTGATGGCCGAGCCCAGCGTGCTGCTGCTGGACGAGCCCACCGCCGGCCTCTCGCCGCTCTACATGAACGAGATCTTCGAGCAGGTGAAGCAGATCAACGCCGCCGGCGTCGGCATCCTGATGGTGGAGCAGAACGCCAAGCAGGCGCTGGCCATCGCCGACAAGGGCTTCGTGCTGGCCGCCGGCCAGAACCGTTTCACCGATACCGGGGCCGCCCTGCTGGCCGACCCGGACGTGGCCAGGAGCTTCCTGGGCGGCTGAGCCCGGGGGCAGGGAGAACCAACCTCGTGAACGAACTCGTCTTCTTCATCAACAACGTGATCATCGCCGGCAGCGTCACCGGCTCGATCTACGCCATCGGCGCGGTGGGCGTCACCCTGGTGTTCAGCATCATGCGCTTCGCCCACTTCGCCCACGCCGACATGATGACCTTCGGCGCCTTCATGGTGCTGCTGCTGTCCGCCGCCTTCCCCGGGGTGGGCGGCGCGGTGGGGCTGCCCACCCCGGTGGTGATGCTGCCGCTGGCCATCCTGCTCACCGCCGGCCTGGCGGTGGGCATCGACAAGGCCTTCTACAAGCCACTGCGCGCCCATGGCGTGAAGCCCATCGTCATGGTGATCGGCTCGCTGGGCGTCACCCTGATGCTGCAGGGGCTGATCCGCCTGTTCGCCGGCACCGGCGGCCAGAGCCTCTACCTGGGCGGCGAGCGCAAGGAGATCTTCCGCCTCGCCCTGCCCTTCGAGGGCGCCCGCGCCCCCATCGTGATCACCGAGCCGCAGATCATCCTGTTCGTGCTGACCATCGTCAGCGTGGTGGCGCTGCACCTCTTCCTGTCGCGCTCACGGCTCGGCAAGGCGATGCGGGCGATGTCCGACAACCCGGACCTGGCGCGCGCCTCCGGCATCAACACCAACCAGATCGTGGCGGTGACCTGGATCATCGCCGGCGGGCTCGCCGCCATCGCCGGCACCCTGCTGTCGCTGGACGTCACCTTCAAGCCCGACCTCAGCTTCTTCCTGCTGCTGCCGATCTTCGCCGCGGCCATCGTCGGCGGCGTGGGCCACCCCTTCGGCGCCATCGCCGGCGGCTTCGTGGTGGGCTTCGCCGAGACCCTGGCGGTGTTCAACTGGGGCGTGCTGCTGCGCCCCTTCCGCGACAGCCTGCCGAGCTGGCTGGCCGAGGCCGGCAACCTGGCCTTCGTCGGCTCCGAGTACAAGATCGTGGTGCCCTTCTTCATCCTGGTCGCCATCCTGGTGTGGCGCCCCACCGGCATCTTCAAGGGTAAGGTGATCTGATGAGCACTTCGCACAAGCATCGAGAGGACCTGGTAGCCACACCGTCGCGCTTCCCGCTGCGCGAGACCCTGCTGTTCGCCGGCCTGCTGGTCGCCATCCTCGGCGTCTACGCGGTGATGGGCGCCGCCTACAGCACCCGGGTGCTGGTGGAGGCGGCCTGCTACGCCATCCTCGCCCTGGGCCTGACCATCCAGTGGGGCTATGCCGGCCAGTTCAACGCCGGGGTGATGGGCTTCGTGGCGCTCGGCGGCTTCTGCGCCATGGCCTTCAGCGTGCCGGTCAACGCCGAGTTCTGGGCCAGCCCGCTGGCCGGCGAGCTGGGCATAGTGGGGCTGGTGGCCCTGGGCGGCGTGCTGGCGGTGGTCAGCGCCAGCCGCCTGCACCACCTGGGCGTGCCCCGCCGCCTGTGCACCCTCCTGGCGGTGAGCCTGGCGCTGCTCTTCTACCTGCTGGTGTCAGCCCGCCTGGGGGAGATCACCGGCCGGATCGAGTCGCAGTTCGGCTTCATCGGTGGCCTGGGGCTGCCGGCCTGGGCCGGCTGGATCGCGGGCGGCGCCCTCGCCGGCGTGGTGGGCGTCTTCATCGGCAAGGTATGCCTGGGGCTGCGCAGCGACTACCTGGCCATCGCCACCCTGGGCATCGCCGAGATCATCAAGGCGGTGCTCAAGAATGCGGACTGGCTGACCCGCGGCACCGCCACGGTGTCGCCGCTGCCGTGGCCGACCCCCGGCCCCGGCACCCTGGGGTTCACCCTGGGCCGCGCCGTCTACTTCTCGCTGACGGCGGTGCTGATCGCGGTGATCTTCTTCCTGCTGACCCGCGCCTATCACGCCCCCTGGGGGCGCATGATCCGCGCCATCCGCGACAACGAGGTCTCCGCCGCCGCCATGGGCAAGGACATCAACCGTCGGCGCCTGGAGATCTTCGTGCTGGGCTGCATCCTGATGGGCATCGGCGGCGCCGCCCTGGGCAGCTTCAACGGCATCTTCGACCCTCAGGGTTACCTGCCGCTCAACCACACCTTCCTGGTGCTGGTGATGGTGATCCTGGGCGGGCCGGGCAACAACCTCGGCACGATCTTCGGCGCCGTGGCGGTGTATCTGATCTGGGTGATGTCCGAGCCCCTGGCCCTGGCGGTGCTCGAACTGGCGGTGCACCTCGGCGAAAGCAACTTCGGCTGGGACTCCCCCACCAACCTCGACAGCCGCGCCCTCCAGGCCCGGGTGTTCGTGATCGGCCTGCTGATCACCCTGGTACTGCGCTTCGCCCCGAAGGGGCTGCTGCCGGAGCAGGTGCGACACCACGATTGAGGAAGGCGGAAAGGCAACTGTGGGAGCTCAGTTGACTGAGCGATCGGCGCCGCCAGGCGCCCAGCCGAGGGAACAGCGGCCAAAGCCCGCCACCGCTACGCGGCGGATCGCGCTGCAGAGCAGCGCTCCCACGAACTACCAAAGCAAAGGCCCCGGCGGGAGACCGCCGGGGCCAGTGCGTTAGAGCGGTTGCCCGGGTGGTGGCGTCAGAGCTCGTCCTCCTCCAGCTCGCCGACCCGCTGGAACTCGCCATCCTTGACGGTCATCTCCACCACGATGCCCGGCACGTCGCCGTGGTCATCGAACTCGTGGCTGCCGGAGGCGCCCTCGTAGTCGATCTCCTCGCCCGCCTCGATCAGCTCCACCGCCTTCTCCCACTCGCCGGGCAGGATCTGCTCGCCGGGGGCCGAGGACACGCTGCGCAGCGCCTCGGAGAGCCCCTCGCGCTCGGCGCTGCCGTTCTGCTCGATGGCCAGCGCCAGCAGGAAGGCGGCGTCGTAGGCCTGGGCGGCGAACACCGCCTCGGGATCGATCTCGGCCTCCTCGGCGGCCTCGATGAAGATATCGGTGCCGGGCAGGTCCGGGCTGCCGGGGCGCGTGGCGATCATGCCCTCTAGCTCCTCGGCGCCGACGGCCTCCACCAGGCTGTTGCCGACCATGCCGTCGGCGCCCACGTACTGGGTGAACATGCCGCCCTCTACCGCCTGGCGCAGCACCGTCTGGCCGGAGGTATCGGCATAGGCCAGCACTACCAGGTTGGGCACACCGCTGGAGGAGAGGGTGCCCAGCTCGGAACGGTAATCGGCGCGGTTGTCCTCGTGGGCCAGGCTCTCGGCCACCGTGCCGCCCTCGGCCTCGAAGGTCTCGGTGAAGGCCTCGGAGAGGCCCTGGCCGTAGTCATTGTTGACGAAGGTGACCACCACCTCGTCGATGCCCTTGTCGAGCAGCAGCTTGGCCAGCATTTCACCCTGGAAGGCATCCGAGGGCACGGTGCGGAACACCAGGTCGTCGTCGTCCAGCTCGGTGACCGCCGGCGCCGTGGAGGCCGGCGAGACCATCACCACACCCCCGGGAATCGCCGCGTTGTTGGCCGCGGCGATGGTCGCCCCGGTGCACAGCGCCCCGACGATCGCCGTGACCTCCTCGCTGTTGACCAGGCGGTCGGCGGCGTTGGAGGCCGCCGAGGAGTCCGAGCAGGTGGTGTCGCCGGTGGGCATCTCGATCATCTCGCCGTCCAGCAGGCCGCCCTGCTCGTTGATCTGCTCCACCGCCAGCTGGGCGCCGTCGTAGATCGGCGGGGTGAGGCTCTCGATGCCGCCGGTGAACCCTCCCAGGAAGCCGATCTTCACCTCGGCCTGGGCCGCACCCGCGGCCAGTGCGGCGGCCGCTACCGCCATGCCTAGTACGCTCTTCTTCATCTTGTTCGTCTCGCTCGGGTGACAGGAATGATACACCCCTCCAATCTGGAAGGGAGCGGGGGAAAACTCAAGTGCCCGCTGCCAACGCTCCGCCGCCCGCTCCCGCCTATACTGAGCGGCGCATCCTCCAAGGACACCGCTCCCATGACGAACCGACTTCCCCTGATTCCCGCCGCCATCGCCCTGACCCTCGCCGCCGGCACGGCCCAGGCCTTCGACCCCGCCGGCGAGGACGTCGTCTACGAGGTCGACGGCGAAGCCTTCGAGGGCTACCTCGCCCGCGCCGAGGGCGAGTCGCGCGGCAGCGTGCTGATCATCCACGACTGGGACGGCCTCGACGACTACGAGCGGCGGCGCGCCGACATGCTCGCCGAGCAAGGCTTCGATGCCTTCGCCGCCGACCTCTACGGCCAGGGCAACCGCCCCGACCGCATGGAGGACCGCAAGGCCGAGACCGCCCGCCTCTACGAGGACCGCGGGCGCATGCGCGGCCTGACCCTGGCGGGCCTGGAGGAGGTCCGCGCCCAGGGGCTCGCCGAGAGCGCGGTGATCATGGGCTACTGCTTCGGCGGCGCCGTGGTGCTGGAGATGGCGCGCTCCGGCGAGGCCGACGACGTGCACGGCTTCGCCAGCTTCCACGGCGGCCTCGAGACTCCCGAGGGGCAGCGCTGGCCCGAGGGTGCCGGCCCCATTCTGGTCGCCCACGGCGGCGCCGACGGCTCGATCTCGATGGACGACGTCGCCACCCTGGGCGAGGAGCTCGAGGCCGCCGAGGCCACCTACCAGATTGAGGTCTACTCCGGCGCCCCCCACGGCTTCACGGTGTTCGACACCGACGCCTACCAGCAGCGCGCCGACGAACGCTCCTGGAGCGCCTTCCTCGACCTGCTGGAGGAGGCGCTCTAATCCCGGCAGGGCCGGCGGCCGCCGGCCCTGCGACGCCTGCGTGCTAGAGTGGCCCGACAGCTCACCTCGCGGAGATCTCCATGCAGCTCACCCACCTCACCGGCAGCCGACGCGAGATCGGCCTGGGCCACGGCCGGGCCCACGCCGCGCCGATCCACGCGAGCATCGCCGTCTACGACCGCCTCTTCCAGGACTTCGTCGGCCTCGACTGGGCACAGGCGCGCCAGGCGGCGCAGCGCTTCGGCGCCATGATCGAGCGGCACTTCCCCGCCATCCTCGAGGAGATGGCGGGCATCGCCGAGGGCGCCGGGGTCGACGCCGCCGACATCCTCACCCTCAACTGCCGCAGCGAGATCTCGCTTACCCAGGCCAGCGGCGGCTGTTCCGCCTTCGCCCTGGCCCGCGACGGACGCCAGTGGCTGGCCCAGAACTGGGACTGGCGTGCCGACCAGCTCGACAACGTGGTGGTGTTGCACATCGAGGGCGACGACGCCCCGCCGCTGGTCAGCATCGGCGAGGCCGGCATGGTGGCCAAGGTCGGCATGAACGCCCACGGCCTGGGGGTCTGCCTCAACGCCATCCGCTCGCGCACCTGCGGCGAGGGGCTGCCGATCCATGTAGCGCTGCGCAGGATCCTCGAGAGCCCCGACATGGCCGGCGCCCTGGCCGTGGCGGAGCAGGACCGCGTCTGCTCGCCGGCGCACTTCCTGGTGGCCGGCGCCGGCGGCGAGGCGCTGGGCCTGGAGGTGCACCCCGGCACGCCCGGCAGACTCGCGGCCCGGGGGGGCGTGGTCACCCACACCAACCACCTCTGCGCCCGGGAGGTGACATGCCGGGTGGAGGACTTCCCGCGCGCCGACTCCCGTCCGCGCCTGGCCCGGCTCGACGCCCTGCTCGAGCGCCTGCCGGCAGAGGCCCCGCTGGACGAAGCGACGCTGTTCGGGATCCTTGCCGACCATCACGGCCATCCGCTGTCGATCTGTCGCCACTTCAACCCCGACCAGCCGGCGGAAGAGCGCATGGAGACGCTGTTCGGGGTGGTGATGGACCTCGACGCGCGCCGCCTGACCCTGCGCCACGGCAAGCCCTGCGAGGCCGAGGAGGCGTTGAGCGTGACGCTGTCGCATGCCTGATGCAGGCCATGACACAAATCAAATGACACTCAACCGCAAACAATAATTCTTGTCATAAGTAGGACGGGGCGCTAGACTCCCCATTGCCAACGATTCTCAAGACCATCAGAGGAGACGTCCCATGAAGAAACTGCTGTTCACCGCCCTGTGCTTCGGCCTGCTGGGCTCCACCGCCAATGCCCACGAGGAAGAGCATACCGACCACTTCGAGGGCAAGAGCGCCGAGACTCTGGAAGAGGCGGTCACCAACTTCACCGAGACCAACCAGCGACTGGCCGAGCTGCTGGACCAGGACGAGCTCAGCAACACCGACATGGGCACCATCCACGAGCTGAGCTATACCCTCGAGAACGCCATGGCGAAGATCGACGAGGAGCTCGACACCATGGCCGTGGACCTCGAGGAGGTGCACCTGGGCTCCGAGAGCCTGGAGGAGGAGCGCGTACGCACCCACGGCGACGCCTACCTCGAGGCCGCCCAGACCCTGGCCGAGTAACGCCCCGGCACCCCGAACGCACGACGGGCGAGCCATCCAGGATGGCTCGCCCGTCGTCGTGTTCTGGCCTCGTGCCGAGGGGCTATCCCGCCAGCGCCTCCTCCACCAGGGTCCGCGCCTCCTCGCTCATCGGCAGCCCCAGCGCCAGCTCATGGGCCCGCGGCGACATCTTCTTCCAGGTCATCTGCACGATGCGGATCAGGTGGTCATGGTCGATCTGGCGGGAGAAGTCGGCGAAGTAGTTCTCCAGGAACACCAGGCAGGCGCAGTCCTCCACCGCCTGGGCGCCCGGGTCACGCCCCAGCCCCTGCTTGCGGATCATCCGCGCCACCGCCTCGGCCTCCTCCTCGCCATAGCCCGCCTCGCGCATCAGCCGCGCCGTGGTCTCGCCGGCGCGCCGGCCCTGGTCGCGGCGCCAGGTCAGGTAGCCCACCCGGCCCTCGGGGTAGTCACTTCGCGGCACCGTCCAGCGCCGCAGGTGCTGGCCGCGCACCGCGATGCGCATCAGCTCGTCGGGCTGGGCGTGCAGTCGCTCCAGCCAGGCGCTCATGCGCCCGGCGTGCCACAGCTCCTGGGGCCGCCGTTGGCCATCCAACTCGACCCGACGCGGATCCTCGGCGTGCAGCGCATCCAGGGCGGCCATCACCCTGGCGAAGGGGGAGGCGTCGGCGGGAAGGTCGGCAGGCATGGGCAGGCTCCTTGCAAGGGTGGGTTCCAGGCCCCTCAGCATACCCATGCCGCGCAGATAAAAAAGGTCCCCCGAAGGGGACCAGGAGGAGCACGCCAGCTCACTTCGAGTCGCCACCGCCGGCGGCGACTCTGACCAACGTAATGCGAGTTACAGGCCAACTCACCGCATAAATCATTAAAAATAATAACTTGAAAAAAACAGCCTGCTTCTGGGGCGGCGACTGGCTCGCGACATCATGCTGCTATGCACCATCACGGCACCTTTCGCGACGGCTGTGCACCGTGACATCGCCGGTCGAGAGATCGAGCCGAGCAAGCGAAGCGCTGCCCGCTAGCCTTCCACACGGTCGCGGCCCAGCTCCTTGGCGCGATAGAGACGACGATCGGCCTCGGCATAGAGCCTGTCGAAGTCCCCGCTCGCCCTCGCCTCGGCGATGCCGATACTGGCCGTCAGCCGATCGCCATCGGCAGGCGCGGGCAGCGGCATCTCGCGTACCGCCTGGAGGATACGCTCCGCCAGCCGGCGCGCGGCGTCGATATCGCTGTCCGGCATCAGGATCGCGAACTCCTCGCCGCCGATGCGGGCGACCACATCCATGCGCCGGGCGCACGCCTCCAGCAAGCGGGCGAAACGCACCAGCACCTCATCGCCGAGCGGATGGCCGTAGGCATCGTTGAGGTACTTGAAGTGATCCAGGTCGAGCAGCAGCAGCGCCAGGGGCACGCCCTGGCGCTCGCTGCGCGCGAACGCCTGCGCCGCCTCCTGGAGCAGGCGGCGACGATTGTTGAGACCGGTGAGCTGATCCGTCAGGCTGAGGTGACGCATCGCCTCTCGCTGTTCATGAAGGCGACGCACCATCAGCAGCACACCGCTGATGGCCACCAGCAACATCAGCAGCAGCACCGCCACCGCCAGGGTCAGGTGCTCCATGAATCGCCGCTGATCGGCAGAGGCCTGATGCAGCAGCTCGTTGAGCTCGCTGTAGGACCAGGCCAGCGCCTCTTCCAGCTCCAGCCCGAGCTCACGCAACTCACGCCCTTCCTCGGGCGTCAGGTCGTTGCCGTCATCCATCTCGTCGATGGCCTGCCTCAGGTCCGGCAAGCGACTCTCCACGTACTCCAGCTCCTCCAGGAAGGGCGTGTAGCTTTCCGGCTCAAGCTCGCTGCGCAGCAGGTGGTTCTCCAGCCCCTTAATCCTGACGGGGATCCGCCACAACAGGTCGTTGAGCTGGGAGAGATGGATAGGATCGGGGTTGTCGACCAGGCTGTCCAGGAGCAGCCGGAGGCGGTCCGGGTCCTCCTGCGCGCGCACCAGGTCGGTGACCATGGCGGTGTAGTTGGCCCCCACCAGCCGTCGCGCTTCGGAGAGATAGACGCCTAAGGCCCCCAGGCATATCCCCACCATCAGCAGATAGGCCAGCAGCAGGCCGCGCGATCGCCCTCGATGTGTCACCGAGCGCGGACCTCGGCGATCGACCAGATCCAGCGCGTCATGGATTCGGTACCCTCGTTCACCGCTTCGGCGTCCGACGGCACCACCAGCATATAGGGCCCGAAGTCCTCCGCCGCGATGGGCTCACCGTCGAGGCGCGTGACCAGCAGGTACTCCTTCTCCCGGCGCTGCTCGGGAGTCAGGAAGGTGTTGTATCCGTCGTGCGCGATAAAGCGTACGCGACGTGCCTGGTCCATGTCGTGGGCTTCCAGGAAGTCATCCAGCCAGACACCGGTGAACCGCCCCTCGAAGCCTTCCGGGTGGCGCATCTCCAGGCTGGTCACCCCGACCGACTCGACCTCGTCCAGCGTCAGGGAGCGCGTCTCGGTGCCTTGGGTGAGGGAGAGTTCGGGCGCCGCCGCGGTAGCGCTCCCCGCCATCAACAGCAACCAGAACACCACGAAGAGAGTCCGAGAATGGCGTGGCATGAGTGCGCTCCTTGTGGCCGACGGGTCCGACTATGCGGTAAACAGCCGGCGGGATTCAAGGACCACCTTCGCCGTGGGGGAGCTGGGCATGGCGTATGCTCAGGGGAAACCCTCTGTCACCGAGTACTGGGAGGTGCCCATGAAGTACATCTTCGAAGTGCATATCCGCGACGGCTATACCGCCGAGGACTACGCCGACGCCTGGGTGCGCGCCAGCGAGCTGATCCAGCAGGCGCCAGGGGCGCGGGGTACCGAGCTGCACCGCAAGATCGGCGACCCCAGGACCCTGATCGCCATCGCCTACTGGGAGAGCAAGGCCAGCCGCGACGCCATGGAGGCCCGGCCGGCGCCCAGGGTAAAGGAGATCATCAAAAGCGCCGCGCCCTGCTGCGAGATCCGCGTGATCGGCGAGTTCGAGGAGCCCGAGTGGGTGGTGATGCCAGGAACAGGGTGACCACGAGCGCCGAAACCGCCTCACTGTCAGCGTCGCGAAACTGGCCTAGTATGGGGAAGGCGCAAACCCACCGACGGACGAGGGTAGCGAGCTCGATGCGATACCCGAGAAGCCAGACCCCAACGACCCTGCGTCACGGCCACGCCCACTGCGGCGTGGGGGCCCTGGTCAGCCTGCGCGGCGAGGCGAGCCACGACCTGGTGGCGGATGGCCTGCGCATGCTGCGCCACCTCGACCATCGCGGCGCGCGCGGGGCCGAGGAGAACACCGGCGACGGCGCCGGGCTGCTGCTGCAGGTACCGCACCGCTTCTTCGCTGAGGAAGTGCCCGGCCTGCCCGCCGCCGGCGGCTACGGCGTCGCCCAGTGCTTCCTGCCCCAGGACGGCCGACGGCGCGAGGCCATCCAGCGCCTGATGGAGCGCGTCGCCGGTGAGCTCGGCCATCGGCTGCTGGCCTGGCGCCGCGTGCCCACCGACAACCGCGGTCTGGGGCGCACCGCGCTGGCTTCCGAACCGGTGGTGATGCAGGCCTTCGTCGCCCCCGAGGCACCGCTGGACGGCGAGGCGCTGGATGTCGCCCTCTACGTGCTGCGCTGCGAGATCCAGAACCGCGTACGCGATGCCGGCCTGGGGGGCGAGGGGGCCGAGCTCTTCTACGTGTGCAGCCTCGATCGGCGGCGCATCGTCTACAAGGGGCTGCTGACCTGCGCCCAGCTGGCGAGCTACTACGCCGACCTGTGCGACCCGCGCCTGACAAGCGCCCTGGTGCTGGTGCACTCGCGCTTCTCCACCAATACCCTGGGCGCCTGGGAGCTGGCCCACCCCTACCGCACCCTGGTGCACAACGGCGAGTTCAACACCCTGCGCGGCAACGTCAACTGGATGCGCGCCCGCGAGGCGCAGCTCTCGAGTCCGCGCTTCGGCGAGGCCATGGAGCGCATCAAGCCGGTGCTCGCCGAGGACGACCAGAGCGACTCCGCCGACTTCGACCATGTGCTCGAGCTGCTGCTGGCCGGGGGGCGCTCCCTGCCCCATGCCCTGCGCCTGCTGGTTCCCGAGGCCTGGGAGAAGGACGTGCACATGACGCCCGAGCGGCGCGCCTTCTACGACTACCACGCCACCGTCATGGAGCCCTGGGACGGGCCGGCGCTGGTGGTGGCCACCGACGGCGACAGCGTGGGCGCGGTGATCGACCGCAACGGCCTGCGCCCCTGCCGCTACTGCGTGAGGCGCGACGACACCCTGATCATGGCCAGCGAGAGCGGCACCCTGGATACCCCGGTCGACGAGATCGCCATGCAGGGGCGGTTGCGCCCCGGCCAGCTGCTGCTCGCCGACACCCGCGAAGGGCGCCTGGTGCCCGAGGCGGAGGTCTTCGACCGCCTGACCGGGGCGGCCCCCTACGCCGACTGGCTGGTCCGCCACCGCGTGGCGCTCGCCGATCTCGTCGAGTCCGCCGGGGACCCTACCATCGCGCCGCTCGACCCGGCGACGCTCACCGCCCACCAGGGCGCCTTCGGCTATACGCTGGAGGGGCTGCGCGTGCTGCTCGCCCCCATGGCCGAGTCGGGCAAGGATCCGTTGGGGGCGATGGGCAACGATGCCCCGCTGGCGGTGCTCTCGGCGCAGCACAAGCCGCTGTTCGCCTACTTCCACCAGCTCTTCGCCCAGGTCACCAACCCGCCGCTCGACTACCTGCGCGAGGCGCTGGTCACCTCGCTCACCGCCCACCTCGGCGCCCAGCAGAACCTGCTCGACGAGACCCCCGAGCATTGCCGGCGCCTGCGCCTCGACAGCCCCATCCTCGACGACCGCGAGTTCGCCACCCTGGCCGGGCTCGATCGCGACGGCCTGGTGGCGCATACGCTCGACACCACCTACCCGCCCGGCGAGGGGCTGGCCGCGGTGATCGCCCGCCTTCGCCAAGACGCCGAGGCGGCGGTGGACACCGGCGCCACCCTGCTGGTGCTCGACGACCGGCGCGTGGGCCCCGAGCGGGTGGCGCTGCCCTCGCTGCTCGCCGCGGGCGCCATCCACCACGGGCTGATCCGCGCCGGCAAGCGCACCCGCGCCTCGCTGGTGCTGGCCAGCGGCGAGCCCTATGCCGTGCACCACCTCTGCACCCTGGTGGGCTACGGCGCCGATGCCGTCTACCCCTGGCTCGCCTACCGCAGCCTGGAGCGGCTGCAGGCGGATGGGGCGCTGGCCGGCGTCGGCGATCCCGCCACGGCACGCCGCGCCTACCGCGCGGCCCTGGAGGATGGCCTGCTCAAGGTGATGGCCAAGATGGGCATCTCCACCCTGGAGAGCTACAAGGGGGCGCAGGTCTTCGAGTGCGTCGGCCTGGACCGCGAGCTGGTCGACGACTGTTTCGCCGGCACCCCGGCCCACCTCGCCGGGGTGGGGCTCGCCACCCTCGAGGAGGAGACGGCCCGAGCTCATACCGAGGCCTACAGCGAGCGCATCGCCGGCAACCTGCCGCTGCGCCAGGGCGGCGACTTCTACTGGCGCCGCGACGGCGAGTGGCACCAGTGGAACCCGAGCACCATCGGCTATCTGCAGCAGGCGGCGCGTCACGGTGATGCGGCGAGCTACCGCCGCTTCGCCGAGCTGGTCAACGCCCCGGCGCCCAGCCTGCAGACGCTGCGCGGCCTGCTCGCCTTCGATGCCGAGGTGGAGGACGAAGCGTCGCACGCCATCCCGCTCGAGGCGGTCGAGCCGGTGGAGGCCATCCTGCCGCGCTTCGGCACCGGCTCCATGTCCTTCGGCGCGCTCTCCCGCGAGGCCCACGAGGCCATGGCCATCGCCATGAACCAGATCGGCGGCAAGGCCGGCAGCGGCGAGGGGGGCGAGCAGGTCGAGCGCTTCGGCACCGAGGCGGAGAACTCCATGAAGCAGTGCGCCTCGGGGCGCTTCGGGGTCACCGCCCACTACCTGGCCAATGCCCGCCAGATCGAGATCAAGATGGCCCAGGGCGCCAAGCCGGGAGAGGGCGGCGAGCTGCCCGGCGGCAAGGTCGACCAGGCCATCGCCGAGGTGCGCTTCACGGTGCCCGGGGTGGGGCTGATCTCGCCGCCGCCGCACCACGATATCTACTCCATCGAGGACCTGGCCCAGCTGATCCACGACCTCAAGTGCGCCAATCCCGAGGCCGAGATCCACGTCAAGCTGGTCTCCAAGGCCAATGTCGGCACCATCGCCGCCGGGGTGGCCAAGGCGCGCGCCGATGCGGTGCTGATCTCCGGCGACGCCGGCGGCACCGGGGCGGCCAAGAAGACCTCGATCAAGCACACCGGCACGCCCTGGGAGCTGGGCCTGGCCGAGACCCACCGGGTGCTGATGGCCAACGACCTGCGCTCGCGTATCAGTGTGCGCGTGGACGGCGGCCTGAAGACCGGCCGCGACGTGGCGATCGCCGCGCTGCTGGGCGCCGAGGAGTTCGGCTTCGGCACCGCGCCCATGGTGGTGGTGGGCTGCCTGCTGCTGCGCAAGTGCCACTGCAACACCTGCTCGGTGGGGGTGGCGACCCAGGACCCCGAGCTGCGGGCGCGCTTCGACGGCGCCCCCGAGCATATCGTCACCTACCTGCGCTTCGTCGCCGAGGAGCTGCGCGAGATCATGGCGACGCTGGGCTTCGCCACGCTCGAGGCGATGATCGGCCGCGTCGACCGGCTGCGCCGCCGCAAGGTGGACCACCCCCGGGGTATCCCGCTCGACATCGAGGAGCTCCTTGCCCCGGTGCACTCGGACGACACCCCCTACAAGGTGCGCGCGCAGAACCACCAGCTCGACGACAAGCTCGACCAGCGCCTGATCGCCGAGGCCGCCCCGGCGCTGGAGCGCGGCGAGCCGGTGTGCCTCGAGGCGGCGGTGAGCAACCGCGACCGCAGCGTCGGCACCCTGCTCTCCTCGGCGCTGGTCAAGCGCTGCGGCGCCGAGTTGCCCCCCGACGATACGTTGCGGGTGCACCTCACCGGTACCGCCGGCCAGAGCTTCGGCGCCTTCGTCGCCCGCGGCATCAGCCTGCACCTCACCGGCGAGGCCAACGACTACGTCGGCAAGGGCCTCTCGGGCGGGCGGCTCAGCGTGCGCACCCCGCCGCGGGCCGACTACGTGGCCGCCGACAACGTCATCATCGGCAACGTGGCACTGTTCGGCGCCACCGCCGGCGAGGCCTACGTCAACGGCCTGGCCGGCGAGCGCTTCTGCGTGCGCAACTCCGGGGCGCTGGCCGTGGTGGAGGGCATCGGCGACCACGGCTGCGAGTACATGACCGGCGGCGTGGCGCTGATCCTCGGCCCCTGCGGCAAGAACTTCGCCGCCGGCATGAGCGGCGGCGAGGCCTACCTGCTCGACGAGGCCGGCGACCTGGCCGAGCGCATCAACCCCGAGCGGGTCAGCCTCGAGGCGGTCAGCGCCGAGCGCGATATCGCCCTGGTGAAGCGCCTGCTGGAGAACCACCTGGCCTATACGGGAAGTCCCCGCGCGGCGACGCTGCTCGACGCCTGGCCCGCCGCCCTGGACATGCTGGTCAAGGTGGTGCCCGAAGCCTACGCCGAGGTGGTCGAACGCGAACTGGCCCAGGGGCGCGACATCCGCATCGCCCTGCCGGCCGCGGCCCGGGAGGTGGCCTGATGGACGAGAACCATCCCGACGGTTATCTCAAGCATCCGCGCGCGCCCATCGGCAAGCGCGACCCGCGCGAGCGCATCGGCGACTACCGCGAGATCTATGCGCCGAGCTGGCGGGAGGAGCACCTGCGTGCCCAGGGCGAGCGCTGCATGGACTGCGGCGTGCCCACCTGCACGGGCGGCTGCCCCATCGGCAACCTGATTCCCGAGTGGAACGACCTGGTCTACCGCGGCCGCTGGCGCGAGGCGCTCGACCGCCTGCACGCCACCAACAACTTCCCCGAGTTCACCGGCTACACCTGCCCGGCGCCCTGCGAGCCGGCCTGTACGCTCGCCTACAACGCCGACGCCGTGGCCATCAAGAGCCTCGAGCGGGCCATCGTCGACCGCGGCTGGGAGGAGGGCTGGATCCGCCCCGAGCCGCCGACGCGGCGCAGCGGCCGCTCGGTGGCGGTGGTGGGCAGCGGCCCGGCGGGGCTCGCCTGCGCCCAGCAGCTCAACCGCGCGGGGCACGCGGTGACGGTGTTCGAGCGCGACGAGGCGCTTGGCGGCTTGATGACCCTGGGCATCCCCGACTTCAAGTTCGCCAAGGCCCAGGTCGAGCGGCGCCTGGCCCAGCTGCGCGGCGAAGGCATCGCCTTTCGCACCGGCGTCGAGGTCGGCCGCGACCTCGGCCTGGACGAGTTGCGCGCGCGCTTCGATGCCGTCTGCCTGGCGATCGGCGCCCAGGCCCACCGCGACGTGGCGATTCCCGGCCGCGAGCTCGCCGGCATCCACTTCGGCATGCCCTACCTCACCGCCGAGAACCGCCGCCAGGCGGGGCGCGAGGGGACGCCGATCGATGCCCGGGGCAAGCGCGTGGTGGTGCTCGGCGGCGGCGACACCGGCGCCGACTGCGTGGCCACGGCGCACCGCCAGGGAGCGGCGGAGGTGGCGCAGATCAGCGTGCGCGACCAGCCGCCGCTCGAACGCCCGGCGGACAACCCCTGGCCCTGGCAGCCACGCACCTTCGAGCAGACCTACGCCCTGGAGGAGGGCGGCCGGGCCCTCTACGCCCTGGATGTCACCGCCTTCGTCGACGAGGACGGCGACGGCGCGGTGGATGCCCTCACTGCCGAGCGCGTGCGCTGGACCCTCGACGAACAGGGCCGCCGCGTGGACAAGACGGTGCTCGAGGCGGGCATCCGCCTGCCCGCCGAGCTGGTGCTGATCGCCATCGGCTTCGCCGGCACCGAGGGCGAGGCCTTCGCCGCGGAAGGCGTGCCGCTCACCGAGCGCAGCACGCTCGCCACCGACGCCACCCTGATGACCGAGCTCGACGGCGTCTTCGGGTGTGGCGATGCACGCCGCGGGGCCTCCCTGGTGGTGTGGGCGATCGGCGAGGGGCGCGACGCCGCCCGCCAGATCGACCGCTATCTGACGGGCGACTCGCGGCTGCCGCCGAGCCTGCAGACGCTCCCCCCGCCCACCGACGACGACCGCTGACGCGGCGCGCCTCAGCCCTCGGTGGCGCGCCGCGCCCGCACCTCGGCATAGGGGTAGGCCTCCAGCGCGGGCGAACCCGGGCTGGAGGCAGGCGCGATCGGGGCTCTACACTGGACCAGAGAAGCGAAGCGTTGGGGAGGTGATCGCCGTGGCCATCACCGAGAGAAGCGTGGCCGTCGAGGCGGCCGGCGTAACCCTGGAGGGCGACCTGCTGCAGCCCGAAGAGGCCAGCGGCATCGTGCTCTTCGCCCACGGCAGCGGCAGCAGCCGCTTCAGCCGCCGCAACCGACAGGTGGCCCGTTACCTCAGCGAACAGGGGCTCGCCACGCTGCTCTTCGACCTGCTCACCCCCGACGAGAACCTCATCGACGAGCGCACCCGCGAGCTTCGCTTCGACATTCCGCGGATCGGCCAGCGCATGAGCGGCGCCGTGGACTGGGTGGCTGGCGACCCGCTCACCCGGGCACTGCGCATCGGCTTGTTCGGCGCCAGCACCGGCGCGGCGGCGGCGCTGATCGCCGCCGCCGAGCGCCCCGACAGGGTCAGCGCCGTGGTCTCTCGGGGCGGGCGGCCGGATCTCGCCGGCGAGGCGCTCCCCCGGGTCATGGCACCCACGCTGCTGCTGGTGGGCGGCCAGGACGGCCCGGTGATCGAGCTCAACGAGCAGGCCCGGGCGCAGATGCGCTCCCCCTGCGAACTCACCATCGTTCCCGGCGCCACCCACCTCTTCGAGGAGCCCGGCAAGCTCGAGGAAGTCCAGGAGCACGCCGCACGCTTCTTCCTCAAGCACCTGTAAAGGAAATGCCTCATGCACGTCATCATCGATCTCTGCGTGGTACCGCTGGGCGGCAGCGTCTCGGTCTCCGAGGAGATCGCCGCCTGCCAGCGAGTGATCCAGGAATCCGGCCTCGAACACCGGATGCACGCCTACGGCACCAATATCGAAGGCCCCTGGGACGAGGTGATGGCCGTGGTCAAGCGCTGCCACGAGGTGGTCCACGCTATGGGTGCCCCCCGCATCACCACCACCCTCAAGCTCGGCACCCGCATCGACCGCGAGCAGTCCATGGCCGACAAGGTGGAAAGCGTCGAGGCGAAGCTGCGCAAGGGAACCTGACATCGCGTGACGA
>JBKHEO010000030.1:0-22297 GCA_046540755.1 Halomonas sp. | reverse complement strand
GTAGTTCCGGCGCGGATGCCCCATTGTAACGCCGCGGCCATGGCGGCGGCCAATCATGGCCATGGAAACATGAGCTATCGCAGCTACCCGTACCAAGGGGGGCTGGGGACAAGCCGTAGAGGAGGTCCGAGGACCAGGGATGGCCGAGGTAGCGTACAGGGAAGTATTTACAGCGCCTCCTCGTAGGCTTGTCGCCAGATCAGCCCCGAGCTAACAAGCTGCCTACTCCGCCCCGCCCGACTTCTGCCGCTCCTCGTCCCGGAGCTGGCGACGCAACACCTTGCCCACATTGGTCTTGGGCAGCTCGTCGCGCAGCTCGATGTAGCGCGGCACCTTGTACCCGGCCATCTCCTTCTTGCACCAGGCGCGCAGCGCCTCGGGGTGAAGGTCGTCGCCACGGGGCACCACGAAGAGCTTGATCGCCTCGCCGCTGGCCTCGTCGGGCACGCCCACCGCGGCGGACTCCAGCACACCGGGATAGGTGGCGACCACGTCCTCCACCTCGTTGGGATAGACGTTGAAACCCGAGACCAGGATCATGTCCTTCTTGCGATCGACGATGCGGATGTAGCCGTCCTCCTCGAGCACGGCGATGTCGCCGGTGTGGAACCAGCCGTCGTCGTCGATCACCTTGATGGTCTCGTCGTCGCGGCTCCAGTAGCCCTTCATCACCTGGGGGCCCTGCACGCAGAGCTCGCCGGGTTCGCCGAAACCCAGGTCGTTGCCGTCGGCGTCCACCACCTTGACCCGGGTGCCGGCCACCGGCTTGCCGATGGTGCCGATGCGGATCGCGTCCACCGGATTGAAGCTGACCACCGGCGAGGTTTCGGTGAGCCCGTAGCCCTCCGCGATGTCGCAGCCGGTGACCTCCTTCCAGCGCTCGGCCACCGCCCGGGTCAGCGCCATGCCGCCGGAGATGGTCAGGTGCAGCCGCGAGAAGTCCAGGGCGCGGAAGTCCTCGCGGTTGCAGAGGGCGTTGAAGAGGGTGTTGAGGCCGATGAAGGCGGTGAACGGCAGGCTCTTCAGCTCCTTGACGAAGGCGGGCAGGTCGCGGGGGTTGGTGATCAGCACCGAGTGGTTGCCGGTCTCCATCAGGAACAGGCAGTTCACCGTGAAGGTGTAGATGTGGTAGACGGGCAACGGCGCGATCACCAGCTCACGGCCGTGGTCGAGCCCCGGCCCGATGGCCTGCCCCGCCTGGAGCATGTTGGCGACCAGGTTGCGGTGGGTGAGCATGGTGCCCTTGGCGAGCCCCGTGGTGCCCCCGGTGTACTGCAGCGCGGCGATATCGTCGAGGTCGCGCTCCACGTCGCGGTGCTGGCGCGCCGCACCGACCTTGAGCGCCTTGCGCAGGGGCGTGTGGCCGGGCAGTGAGAAGGCCGGCACCAGCTTCTTGACATGCTTGACCACCAGGTTGATCAAGGGCCGGCGCGGGAAGTCATGCAGGTCGGCGAGCTGGGTGACCACCACATGTTGGATATCGGTGCGCTCGAGGACCCTCTCCAGCTTGTCGGCCATGTTGGCCAGGATGACGATCGCCCGGGCACCGGAGTCCTTGAACTGGTGGGCCATCTCGCGCTCGGTGTAGAGCGGGTTGGTGTTGACCACCACCAGGCCGGCACGCAGGGCGCCGAACACCGCCACCGGGAACTGCAGCACGTTGGGCAGCTGGATGGCGATGCGGTCGCCCGGCTGCAGGGTGGTCTCGTGCTGCAGCCAGGCGGCGAAGTCACCGGAGAGGCGATCCAGGTCGGCGAAGCTCAGCGTCTGCCCCATGCAGCTGAAGGCGGGGTTGCCGGCGTACTTCGCCACCGCGGCGTGGAAAATGTCGGTCACCGACCCGTAGGCCTCCAGGCCCTCCAACGCGGGGCCTTCGAGGACGGGGGCGTTGGCATGCTCGCTCATGGCGTCTCTCCGCTGTGCCGTCGATGCTGATCGAGGCTTGTTGTTCTCTTGGAGGCTACCTTACTACCGCCCCCGGTGCGCTGCAAAACGCTCGATTCAAACTATCGTTTAAAAGCGCTCCGCCACCGCCTCGGGCCCCGGGTCACGCCCACCGTAGCGGGCGCGGATGGTGCCGTCCCGCCACACCAGCAGCTCGCCCGGCGCCATGCGCTCCCAGGCCTCGTTGTCGGTCAAGGGCTCGGTGGCGATCACCGAGACGATGTCGTTCGGCGTGGTGTGCTCGGCGAAGTTGACCGCGAGCTCGGCGTCCGAGAGTTTGGCCTGGCCGAAGGGCGCGCGTCGGGTGATATGGGCCAGGCGGGTGGAGCAGAAGGTGTAGAGGTAGTCGCCGTCGGCCAGCAGCAGGTTGAACACCCCCAGGCCGCGCAGCCGTTCGCATAGCTGGTGCAGCAGCCGCCACAGCCCCTCGCGCTCGGCGTCGCTCTCGGGGCGGTGCGGGAAGCGCCGGCGCAGCTCCCCCAACAGCCAGCAGAAGGCGTGCTCGCTGTCGGTGTCGCCCACCGGCATATAGAAGCTCAGCGGCAATCCCTGCCAGCCAGACAGCTGGCCGTTGTGGGCGTAGCACCAGGGCTGGCCCCACATCTCGCGCACGAAGGGGTGGGTGTTGCCCAACCGCACCTGGCCGACGTTAGCCTGGCGAATATGGCTGATCACGATATGCGACTTGATCGGGTAGTCGCATATCAGCCGGGCGATGGGCGAGCGCACCGAGGGGTGCGGGTCGCGGAAGTCGCGATAGCCCCCCTCCTCGTAGAAGGCGATGCCCCAGCCGTCGCGGTGGGGGCCGGTGCCGCCGCCGCGGTGCAGGAAGCCGGTGAAACTGAAGCAGATATCGGTGGGCACGTTGGCGCTCATGCCCAGCAGCTCACACATGGGGATCCTCCCGATGGGCGTGGCGATGACGCTGGTGGTGCGAGCGCCATCCCCGAAGCAGCAGGAGCAGCAGCAACACGCCGCCGACGACTGCCCAGGCCAGGGGCCGGCCCGCCAGTTCGGCCAACTGCGGGCGCCACGCCTGGCGCCAGCGGGTCACAACCTCGGCCACCCGGGCGTTGAGGCCGTCAACCAGCCGCTCCACCACCCCTTCGGGGGCGGCGTCGCCCTGGCCGGTGGCCAGATCCTCATGGAAACGCTCGGCCTCGAGCTCGCCCCCGGCACCGACCAGGTCGAGGCCGGTGGCGGCCTCGCCGAAGAGCAACAGCCGCGGCAGGCGCAGCTCGTGGGTCTCGCCCGCCAGCTCCACCTCGGCCCCCAGCAGCAGCGGGCGGCGAATGGACTCGTCCAGCTCGGGCAGGGCCACCTCCCAGCGCCGCTCTCCGCGGGGGTCGGCGTCCAGGCGCTCGCCGTCGAGCTCGGCCCAGGGGCGGGCGCTGTCGTGGTCGAGTTCGGGATGGCGCGCCTCCAGCACCACGCGCCGGCGCTCGGGCTCGTGGCGCGCCGTCAGCGGCGACAGCAGCTTGATCGCCTGGACGCGCTCGCGGAGCAAGCCCTCGGCCTCGGCCCGCACCCTGAGCCGGGCGGTGCCCGGCAGCACGGGCGCCGGCAACACCCCACGGAAGCGCTCGTCCTCCCGCTCCAGGCGGATCGCCGACTGCGTCTCGCCCTCCTCGTCGGTGAGCTCGGCGCGCAGGGTCAGCCCCTCGAGCTCGTCCTCGAAAGGGGTGCCGTGGCGCGTCAGCCACGCCTCCACCGGCAACGGCAGGCCGAGGAAAGCGGTGGTGGGCAGCTCGCCGGTCTGAAGCGCCAGCGCCGAGGCGACGCCGATGCGGCTGTCGGGTCCGATCTCGCCCTCCACCCGCCATTCGCCGGGCATCGGCTCCGGCAGGCGCAGCAGATCGAAGCGGGACGTCGTCCTCCAGCGCCCCTCGGGCGGGGGCGAGTCAGCGCGATACTCGCTGCCGTCCGGCGCCACCAGGGTCAGCGGCTCGGCATCGGGATCATGGAAGAGCAGCGCGGTGAGGGCCTCGACGCCGGGCTCGACCTCGAAGCGCCCCTCCTCGAGAGGGATGCGGTCGGCGGGGTAGATGCGCTCGACGATATCCAGGAAGGCGCCAAGCAGGCTCTCCGGGGTCTCCACCCGCGCCGGCAGGCCGGCGGTGGTGCTCGAGAGCGCCTCCACCAGGGCCATGTCGGCCTGGCCGGAGAAGGCGATGGCGTGGACCACCACGCCCTCCTCGGCCAGGCGCGGCGCCAGCGTCTCCAGCAGCCGCTGGCGCGAGGCGTCGTCCACCCCGGGCTTGGCGCCGCGGGCCGGCGGCAGGTCGATCACCCCGTCGGTGAGCAGCACCAGGTGGCGCCGACCCTCGGCCTCGGGGTCGGCGGCGGCACGCACCGCGGACTCGATATCGGTGTAGGGCTGCACGCCGGCGAGTCGCGGTCGCAGCTCGCGGGCGGCGGCACGCCACTCGGCATCCACCTCGCTCCGGGGCAAGGGGTTCTCCACCGTCTCGCCGAAGGTCCAGACGCCGGCGAGGGTATCCTCCGGCAGCAGCGAGGCGAGCAGCTCCAGGGCGCTGGCGCTGAGCCGCTCCGGGTCGTTCTCGCGCATGCTGCCGGAGACATCGATGATCACCCGCACCTCGGGGGCCTCGTCCACCGGCTGCGCCGAGGCCACGGGCAGGAGGCCGTACCCGATCCACAGGGCTGCCAGCCAGCCCACCAGGCGGCGTGCTGCCCCGGCACCGGCTACGCGACCCCTCCTGCGCCCTGCCCTGCTGGCCATCCCGGCCTCCTTGATCGGTTCCGCCCTGGCCGGGTCACCCCTGGCCGATCACCGGCTCGCGACGCTGCTGGCCGGGCGCGGCGTCGTCCTCCTCCGGCGCCTGGCGGCGTGTAGGGGCGACGCGATGACGGCCGCGCCACCACAGCAGCAGGCCGATGGCTGCGCCAAGCAGCGCGCCCAGGGCGGTCAGCACCAGCGCCGGCATCAGCGCCTCGCCGTTGCGCTCCAGGAAGGCCACCGTCGCCACCACCACCGCCGGGGCGAAGCCGGTGTAGACATCGCCCTCCTCGATCAACGGCAGTCGGAAGCGCGCCGGCATCCACATCACCCCGGCCACCAGCCAGGTGATCGGCAGTCGGAGCCCGCGGGGCAGGAAGGCCAGCCCCAGGTAGCCGGTCACCAGCACCACCAGCGACAGGACAGCGTAGCTCAGCCATAGTAGGCTCATCGATTCGGTAATCGGCATCGTCACCTCACATTTCCCAGTTCGAGTATGGTACATCCCGCGCCATGAAAGCACAGCCGCCGCATCGCCCCGACGTCCCCGCCGCCGACTCCCCGGTGGCCCGCTTCCGCCGCCCCGAGGATCCCGAGTGGCACTGGCTGGAGGACCGCGAGGACCCTGCGGTCGCTGCCTTCCTGGAGGCCGCCAACGCCGAGTGCGACGCCTGGTTCGCGCCGCTCGCCGACCTCACCGAGCGCCTCTACCACGGCCACCTGGCCCGCCGCGAGCTGGCCGTGCACGGCCTGCGCACGCCCCTGGATCACTACACCTACTGGAGCGAGACCGCGGCCGACGCCGACTACCCGGTGTGGTGGCGCCACCCCAATGGCAAGCCGGACCGCGCCGTCCCCTTCCTCGACCTCGAGGCCCGCGCCGAAAGCCACGACTTCCTGGAGCTCGGCGACATGGCGCTCTCGCCCGACGAGCGCTGGCTGGCCTGGACCGAGGACACCACCGGCGACGAGCTTTTCGAGCTCTTCCTCGCGCGGCTGCCCGACGGCGAGCCCCGTCGCCTGCTGAGCGGCATCGGCCCGGAGCTGACCTGGGCCGAGGACAACGCCACCCTGCTCTTCACCCGCCTGGATGCCACCCAGCGCCCCGAAAGCGTGTGGCGGCTGCCGCTGGCCGAGGGCCAGGCGGGGGAGCCCGCCCTGATCCTGCGCGAGGCGGACCCGGAGTTCTGGCTGGGGCTCGGCAAGACCCGCTCGCGCCAGTGGCTGGTGCTGGAGAGCGCCTCCAAGGACACCAGCGAGTGCCACCTGATCCCGGCCGGGGCGCCGGCGACGCCGCCGCACTGCTTCCGCCCCCGGGAGAGCGGCGTGGAGCTGGCGCTGGACCACCGACCCGGCCACTTCTACGTGCTGCACAACCGCGGGGCGACCCACTTCCGGCTCGACGTGGTCGAGGAGCGAGGGCTGGAGCATGCCGCCGAGGCCGAAGGCTGGCAGTCGCTGGTGGCCCATCGCGAGCACCACACCCTGGAGGGGGTCGACGCCTTCGAGTGGGGGCTGGTGATCACCGAGCGCGACCACGAGGAGGCCCAGGTGCACCTGCGGGTGATCGAGCTGGACGCCGCCCACGATGTCACCCGCGACGAGCGCCTGCCGCTGCCGGAGACGCCCTGCAGCCTGGCGCTGGGCGACGAGCCCCACTTCGACAGCCGCCGCCTGCGCCTGCGCGAGGAGTCCTTCGTGCTGCCGGTGAGCTGGATCGAGCATGACCTCGACAGCGGCGAGCGCCGCCTGCTCAAGCAGCAGCCGGTCCACGGCGACCTGGCCCCGGACAAGCTCGCCTGCGAGCGACTCTGGGCGACCGCCCACGACGGCGAGCGCATCCCGGTCTCGGTGGTGATGCGCGCCGACCTCGTCGGCCATCCGCTGCCCACCTTGCTCTACGGCTATGGGGCCTACGGCGAGGTGCTGGACCCCTGGTTCTCGGTGGGGCGCCTGGAGCTGCTCGCCCGCGGGGTGGCCTTCGCCGTGGCCCATGTGCGTGGCGGCGGCGACCGCGGCGAGCCCTGGTACCTGGCCGGCAAGCTCGAGCACAAGGCCAACAGCTTCCGCGACTTCCTGGCCGCCCGCGACGCCCTGGTGGCGCACGGCATCGGCGACGGCGAGCGTATCGCCGCCTACGGCGCCAGCGCCGGCGGGCTGCTGGTGGGGGCCAGCCTCAACCTGGCCCCGCAGGCGTTCTGCGCGGCGGTGCTCGACGTGCCCTTCGTCGACGTGCTGCGCACCATGGAGAACCCGGACCTGCCGCTGACCACCGCCGAGTACACCGAGTGGGGCAACCCCGAGGAGCCCGAGGCGCGCCGCCGCATCCGCGCCTACTCGCCGCTGGACAACCTGACCTCGTCCCCCTACCCGGCGCTCTTCCTGCAGGGCAGCTGGCACGACACCCGGGTGCCCTACTGGGAGCCGGCCAAGCTCTATGCGCGGCTGGTGGAGCTCGGTACCGCCCGCGGCCCCACCCTGCTGCGCACCGACATGGCCGCCGGCCACGGCGGCGCCTCGGGGCGCTTCAAGGCGTGGCACGACGGCGCCCGCCAGGACGCCTTTATCCTCTGGGCACTGGGCGTCAATCGACCGGGATGACCGCGATGATATGGTCCTCGTAGTGCTCCTCGGGGACCCCGCGGCTGGAGACGGCGAAACCGCGCACGCTGACCCCCTTGCGGTGGACGCGGTCCGGGTCACCACCGACCAGCGGATGCCAGGCCGCCAGCTTGCGGCCCTCGGCCACCCGGCGGTAGGCGCAGGAGCGCGGCAGCCAGTGGAACTCCTCGATCCGCTCCGGCGTCAGCCGAGTGCACTCCGGCACCCGCTCCAGGCGGTTGGCGTAGTCGCTGCAGCGGCAGCTGTGCAGGTCCAGCAGCTCGCAGGCCAGGTTGAGCACCGCCAGTTCGCCGGTCTCGTCGTCCTGGAACTTGAGCAGGCAGCACTGGCCACAGCCGTCGCACAGCGCCTCCCACTCCTCGGCGGTCAGCGCCTCGAGGGGGTAGCGCTCCCAGAACCGCTCTCTCATGACGTTTCCTCCGCGGCATCAGCCGCGATCAGCGGGTTTCGCGCGGCGGCGGGCGCGATCGATCAATAGCGCGCCTCGGTGGGTGTGCGGTAGAGATCCAGCAGGTACTCCTCCTTGGCCGGCGGCATCTGCAGGTAGAAGCCCTTCTCGCGGATTGCGGCCATCACCTCGGCGGCGCTGGCGCGGGCCAAGCGCTTCTCGGGGCTGAGCAGCAGGGTCATCGCCGGCTGCGGCTCGCCGAAGCGTGCCAAAAGAGGTTCGGGGACGCGCTCGAGCCCCTCGCGCTTGTCGACGTAGAGGTACATCTCGTCCTTGCGCGGGCTCCTGAACACCTGGCACAGCAGGCGATTGCCAGACATACGATCGTCACTCATCGTGGCAGCTCCTCGAGGGCCCGGATCAGGCCCAGGTTCAGGCGTTCGCCCCGCCACCCCTCCGGCAGCGGCGGCGCCTCGCCCTCCAGGTGGGCGGTGATCACGGCCTCCAGGTCACGGCGGCGCATCAGCACCTCCGGGGCCAGCCCGAGGCGTTCGGCCTCGGCGTTGACCACCTTCTTGAGCGCCTTGACGCCGCGCTTGAACGCCGGGGCCATGGGCGACGGCAGCGCCGGCGGCAGCGCCGCCTCGTCGAGGTGGCGCGCCTCGGCCACCAGCGCCAGCAGGGTGTCGCCGTCGCGCTTGACCAGGCTCGGCTTGACGCCCTCCAGGCGCGAGAGCTCGAAGCGGTTCTTCGGCATCGCCTCGGCGATGCCGAACAGCACCCGGTCGTGGACCAGCCAGCCCCGCGGCAGGTTGCGGGCCCGGGCCTCGCCCTCGCGCCAGGTGGTGAGGCGCCGGTAGGCCTCGATCTGGCGCGGGGCCAGGCGCCACAGCTGCTTCTGGCGCAGGTACCACTGGCCGTCGGCCTCGGCGCCGCGCTCGAGCTGGGCCAGCTGCGCCGCACCGTCGGCCTCGAGCCACTCGCGACGCCCCCGGCGCTCGAGCTCGCGGCACTGGTGCTCCCACACCCGGACCAGGTAGACAACATCGAGGGCGGCGTACTGCTGCTGGGCCTCGGAGAGGGGACGCACCAGCCAGTCGGAGCGGGTCTCATCCTTGGGCAGGGTCTCGCCGATCCAGTGCTCGACCAGCTTCTGGTAGCCCATGGCGGGAGTGTCGCCGAGCAGACCCTGGGCGACCTGGGTATCCACCAGCGGGCAGGGGACGACCCCAGCCCAGCGCGCGAACACCTCCAGATCCTCGCTGGCCGCATGCAGCAGCTTGAGCGGGCCCTCGGCGAGCAGGCGGCGAAAGGCCTCGGTGCAGTCGACGGCCTGGGGGTCGACCAGCCAGGCCGCCTCGCCGGCGGAGAACTGGATCAGCGCCGGCACCGGGTAGAAGGTGTTCTCGCGGAAGAACTCGGTGTCCAGGGCGATGACCTCAGCGCCGGCCACCGCCGCACAGGCGGCGTCCAGGGCCTCGGGGGTGTCGATCCAGTGAATCTCGGGGGTCAGGGGCATCGGGGATCCGGTGATGGTGAAAGGGGTCACGTCGGAATGGACTCAGTCGCCCTGGAAGGGCAGCCGGCCGTTGAAGGCGCGGCTCAGGGTGCCACCGTCGACGTACTCGAGCTCGCCGCCCATGGGCACGCCGTAGGCCAGGCGCGACAGGCGCACGCCACGGGGCGCGAGCTGGGCGGCGATGTAGTGGGCGGTGGCCTCCCCCTCCACGGTGGGGTTGGTGGCCAGTATCACCTCCTCGACCTCCGCCTCGGCCACGCGCGCCTCGAGGGCATCGAGCCCCAGGTCCTCGGGCCCGATGCCGTCGAGGGGCGAGAGATGGCCGTGAAGCACGAAGTAGCGGCCGCGGTAGCCGCCGGCCTCCTCGATGGCGAGCTGGTCGGCGGGGGACTCCACCACGCAGAGCAGGGCGTCGTCGCGGCGCGGACTCTCGCACAGGGCGCACAGCGGCGCCTCGGTCAGGGTACGGCAGCGCCGGCAGTAGCCGACGCGCTCCAGGGCCTCCTCGAGCACCGCGGCCAGGCGTCGCCCGCCGTCGCGGTCGCGCTCGAGCAGGTGCATGGCCATGCGCTGGGCGGTCTTGGGCCCCACGCCCGGCAGCACCCGCAGCGACTCCATCAGTTTGTCGATGAGGGGGGAAAAACTCATCGTCAGAAGGGCATCTTGAAACCGGGCGGCAGGTTCATCCCCTGGGTCGCCTCCTCCATCTTGGCCTTGGAGTTGGCCTCCACCTTGCGCACGGCGTCGTTGACCGCGGCGGCCAGCAGGTCCTCGAGCAGCTCCTTGTCCTCCTCCATGACGCTGGGGTCGATGTCCACGTTGCTGACATCGTGGCGGCCATTCATGGTCACCTTGACCATGCCCGCGCCCGCCTCGCCCTGCACCTCGGCGCGGGCGACCTCCTCCTGGACGCGCTGCATCTTCTCCTGCATCTCCTGGGCCTGCTTCATGATGTTGCCCATTCCACCCTTGAACATGGTATGTCCTCTCTCGTGATGTGGTGTCAGTGTCCGGCGGGTTTCACCGTGGCCTCGATCAGGCGGGCCCCGAAGGCCTGCTTGAGCTGCTGGACATGGGGGTCGCGGCCCAGCGCCTCAACCGCGGCGGCGTGACGCTCGGCGGCGAGGCGCTCGGCCTGCTGGCGCGGGGTCTCCGCGCCCTGCGGCAGCTCGCCCGCCTCCACCACCAGCCGGCGCGCCAGCCCGTGGCGCGCCAGTGCCTCCTGCATGCGCTCGATATGCACCTCGGCGTGCATGGCGGCGAGCGTCGGGTCGAGGCGCAGGCGCAGCACCGCGCCGTCATCCTCCTCCACCACACAGCCGGCGGCGAGGTTGCGGGTCAGCCCGCCGAGCCCCAGGGACTCGAAGTCGGCCAGCCAGTCGGCGTGCGTGAGGCGCCCTTCCCGGGGATTGGACACCGGCGCCGGCGCGGGTTCCGCCGACGCGGGTTCGGGTTGCGGCCGTTCGGGCCCAGGCATACCGGCACCCGGCTCGCCCGGCTGGACGGTCGTGGGCTCGGCGGCGCTGTCTGTCGGAAGCTCGGCGGGAGCCGCCGGCGGTACCGGGACGTCGGACGGGCGGGCCGGTCCGGCGTTCGCCGCCTCGGGCGCGGGAGATGGCACGGCCTCGTCCCAGGGGGGCGGCTCGCTCGCGGGGGACGGCGCGTTACCCGAGGAGGGCTCGGTCGGGGCGGCGGATGCGGAGGCGTCGGTGCCCCTGTCGCTAGCCGGCTCGCCGCGCAGGGGCAGCGGAGTGGTGGCCGGCCGCGGCACGCCCTGGGGCCGGAAGGCCAGCATCCGCAGCAGGGTCATCTCCAGGGCGGTGCGCAGGTCCGGGGCGCTGGCCATGTCGCCGCGCCCCTGGATGCCGATCTGGTAGTAGAGCTGGACATCCTCGGCGGTGAATCGCGAGGCCAGGGCGAGCAGCGCCTCGCGGTCGCCCTGGCCGTTGTCCAGCGCCTCGGGGACCATCTGGGCGATGGCCAGGCGGTGCAGCACGCCGGTCAGCTCGTCGAGCACCCCGGCGAAGTCCGGGGCTTGCTCGGCAAGGCTCGCCACCTCGGCGAGCAGCCGCGCGGCGTCCACTTCGGCCAGCGCCTCGACCAGCGCCAGCACGTGGCGCTGGTCGAGGGTACCCAGCATGGCGGCCACGTCGGCATGTTCCACCCGCCCCTGGCCGAAGGCGATCGCCTGGTCGGTGAGGCTCAGGGCATCGCGCATGGAGCCCTCGGCGGCACGCCCCAGCAGCCACAGGGCACTCTCCTCGAAGGGCACCGATTCCGCCTCTAGCACCCTGACGAGGTACTCGACGATGCGCTCCGGCGGCATGTGCTTGAGGGTGAACTGCAGGCAGCGCGACAGCACCGTGGCCGGAAGCTTCTGCGGGTCGGTGGTGGCCAGCAGGAACTTCACGTGGGGCGGCGGCTCCTCCAGGGTCTTGAGCAGGGCGTTGAAGCTGCTGGTGGAGAGCATGTGCACCTCGTCGATGAGGTACACCTTGTAGCGCCCCTGGGTCGGCGCGTACTGGACATTGTCGAGCAGCTCGCGGGTATCCTCGACCTTGGTGCGCGAGGCGGCGTCCACCTCGATCAGGTCGACGAAGCGCCCCTCGTCGATGGCCCGACAGCTGTCGCACTCGCCGCAGGGGGTCGAGGTGATGCCCACGTCGCCGCGCCCTCCGGCGGTGCAGTTGAGGCACTTGGCCAGTATTCGCGCCAGGGTGGTCTTGCCCACGCCGCGGGTGCCGGTGAACAGGTAGGCGTGGTGCAGGCGCCCCTGGTCCAGGGCGTTCACCAGCGCGCGCCGGACATGCTCCTGGCCGACCAGTTCATGGAAGGTGCGCGGTCGCCACTTGCGGGCCAGAACCTGATAGCTCATGCGGCGCGTTTTCCTTGCGGGGGGGACGAGGGCCGGCCGTGCCGGCATGAGGGAGTCATTCTAGCGGCCGGGGCGCGCGGCGGAAAGCGAAGGCCACTTCACAGGGCGGGGCGCTATGCTAGGCTGGGCCGTCCAGAGCGGCCAATACAGGGACGACGCCATGAGCCACGCATCCGATACCCCCTGGGGCAGCGCACCGATCACCTACGAGCAGGTGGCCGCCGCCGCCGAGAACCTGGAGCATCGCGGCGCCGAGCCGACCCTGCACCGGGTCCTCGAGCTGCTGGGGACCGGTTCGCCCCATCAGGTCCAGCGCCACCTGGGCGCCTGGCGCGATGCCCGCCCCACCTCCGCCCGTCCGGCGCCGCGCCCGAGCGAGGCACTGATCGAGACCCTGGAGCGTGAAATGGGCCAGTGGGGCGACGCCGCCTTCGCCGAGGGGCAACGCCTGGCCGAGGAGGCTCGCGCCGATGCCGCCACCCTGGCGGAGCTGGGCGAGAGCCTGGAGCGACGCAACGTCGAGCTGGAGAGCCGCCTGGCCCGGGTGGAGCAGGAGAATCGCGAGGCCAGGGAGCAACGCGACGCCCTCAAGACCGAGCGCGACGCGCTGCGCGACGCGCTGGAGCAGGAGCGACAGCTGGCCCGGGAGGCACAGGAGGGGCTGATCCAGCAGCGCCAGCAGGTGGCGCTGCTGCGCGAGCAGCTGGAGGAGGCCCAGCAGGCGCGCCTGGCCGCCGAGCGCGAGACCCGCGGCATCGAGGAGGAGCGCATCAAGGCCGAGCGCGCCCAGGGGGTGGCCGAGAGCCAGCGCGACGGCGCCCTGGAGCAGGCGAGGGAGAAGGCCGAGCAGATCGCCCAGCTCAAGCGCGAGATGCAGGAGGAGCGCGCCCGTCAGCGCCAGGAGGTCACCGAGATGCGCGCCGGGCAGAAGGCGCGCCTGGATGCCGTGGAGCGGGCGAAGCAGGAAGCGCAGAAGCAGGCCCAGGAGGCCGCCCAGCGCGCCACCAAGGCGGAGATCCGCGCCGAAGCGCTGCAGGCGACCCAGAGCGCCCTCAAGTCACGCATGGACGCCATGCAGGTGCAGCAGCGCCAGCGCGGGGCGCGCTCGCGGGACGAGCGGGACTAACCCCGCTCGAAGCCGCTCAGCACCTTGGCCACATTGGTGCCGATCTCCTCCACCGCATAGCCCCCCTCCATCAGGAACAGGGTCGGCAGCCCCGCCCCCGCCAGGCGCCGGCCCATCTCGAGGAAGTCGTCGCTCGAGAGCCGGAAGGCGCTGATCGGGTCGCCCTCGAAGGTATCCACCCCCAGCGAGACGATCAGCAGCTCGCAGCCGGCTTCGGCGATGCGCGCCTTGGCGGCCTCCAGCACATGGAACCACACCTCGGCGCCGGTGCCCTCCGGCAGCGGGTAGTTGACGGTATAGCCCGCCCCCTCGCCCTCGCCTACCTCGTCGGCGTGACCCATGAAGTAGGGAAAGCAGGTCATGGGGTCGCCGTGGATCGAGACGAAGAGCACGTCGCTGCGCGCCTCGAAGATCTGCTGGGTGCCGTTGCCGTGGTGGAAGTCCACGTCGAGGATCGCCACCCGGGAGAGGCCGGCGTCCAGCGCCCGCTGGGCGGCGAGCGCGGCATTGTTGAAGAAGCAGTAGCCGCCGAACTGGTCCACCGCGGCGTGGTGCCCCGGCGGGCGGCACAGCCCGAAGGCCGGCTCGCCGCCGACCAGCACGTGGTCCAGCGCCGAGAGCGCCACGTCCTTGCTGGCCATGGCCGCCTCGAAGGTGCCTTCACAGATGGAAGTGTCGGCCCCCAGGGCGTAGTGCCCCAGGCGCCCGTCGACGCAGCGCGGGATGCGCCGCCCCGGCAGGGTGCGGGTGGGCCAGATCCAGGCGATCGCCTCGCCCTCGCGGCCCAGCGCCCGCCACTCCTCCCAGCAGCTCGCCAGGAAGTCGACATAGTCGGCATCGTGCACCGCCAGCACCGGCCCCAGTCCGTGTTCGGCGGGCGCGACCACCTCGGTGAACCCCGCCCGGCGCAGGCCCGCCAGGATCATGTCGACCCGCTCCGGGCACTCCCAGGGCGGGACCAGCTGGCCGCCGTCGAGTTCGGTGCGGGCGCGGCGGGCCTTGGTCAGTTCGCTGTAAAAAGTCAGCATCGTGAAATTCGATCCTCATGGGACGGACAGATGAATGGCGGCATCGTCGGATCCACTTTGGCATCCCGGAAGGTATGGCAAGGGCAAGCCCTCAACCGGAATATTCCCGCAGCAGGTCGCGACCACAGCCGCGGATGAACTCCAGGGCCCGGGCATGCTTCCAGTCCTCGCGGTAGACCAGTCCGAAACTGAAGTCAATCGCAGGAGTAAAGGGCAGCATCACCACCCCGTCCCGCGGGGAGAGCTGGTCGGTGGCGGTGATGGGGTTCATCACGCTGATGCCGACGCCATTGGCCACCAGGGCGGTAATCGCCCCGATATTGGCCTCGGTCTTGCCGGCGATATGGATGCCGTGGGTGGTGGCCAGGTTGAGCAGCGGGTCGGCACCGACATTGGGCTGGTTGCTGATCACCAGGTACTCGTCCTTGAGATCCCCGATGGCAACCGTTTCCCGGGATTCTAGGGGATGCCCCCTGGGGACCAGGCAGCAAGCCTGGGTGGTCAACCACTCCTCGACCCGCAGTAAACGAGAGCTGGCCGGCAGCGTCACGAAGCCGATATCGGCATGGCCGGACTCCACCTCCCGGAGCACATCGTGGCTCGACATCATATCGAAGCTGATGCTGAAACCGCGGTTGTCTTCAAGCAGCGCGGCGATCAGACGCGGAACGAAGCCGAATGCCAGCCCCGGAATGGCCGCGATACGCAGCCGCGACGTACCGAACTCCTTGAGCGCCAGCACACTGTGGCGCAGTTCATCGATATTGCCCATCAGTCGCAGGATCTCCTCATAGAGTTCCCGGGCTTCGGGGGTGGCGACCAGGCGGTTCTTCTCGCGCAGGAATAGCTCCAGCCCCAGGTTCTGCTCCAGCTGGGAGAGGGATCGACTGACCCCCGACTGGGTAATGCCCAATGTCCTGGCCGCCTGCGAGGCGGTGCCCGCCTCGAACAGCGTCTTGAAGATGGCAAGCGCCTTGAGGGAGTGGATGTTGACGTCAGGCATGACTAAAACTCATCGTATTCGTTAAAAACATCATATATTGAAATAACTTGTGGATGCTACCTAGACTGACGGCATCCCGACAACACAACCACAATGGATCGACAAGATGACGTCCTCTCCCCTGTTCTACCAGGCCGGGCCGGCCATGCCGGAAGTCAGTCATGGCCGCGGCGTGTTCCTGTGGGACACCCAAGGCAAGGATTACCTTGACGGCTGCGCCGGCGCCATTTCCTGCAACCTCGGCCACGGCCGGCAGGACATCCGGGACGCCATGCTGGCCCAGCTGGACCGCGTCGCCTTCACCTACCGCACCCAGTTCGAGAATGCGCCGGCCGTGGCGCTGGCCGAGGCACTGGTGGAGATGACCGAGGGCGACCTCGAGAAGGTCTTCTTCGTTTCCAGCGGCTCCGAGGCGGTCGAGGCGGCCATCAAGCTGGCCCGTCAGTATTACGTCGCACGAGGCGAACCGAACCGGCGCCACTTCGTGTCACTGCGTCCCTCCTATCATGGCAGCACCCTGGGAGCGCTGGGCCTGACCGGCTATGAGCCGCTGGAGGCACCCTTCGCCAGCATCACGCCCGGTTCCATCAAGGTGCCCGGTCCGGACTTCTACCGCCAGCAGGATGGCGGCCGTGACGCCCATATCCGCCGCACGCTCGACGCGACGCGAGAACAAATCGAGGCAGCGGGTGGTGACACCATCATTGCCATCGTGGTCGAGCCCGTCGGCGGCGCCAGCACCGGGGCACGCCTGGTCGACAGGGCCTACCTGGAAGGGCTGCGAGCGCTGTGCGACGAACTCGGCTGTCTGCTCATCTTCGACGAGGTGCTGTGCGGTATCGGCCGGACGGGCACCTGGTTCGCCTACCAGCAGTGGGGCGTGGCGCCCGACCTGCTGACCACCGCCAAGGGGCTGGGGGCCGGCTACTACCCGGTGGGAGCACTGCTGTGTCGCGAGGAGATCGTCGAGACGGTGATGGCCAAGGGCGGTTTCCAGCACGGCCACACCTATGCCGGCAACCCCCTGGCCTGTGCCACCGGGCTGGCCGCCGTCGAGGCCATCCGCCGAGAAGGCCTGCTGGCCAACGTCCAGGCCCGCGGCGACCAGCTCAGGCAGGGCCTGGAAGCGCTCCAGTCGCGCTACCCCTGGATCGGGGATGTGCGGGGACTTGGCCTGCTCTGGGGCGTGGAGCTGGTCATGGATCCCGTGGAGAGGACGCCCTTCACCGCCGAGGCCAACCTCTTCGCCAGAGCCACGGCCCTGGCCAAGGAGGAAGGGCTGCTGATCTATCCCCGGCGCACACTGAACGGCCTGTCCGGCGACCACTTCCTGATCAGCCCGCCCTTCACCATCAGCGAGGACGAGACCGAGCTGCTGCTCGAGCGGCTCGCCCGAGCCCTCGACCGGCTCGACCGGGAGGTGGTGTCACCGCTGCTCGAGGACGTCGCCGCCGCTACCGCCAACGGAATCACAGGCTGAACCCCCATGACGCTGCTCAACCAGAAACACGCCACGATCGAGGCGGCCATCGCCACCATCCCCGACGGGGCCTCGATCATGGTCGGCGGCTTCGGCTCGCCGGGCACTCCCTTCGCGCTGCTCGACGAGCTTCTGGCCCAGGGCCAGAAGCACCTGACGCTGATCAAGAACGATGCCAACGAGCCGGATATCGGCATCGGCCGGCTGATCCGTGCCGGTCGCGTCGACCGCCTGATCACCTCGCATATGGGTCTCAACCGGGTCGCCATCGAGGAGATGAACCAGGGCCGCCTGGCGGTGGAGATGCACCCCCAGGGCCTGCTGGCCGAGAAGATCCGCTGTGCCGGCGCCGGCCACTACGGCTTTCTGACCGATATCGGCCTGGGCACCGAGATCGCCGAGGGACGCCGCGAGATCGAATGCGATGGCCAGACATGGGCCATCGAGCCCGCCATCCGGGCCGACCTGGCCCTGGTCCATGCCGACCTGGCCGACGCCTACGGCAATCTCGTCTACCGCGGCACCGCCATCAACTTCAACCCGCTGATGGCCATGGCGGCCGACAGGGTGATCGCGCAGGCCTTCCGGGTCGAGGCACCCGGCTACCTGGCCCCCGAGACCATCCATACCCCCTGCGCCTTCGTGAGCCAGGTCGTGCAGGTCGATGAAGCCACCAGCGAGCAGGGGAGGCGCGCCCATGTCATCTGATCAGGAAAGGATCCTCGCCCGGGCCGCCCGCGAGGTGGCACCCGGCCAGATCGTCAACCTTGGCATCGGCCTGCCCACCCGGCTCTTTCATTACCTGCCACCGGAGATGGAGATACTGGTGCACTCCGAGAACGGTGTGCTGGGCTGCCAACCCCTGGCGCCGGGCAGCGAAGCCGACCTCGAGATGATCGACTCGGGGGGCGCCTACATCGGTGCGCGCCCCGGCGCCAGCGTCTTCGACAGCGCGCTCTCCTTCGCGATGATCCGTCGCAGCCGGGTGGACGTCACCTTCATGGGCGCCTTCGAGGTCGACCAGCAGGGCAACCTGGCCAACTGGAAGATCCCCGGCAAGTTCTCCCCGGGCATCGGCGGCGCCATGGAGCTCGCCCAGAAGGTCGACACCCTGGTGGTGCTCTGCTCGCACAACGACAAGCACGGCCATCCCAAGATCCTGCGGCAGTGTCGTCTGCCGCTGACGGCGCCACGCTGCGTCACGCGCATCATCACCGAGATGGCCGTGATGCAGGTGACCGATGCCGGACTCGAGGTGCTGGACATCGCCGAGGGGCTCGACGTGGCCACGCTGCGCGCGGCCACCGAGGCCGACCTGATCATCGACGAGAAGCGGCTGGGGAGGTTCTGATGCTCAACGCCACGGAAGAACGCATCCTCGAATGCTGCGAGGCCCTGATGGATGACACCCTGATGCTGACGCGGGACCTGGTGCGCGGCTACAGCGTGCTGGGTCAGGAGCACGGGGCCCTAGCCACCATGGAAGAGTGGCTGAAGCGCCTCGACCTGCCGGTGGAACGCTTGGCCCTCGATGCGCCGGGCTTTTCCGACCACCCTCACCGGGTCCCGACCAGTTGGTCGAACGAGGGTCGCTACAACCTGGTCTCCCGCCTCAACCCGGGCGGCGAACGGCCTCATCTGGTGCTCAACGGCCACCTGGACGTGGTGCCGGCCGAACCCACCGACATGTGGTCACGGCCCCCCTGGGAACCCTGGGAGCAGGATGGCTGGCTGTATGGCCGCGGTGCCGGGGACATGAAGGCGGGCATCGCCACCATGGTGATGGCCGTGCAGGCCGTGCGCGAGGCCGGCGTGGAGATCGACTTCCCGCTGACCCTGCAGACCGTGATCGAGGAGGAGTGCACCGGCAACGGCGCCCTGGCCTGCCTGCACCAGGGCTACAGCGGCGACTTCGTGCTCATCCCCGAACCCTTCGGCATGCAGATCTACAGCGGCCAGGTGGGGGTGCTGTGGTTTCGCATGCGCATCGATGGCGTGCCCGCCCATGTGCTGGACACCCGCGCCGGCAGCAACGCCATCGAGACCCTGCAGGGCTACCTGCCGGCCTTCAAGGCCCTGGAGGCCGAGATCAATGCCCTGCCCCGCCCCGCGCCCTACGCGGCCCTGGACCACCCCTTCAACCTCAGCATCGGCAGGATCGAGGGCGGCAATTGGGCCTCCAGCGTGCCCGCCCACGCCGTTCTTGAGGGGCGAGTCGGCTTCCCACCGGGCATGCCTCCCGACGAGGTCATGGCGCGCGTCCGCGAGGTCATCGCCGACCATCACCAAGCGCTGGACGACGGCTCGCCCGCTCCCCGGGTCGAATTCCATGGCTTCCGCTCAGAGGGCCACCTGGTCGACCTGGAGACCCCAGGCATTCGACTGCTGTCGCGCTGCCACGAGGACCTGGTCGGCGAGCCGCCTGCCCACTACCTCTCGACCTGCACCACCGACCTGCGTGCCTTCCATGTGTCTGGTGGCATCAACGGCACCTGCTATGGCCCGGTCGCCCAGCGTATCCACGGGGTCGACGAATGCGTCGAGATCGACTCCATTCGCCGGGTGCTGACCACCTACGCCCTGTTCATCAGCCGCTGGGGCAGCGGCGACGTCCATCCGGGGAGTGCTTCATGAACGCCGCCTATCTCGTCGACTACGCGCGCAGCGCCTTCACCCGCGCCCATCCCCGCAAGCCCGAGGTCGATGCCTGGTCGAGCCAGCGCGGCGACGCCCTGCTCGCCCAGGTGATCGACGCCCTGCTGACCCGTCGCGGGATCGACGGCGACCTTATCGAGGACCTGAGCGTGGGGTGCGCGCTGCCGGTCAAGGAGCAGTGGAGCTTCGGCGGCCGCTATCCGCAGTGGCTCGCCGAACGCCTGGGCCCCCGGGGCCGAGCCTGCGCCAGTCGTCAGATCGACCAGCAGTGTGGCTCGGGGCTCGCCGCCCTGCGCAGCACCGCCCGGGAGATCCAGGCCGGCGCCATCCAGGCCGGCGTGGCCGGCGGCTACGAGAACATGTCGCGGGTGCCGATGGGCCCGAGCCTCTTCCAGGAAGGGGTGCTGACGGTCCCCGAGGCCCTCCAGAGCTCCCCTGAACTGGACCTGGGCGTGGCCATGAACATGGGCCTGACCGCCGAGCGCCTGGCCCGGGAAAGCGGCATCCCCCGGGAGGCCATGGATGCCTTCGCGCTGCGTTCCCACCAGCGGGCCGCCCGGGCCGAGGAGGCCGGCTGGTTCGATGGCGAGCGCCTGGCCCTGACCAACCCGGCCGGCGAGGTCGTTGCCACCGATGCCAACCTCCGCCCCGATACCAGCCTGGAGCGCCTGGCCGGTCTCGACCCCGCCTTCGTCGAAGGCGGCCGGGTCACCGCCGGCAACAGCTCGCCGCTGACCTCGGGCGCCGGGGCCGCGCTGGTGATGTCCGAAGAGGCCCTGGCCCGCCACGGGCTCTCGCCGCTGGCACGGGTGGTCGAGGTGGTCGACTGCGGGGTGGCCCCCGAGCGCATGGGAGCCGGCGCGGCAGCCGCCATCGAACGGGTGCTGGGTGCATCCGGACTGGGCACCGATGATATCGATGCCTGGGAGATCAACGAGGCCTTCAGCGCCGTTCCGCTCTACGCCATGCAGGTCCTGGGCCTCGACCCCGAGCGCGTGAATGTCTTCGGCGGCGCACTGGCCCTCGGGCACCCGCTGGGAGCCACCGGCATCCGCCTGGCGGGGACCCTGGCCCGGACCCTGCAGCACCGGCAGGGGCGCTATGGGTGTGCCGCCGCCTGCATCGGCGGGGGACAGGGGATCGCGATGATCCTCGAGCGCTGCTGAATATCGCCGCTCCACCATCGAGAAAGACAAGGATGCCTCCATGCCACCATCAACCGACATCTGCCACTCCGCACCAGGTCCTCCGATAGGCGAGCGACGGCCAGCAGCGTCATGACCACCCCAAGACATACCCACAGCGGTCCTGATCGACCGGTGATGCACCACTCCTGAAAGGAGCTCCAAATGCCAAATACAACAACCAACGACACATCCATACGTCCCTCATTCCTGGGGGCCGTGAGCTGTATCGGCTTCCTCTGCTTCATGATGTTCGCCCAGATCTTCATCCTCGGTGAAGACTGGGTCACCCAAATCTCGCTGATCTTTGCCATCGTGGTCACTGCCATCATCGCCCTGATGTCGGGGTTCACCTGGCACGATATCCAGAGAGGCATCCTGTACGGGTGCCAGATCGCCATGCTGCCGATGCTGATCCTGATGATGGTCGGGGTTCTCGTCGCCAGCTGGATCGCCTCGGGCACCATCCCGTCGCTGGTGTATTACGGCCTACAGCTGATCAACCCTGCCTACTTCCTGTTCACCGCCGTGATCGTGTGCGCCATTGCCTCGCTGGTCACGGGCAGTTCCTGGACCACCGCCGCGACCTTCGGTGTCGCCTTCATGGGCATCGGCTCGGGCCTCGATGTCCCTGCCGCCATGACCGCGGGAGCCGTCATCTCCGGTGCCATCTTCGGTGACAAGATCTCGCCGGTCTCCGACTCCACCAACCTGGCGGCGGGGGTCGCCGAGGCCGACCTGTTCGATCACATCCGTTCCATGTTCTATACCACCGGACCCGCCCTGGTCATTTCGGCGGCACTGTTCTTCTTCATCGGCATGGGCTTCGGCAGCGGGGAAGTCGACACCTCAAGAAGCGACCGCCTGCTTCAGGGCATCCAGGAGAATTACTCGGTCGGCCTGCTCGCCTTCCTGCCGCCGCTGGTGGTGCTCGTGCTGGCCTATCGCCGGGTCAGTGCCCTGGCCGTCATGGTCATCGGCAGCCTGGTGGGAGCCGCCATGGCGGTTGCCACCCAGGGCGTGGGGATCGGCGACATGATGGACTTCATGAACTACGGCTATGTCTCGGAAACCGGAATCGAGTCGGTGGACAGCCTGCTGAGCCGCGGCGGACTGCAGGAGATGATGTGGACCATCTCGCTGGGCTTCATCGGCCTGAGCCTCGGCGGCCTGCTGGAAAAGACCCGCATGCTGGAGGTGCTGCTGGAGCGGATGGGCAAGCTGGTAAGCAACGCGCGGGGGCTGATCGTGACACATGTCTTCGCCGCTCTCGCCACCAACCTGTTCTCCGCGAGCCAGTACATCGCCATCATCATTCCCGGTCGCATGCTGGTGCCGGCCTATCGCAAGCTCAAGATCCTGCCGTCCGTGTGCTCCCGCACCTGCGAGGACTCCGCCACCGTGACGTCCCCCCTCGTGCCCTGGGGCCTGGGCGGCGCCTACTACATGGGCGTGCTTGACGTATCGGCCTGGGACTACATGGGCTGGACCTTCCTGGCCCTGATCACCCCGGTCATCGCCGTGCTGTACGCCATGTTCAACCTCTTCATCTGGCGCGAAGGGGAGCGCAACGACGTCAGCACCTATCGCCAGCCGGAAGTGCAGACCGGCTGACCCTTCCTCTCACCCTTCGCCTGCAATAGGGGGGGCATGACCAACCGGTCGCCCCCCTATCCCCAAATGGAGGCGGCCCCGACAGCCACATCCCGGCACACGCGGCCACCGCTACCGTT
>JBKHEO010000029.1:0-22298 GCA_046540755.1 Halomonas sp. | reverse complement strand
CCAGGGCGGCGGCTATGGTGGCGGCCAGCCCGCCCAGGGCAACTACGGCGGCCAGCCCCAGGGCGGCGGCTCCTCCCAGCGTCCGCCCCAGCAGCCCCCGCAGCGTCCCGCCCCGGGCGGCGGCCAGCAGCAGGGTAACCAGCAGGGCGGCAACTTCGGGGCGCCCGACCCGGGCAGCTTCGACGACTTCGACGACGAGATTCCGTTCTGAGCGCTCGTCGCGCCGACGTCATGCCGAGGGAGATGCGCCCGTGAAGCTGCTGGTACTGGATGCCGGCCACTGCCTTAGCCTGGCCCTGGCCCGGGAGGCCAACCGCCGCTCGGATACCGAGCTGACCATCGAGGAGGGGCTGGCGCTCGACGCCGGGCAACTCGCGGCGCTGGCCCCGGATGCACTGGTGATCCCGCCGCTGTCGCGGCCGATCGTCGCCGCCCCGGCCGAGGTGACCGCTCATGCCGAGGCGGTGGAAGGCTGCATGGAGGCGTGCCGCGCCGCGGACATCCCGCTGGTGTGGTGCGTCTCGGACCAGCTCTACGAGGACGGCTTCGCCGAGCCCATCGACGAGCACGTGATCCCGCGGCCGCGGGACGAGAGCCTGCGGCGGCTGGTGGCCACGGGGGATCGCATCCGCGCCGAGCATCCGCACCACCTGATCGTGCGCCTGGGGCCGCTGTTCGCCCTGGAGGGCAGCCACGCCTGGCTCAACGAACTGATCGACAGCCTGATCATTGGCGCCGAGGTGCGTGGCGAGGCGGACGTGACCTGCTGCCCCACCTCGGCGGACGCCGTGGCCATGGCGCTGATCGGCATGCTGCAGCAGCAGCAGTGCGGCGCCGACGCCTGGGGCAGCTACCACCTGGCCGGCACCGAGCCGGTGAGCGTCTACACCTTCGTCTCGGTGGTGCGTACCCAGTTGGCCACCCGCCTCGAGGGGCGCGGCGACCATCGCCCGCTGGGCCCGATCCGCGCCCTGCACCACCACCACGACCATCCGCTGCGCCGCGTGCTCAACTGCCGGCGAGTGCTCGAGGCCTTCGGCGTGCACCAGAAGCCGTGGCGGCTGGAGCTCGGCAACATGCTCGATGCCTGGTGCCGGGCCTCGACGGAGTGCGCCGCGGGCGAGGAGGACGCATGAACGCCCTGCGCAGCCTGGTCTTCTACCTGGGTTACTTCATCGCCATGGTGGTGTGCGGGGTCCTCTTTCTGCCGCCGGCGCCCTTCCTGCCGCTGCGATCCCGCTATCGCCTGCTCAACCTCTACAACCACTTCATCATCGCCTGGTTCCGGTGGGTGGTCGGGGTGCGCTACGACATCCGTGGCCGCGAGCACCTGCCCTCCGGCCCCTGCGTGATCCTCGCCAACCACCAGTCCGAGTGGGAGACCGTCTACCTGCAGCTGCTCAAGCCGCCGGTCTGCACGGTGCTCAAGAAGGAGCTGCTCAACATCCCCCTGTTCGGCTGGGGGCTCCGGCTGCTGCACCCCATCGCCCTGGACCGCTCCAGGCCGGCACGCGCCATGAAGCAGGTACTGAGCCAGGGCAAGCAGCGCCTGGAGGAGGGGCTCTCGGTGCTGATCTTCCCCGAGGGCACCCGGGTGGCGCCGGACAGCCGGCGCCGCTACAACAAGAGCGGGGCGGTGATCGCCTGCCGCGCCGGGATGCCGGTGGTGCCGGTGGCCCATAACGCCGGCGAGCGCTGGCCGGGGCGCCACTGGGTGAAGAACCCGGGGCGGCTCTCGCTGGTGGTGGGGGCGCCCATCGAGACCTCCGGACGCACGCCGGAGGAGGTGCTGGCCGAGGTGGAGGCCTGGATCGAGGCGAGGCTTGCCGAGATCTCCGAGGTGCCGCGGCCGGCGCGCGACGAGGCGCGTCAGTCGGCCTGACCCCAGCCACGCCAGCAGAAACGCCAAGGGCGCCCCGCGGGGCGCCCTTGGCGTTCTGGCCTGGGTTGAGGCGCGCTCAGTCGCGCAGCTTCTCCAGCACCAGGCAGGCGTTGGTGCCGCCGAAGCCGAAGCTGTTGGTGAGCACCCGCTCCACCTTCACGTCGTCGCGACGCCGGGTGACGATATCGAAGCCGTCGGCCTGTTCGTCGAGGGTCTCGACATTGGCCGAGGCGGCGATGAAGTCGTTCTCCATCATTAGCAGCGAGTAGATCGCCTCCTGCACGCCGGTGGCCCCCAGGGAGTGGCCGGTCAGCGACTTGGTGGAACTCATCGCCGGTGTCGAGTCGCCGAACACCTCGCGGATCGCCTTGAGCTCGGCGACGTCGCCCACCGGCGTCGAGGTGCCGTGGGTGTTGATGTAGTCGATCGGCCCGTCGACGCCGGCCATGGCCTGGCGCATGCAGCGCATCGCGCCCTCGCCGGAGGGGGCGACCATGTCGTGGCCGTCGGAGGTGGCGCCGTAGCCGGTCACTTCGGCGTAGATCTTCGCGCCGCGGGCCCGGGCGTGCTCCAGCTCCTCGAGCACCAGCATGCCGCCCCCGCCGGCGATGACGAAGCCGTCGCGGCCCTCGTCGTAGGGGCGCGAGGCCTTGTCGGGGGTGTCGTTGTAGTGGGTGGAGAGCGCCCCCATGGCGTCGAACAGGCAGGAGAGGGTCCAGTGCTCCTCCTCGCCGCCGCCAGCGAAGACCACGTCCTGCTTGCCCATCTGGATCTGTTCCACGGCATTGCCGATGCAGTGCGCCGAGGTGGCGCAGGCCGAGGAGATCGAGTAGTTGACCCCCTTGATCCTGAACGGCGTCGCCAGGCAGGCGGAGACGGTGCTGCCCATGGTGCGGGTGACCCGGTAGGGCCCCACGCGGCGCAGCCCCTTCTCGCGCAAGACGTCGGCGGCCTCCACCTGGTTGGCGCTGGAGGCGCCGCCGGAGCCGGCGATCAGGCCGGTGCGCTCGCTGGAGACCTGCTCGGGGGCAAGGCCCGAGTCCTCGATGGCCTGGGCCATGGAGACGTAGGCGTAGGCCGCGGCATCGCCCATGAAGCGGCGCAGCTTGCGGTCCACCAGGGCGTCGAGGTCGATGTCGACCACGCCGGCCACCTGGCTGCGGAAGCCTCGCTCGGCGTACTCCTCCTTGAAACGAATGCCGGAGCGCCCCTCCCTGAGCGCCTCGAGAACCTGCTGTCGATCGTTGCCCAGGCAGGAGACGATGCCCAGGCCGGTGACTACCACTCGTCGCATGGAAGCCTCCTGGTCAGAAGTTCGCGGTGGAGGTGAACAGGCCGACGCGCAGGTCGTTGGCCTGGTAGATGTCGCGGCCGTCGACGGCGACGGTGCCGTCGGCCATGCCGAGGATCAGGCGCCGGGTGATGATGCGCTTGATGTTGATCCGGTAGGTGACCTTCGAGGCGTCGGGCAGGATCTGGCCGGTGAACTTCACCTCGCCGCAGCCCAGGGCGCGACCGCGACCGGGGTGGCCGAGCCAGCCCAGGTAGAAACCCACCAGCTGCCACATGGCGTCCAGCCCCAGGCAACCGGGCATCACCGGGTCGCCGGGGAAGTGGCAGTCGAAGAACCACAGGTCCGGGGTGATATCGAGCTCGGCGAGCAGCTCGCCCTTGCCGTGCTCGCCCCCATCCTCGGTGATCGAGGTGATGCGGTCGAGCATCAGCATGTTGGGGGCCGGCAGCTGGGCGTTGCCGGGGCCGAACAGCTCGCCCCGCGAGCAGGCCAGCAGTTCATCGCGGTCGAAGGAGTGTTGCTTGGTCACTGAGTCATTCCGAGAGTCGAATATTGTTCGCCGCCTAGTCTACTGTCCGTGCCGGGGGAATGCACGCCGATGGCGCCGAGCCGTCGGGGAGCGGGCTACAGTTTGTGCCGCTGCGGTCGATAACCTCGCTAGCATGCGCCATCATGGGATGGCACTCCGCCCGAACGGTCAAAGGGAGCCTCTCCTTCATGTGGTCTGCCTTTTCCCTGAGCCGCCCGCTGCTGTGGCTGGCCCTGTCGGCCTTCTCGGCCAGTATCTGGCTCCCCGACTGGCCGCTGCGGCTGGCGGCCGCGTTTCTGGTCGGCATGGGGGTCCTCGATGCCTGGCGCACCATCCAGGCGGAGCATCGCCGCCGCCAGCTGTGCGAGGGGGCGCTGAACCTCACCGAGGAGGGCGCCATCATCACCGATGCCGATCATCGCATCCTGGCGGTCAACCCCGCCTTCACCCGCATCACCGGGTTCGCCCCCGAGGAGGTTCGCGGGCAGGCCTTCGCCAACCTCGCGGCATCCCGCCACGACGTGGCCTTCTTCGAGCGCTTCCGACAGAGCCTGCAGTCCTCTGGGCGCTGGGAGGGGGAGCTGTGGAGCCGCCGCAAGCAGGGCGAGGAGTATCCCGAGTGGCTCAGGGTCCAGGCGATCCCCGACGCTTCGGGCCGGCAGGCGCACCATGTCTGCCTGTTCACGGACATCTCCATGCACAAGGCGCGGGAGCAGGACCTGCAGCGCATCGCCTTCGAGGACCCGCTGACCGGGCTGCCCAACCGCCGCCGCCTGCAGGACCTGCTGGCCTCCCGCCTGCGCCACCTGCGTGCCGGCGAGATGGTCGACATGGCGCTGATCGATATCGACGGGTTCAAGGAGATCAACGACGGCATCGGCGTCGACCTCGGCGACCGCCTGCTGGCCCGCTTCGCCCAGCGCCTCGCCGGCCATGTGGCGGGCGGCGTCGTGGGGCGGCTGGGCGGCGACGAGTTCCTGGTCATCCGCACCACCACCTTCAACGACCACGACCGCTGGGTGGCCAGCCTTCGCGACCACCTCTGCCAGCCCTTCGAGATCGAGCGCCACAGCCTGCGGCTGGGGCTGACCATCGGCAGTTGCCGCGCCCCCGAGGATGGCCAGGACGCCGGGGTGCTGTTCCAGCGTCTCGAGTCGGCGCTCTATACCGCCAAGCGCAACGGGCGCAACCACAGCCAGCGCTTCCGCCCGGCCCTGGACGTCCAGGAGGGGCCCCAGCTGCGGCTTCTCAACGACCTGCGCGATGCCCTGGCGGCCGGCGGCCAGCTGGCCCTTCACTATCAGCCACAGTTCCGGCTCGAGGACGAGACCCTGGCCGGCGCCGAGGCGCTGCTGCGCTGGCAGCACCCCGTGGACGGCCTGGTCTCGCCGGCGGACTTCATCCCGCTGGCGGAGCGGCATGGCCTGATGGCGCCCCTCGGCAACTGGGTGATCGACCAGGCGCTGGGCCAGCTGGCCCACTGGCGACGCCGCGGCATGCCGGCGATCACCGTGTGGGTCAACATCTCGGCGATGCAGCTCTTCCAGGGCGACCTCGAGAACACCCTGGCGGCGGGAACGGCCCGCCATGGGGTGCCGCCGAGCGCCCTGGGGCTCGAGCTCACCGAGTCGGTGCTGCTGGACGAGCGGGCCGGCGACGTGGCGCCGCGGCTGGCGCGGCTTCGCCAGCGGGGGCACCCCATCGCCATCGACGACTTCGGTACCGGCTACTCGTCCCTGGGCTACCTCAAGGAGCTGCCGCTGGACAAGTTGAAGCTGGACCGGGCCTTCGTCCGCTCACTGCCGGAAGACCGCGCGGATGCCGCCATCGTCACTGCGGTGATGGCCATGGCCCAGGGCCTGGGGCTGGAGGTGGTGGCCGAGGGGGTCGAGAACGCTCCCCAGCGCGACTTCCTGGTGGCGGCCGGCTGCGCGCTGGTGCAGGGGTATCTCTACGGGCGGCCCGAGGCCGCCGAGGCGTTCGAGGCGCGCTGGCGCCGGGCCGACGAGTCGACCTCGGCAGCCTCAGCCAGCCGGGCGCTCTCCCAGGCGTCGACATAGCCACAGGCAGAGGCTGGCCCACACCAGCGCCTGGGCCGGGAGCAGCCAGTTGGCGAGGGGCACGTCGGCGAGCCCGGCGCCGGCGTAGTAGGAGAGCGGGCCGCCGAGGGCCCCGCCCAGGGTGGCGAGCCAAGGGCGTGACCAGAGCCAGGCCAGGGAGTGGTGGAGAAGGGTGGCGAACAGCGGCCACAGCAGCCAAAGCCAGGGTGGCAGCAGGCCCAGGACAAGGAACTCGTCTGGGAAGCGGAAGCCGCCGGCCAACGCCAGGCCGCCGTCTACCGCCAGGCCCAGCAGGGCGAAGCCGACCAGCCAGCGCCACTCCCCGGGGCGCGCCTGCCAGCGCAGGTGGGCGGCGAGGATCGCCCCGGCCACCCCCGCGCCCACCAGGCTGCCGCCCAGCACGCAGGCCGCCCAGCCCGCCTCGAAGGCGACCAGGTTGGCCACCAGGCGTGACGTGCCGGGGCGGCGGGCCACGGCCTCAGGCATCGGCCGTTGCCAGGGCGCCGGAGAGCGGGGAGGGGCGGGCGCCGGGCTTGGCCAGCAGCAGGTGGCAGGTGCCGATGGTGCGCTCGAGGAAGCCCCCCTCGCAGTAGCAGAGGTAGTAGCGCCACATGCGGATGAAGCGCTCGTCGTAGCCCAGGTTGCGCACCGTCTCCAGGCTCGCCTCGAAGCGCTGGCGCCACTCGCGCAGGGTGCGGGCGTAGTGGGGGCCGATCTCGTCCAGGGCCAGCACGTTGAGCGAGGTGCGCCGGGCAAGCCCGGAGAGGATGGCGTGGTGGGAGGGCAGGAAGCCGCCGGGGAAGATGTGGCGCTTGATGAAGTCCATCTCGCGCTTGGCGGCCTCGAAGCGCTGGTCACGGATGGTGATCGCCTGCAGCATCGCCTGCCCGTCGTCGGTGAGCAGGCGGTCCAGGGTGGCGAGGTAGGTCTCCAGGTACTGGTGGCCCACCGCCTCGATCATCTCCACCGAGATCAGCCGGTCGTAGCGCCCCGCGAGCTCGCGGTAGTCCTGCTTGAGCAGGGTGATGCGGTCGGCGAGCCCCTCCTCCTCGATGCGCCGGGCAGTATGGGCGTACTGCGCCTCGGAGATGGTGGTGGTGGTGACCCGGCAGCCGCGGGTCTTCGCCGCGTGGATGGCGAGCCCGCCCCAGCCGGTGCCGATCTCCAGCAGGTGGTGCTCCGGGCGCACGTCGAGGCGCTCCAGCATGAGGTCCAGCTTGAAGGTGGAGGCCTCCTCGAGGCTCGCCTCGGGATAGGGGAAGACGGCGCTGGAGTACATGTGGTGGTCGCGGTCCAGGAAGGTGGTGAAGAGCGCGTTGCCGATGTCGTAGTGGGCCGAGATGTTGCGCCGCGAGCCCGAGGGGCTGTTGCGCTGCAGGCGGTAGAGGGCAGCCAGCAGCCAGCGGCCGAGGCGGGCGGTGCCGGTCTCGATCTCGCCGTTGACCCGTTCCAGGTTGGCGGCGAACAGCCGCACCAGGGCGACCAGGTCGTTGGCGTCCCATTCACCCTCCATGTAGGCCTCCGCTGCGCCCACGGTGCCGCCCAGCGCCAGGCGCTTCCACACCCGGCTGTCGCGGACTACCAGGGTGACGGCGAGCGGCCCGCCCTGGCCCAGGCGATGGCGGCGATGCCCCTCGATCAGGATGATCTCCCCGCCTTCCAGGCGGTCAAGCTGGGCCAGCAGGCGGGTTCTCAGCCAGCGGGTCAGACGGTTGGCGTCGTCCGCGAGAGGACGGGGAGGGGAAGCGGAGCGCAGCGTATTCACGTCGGTCTCTCCTGCTAGCGGTCGGCGGCGGGGCCGGGGTGGTCATGGATCGGCACGCGCTTGGCCCACAGGCGCAGCGCCTCTAAGTGGATGCCGGCCAAGGTCTTGGCGCTCATCCACGGCTGGCGCGCCAGGGTGCCCAGCAGCACGCGTCGGGTGGCCGGGCGCGCCGACAGGGTCAGGGTGGCGTCGAAGTGGCACTCCCCCTCGCGCCAGGTCTCCATGTGCATCAGCAGGCGCTCGCCGGGGGTGTTGAAGCGCCAGCGGTAGGTCATGTCCATGGGGTTGAAGGGCGAGACATGCATCGCCTTGGCGAACTCGGCCCGGTGGGAGTGGCGGACCGGGTCCACCGTGCAGGCGTAGCGGGTGCGCTCGCCCCAGGGGGTGTTGCTCACCTCGCCCAGCACGGCGCGCAGTTCTCCGCTGGCGTCGAAGGCGTAGTAGAGCGAGATGGGATTGAAGCCGAGCCCCAGGGTGCGCAGTTGGGTGAGCAGGCAGATGCGTCCGTCGGGGGCGTCGCCCAACTGGCGCAGGAGCTCCTCTTGCACCGCCTCCTTCAACGGCCGGTCGTGGGGAGTGAGATCGCCCTTGAGATGGTCCTCGCGCCGGAAGCGGGCCAGCGCCGGGCGCCGGGCGCTGTAGCCGGGCACGCCGTCGAAGAGTTCGGGCAGCTCGTCGAGGTCGAGCCAGGCCATCCACACCCCGTAGGTGAAGGCGTGGCCGCGGGGCAGGAAGCGCCGATGGCGCAGCTCGCCACGGTAGATGCGCGAACGGGGCGAGGCGATCATGCGCGCGCGGCCTCCTCGCCCACCGGGGCGAGCCGCGTGGCGACGCCCTCGGGTCCCGCTTCGTCGCCGCCCAGGGCGTGGGCGACCCGCAGGGCGCTCCAGACGCCATCCTCGTGGAAGCCGTTGCGCCAGTAGGCGCCGCAGTAGTGGGTGCGCGAGGCGCCGCCGGAGATCTCGGCGTGGCGCGCCTTGGCCGCCTCGCCCGCCAGGGTGAACTGGGGGTGGGCGTAGGTGAAGCGGCCCAGCACCCTCTCCGGCGCGATGGCATCGCTGTCGTTGAGGGTGACGCAGAAGGTGTGGGGAGCCTCCAGGCGCTGCAGGATGTTCATGTCGTAGGTCACCGAGACGCGGGCCGCCTCGTCGCGTCCGTCGAGGCGGTAGTTCCAGCTGGCCCAGGCGCGGCGGCGGCGCGGCAGCAGCCGGGTGTCGGTGTGCAGCACCACCTCGTTGTCCTGGTAGGGAAGGGCGCCGAGGATCTCGCGCTCGGCGGGGCTCGGGTCCTCCAGCAGCGCCAGCGCCTGGTCGGCGTGGCAGGCCATCACCACCTCGTCGAAGCGCTCGACCCCCAGCGTGCTTCTCACCTCGACCCCGTCGGCCAGGCGACGGATGCCGCGCACCGGGGTGGCCAGGCGGATGCGGCTGGCATAGGGCGTGGTGAGCAGCGGGATATAGCTGCGCGAGCCGCCCGCCAGGGTGTACCACTGGGGGCGGTCGTTGACCGAGAGCAGGCCGTGGTGGCGGAAGAAGCGCACGAAGAACTGCAGCGGGAAGTCGCGCAGGTCGCGAAGGCTCGCCGACCAGATCGCTGCCCCCATGGGTAGCAGGTAGCGGCGCTGGAAGGCGGCGCCGAAGCCGCGGGCCTCGAGCCACTCGCCGAGGGTCATGGCCGGGTCGAGGCCGCCCTCGTCCATGGCCCGGATCGCCTCGCGGTTGAAGCGCAGGATGTCGCGCAGCAGGCCGTAGAAGCCGGGGCGCAGCAGGTTGCGGCGCTGGGCGAAGAGGGTGGCCAGGGTATGGCCGTTGTACTCGAAGTCGCGGGCCGTCTCGTGCACCGAGAAGCTCATCTCGGTGGCCTGGGCGTGCACCCCCAGGCGCTGCATCAGGCGCTGGAAGTGGGGGTAGGTCCAGTCGTTGAAGACGATGAAGCCGGTATCGATGGCGTAGTGGCACCCGTCGAGTTCGACATCCACGGTGGCGGTGTGGCCGCCCAGCCGCTCGTCGGCCTCGAACAGGGTCACCGCATGACGGCCCGAAAGGTACCAGCCGGCGGCCATGCCGGCGATGCCGCTGCCGACCACGGCGATGCGCCGGGGGGCCAGGGGGTGGGGCGTCGAGGCGTTCATTGGCTGTCCTCCGGGGCGGCCTCGGGCCGCGTCAGGCGTCGCCCCAGCCGGTAGCGCAATGGCGCGGGCAGGATGCCCGCCAGCTTGACCAGCAGGGTGAAGCGGCGGGGGAAGTGGATGTCCAGGCGGCGCGCGTCGAGCCCCTTGATGATCGCCTCGGCGGCCGCGTCGACCTCCACGCGCATGGGCATGGGGAAGTCGTTGCGGTCGGTGAGCGGGGTGCGCACGAAGCCGGGGTGGATCACGCTGACGTCGATGCCCTCGCCGGCGAGGTCGAGGCGCAGCGACTCCAAGAAGTGGCTTAGCGCCGCCTTGGAGGCGCCATAGGCCTCGGCGCGGGGCAGCGGCAGGTAGGCGGCGGCACTGGAGGTCGCGGCGAGCAGCGGCCGGGCCCCTTCGGCCCGGGCTCGGCGCAGCAGCGGCAGGGCGGCGTCGATGCAGTAGACCGCGCCATGGAAGTTGGGGGCGAAGACCCGCTCCACCAGGTCCACGTCGAAAGTGCGCGCGTCCAGGTATTCGCAGGTGCCGGCGTTGAGGATCACGCGGTCGAGCCCGCCGAAGGCCGCCTCTAGGCGGGCGCCGGCTTGGCGCACCGCGCCACGGTCGGTGACGTCCAGGGGCAGTGCCAGGGCGTCGGGGTGGCCCGCGGCCAGCGCCTCCAGGGCCTCGGCGTCGCGACCGCTCAGCGCCACGCGCTCGCCGCGGGCCAGCAGGCGCTCGGCCAGGGCGCGGCCAATGCCCGAGGTGGCGCCGGTGAGCCAGGTGCGCGGGGTGTCGGACATGGGGCCTCCGGGGGTGGTGGTCGTTGACCGCCCGGGGCCGATGGCCTCAGGCGTCGAGCCGGCGCTTCAGCAGCCGGATGGTGCCGCCCAGCAGCGGCAGGCGCTCGTAGAGCAGGGCGCCGGCATCGAAGTAGTCGCGATGGCGGGCCACCCGGCCGCTGTCGTTGGCGGCGAAGGTGAGGTGGGAACACCCCTCGACCTCGTACTCCCTGCCGCCCGCGAGCCGCGGGTGGGCCAGCCGCATGGTCCAGGTGACGAAGGCCTCCCGGCTGCTGCGCTGCCGCTCGTGGAAGATGAATCGACACGCTGTAACGTTGCTGTACAAGGCGGTGAAGTAGCGTTCCAGAGCCTCTGCTCCCTCGATCCGGTGAAGCGGGTCCTGGAAGACGACATCGTGAGTATAGAACTCGTAAAGATCTTTTGTACAGCTCTTGTCGAGTTTATTGAAGAAGGCGCAGAAGGCCTCCAGCTCCGGGTCCTGCTGCATGGGGTTCCTCCGGTCGGTATGGCGGGCTCAGTCGCGGGGCAGGGCCTTGAAGGCGTCCAGGGCGCGGGCACGGGCCGCCCGGTGGTCGACGATGGGGCCCGGGTAGCCGGTGGTGCCGAGCAGGTCCCGCGGCGGGTCGTGGCGCGCCCTGGCCGGCAACCCGGCGAGTTCCGGCAGCCACTCGGCGAGGAAGGCGCCGTCGGGGTCGAAGCGTCGCGACTGGGTGGTGGGGTTGAAGATGCGGAAGTAGGGGGCGGCGTCGGTCCCGGTGGAGGCGGCCCACTGCCAGCCGCCGTTGTTGGCGCAGAATTCGCCGTCCACCAGGTGGCGCATGAAGAAGGCCTCGCCGCGCCGCCAGTCGATCAGCAGGTGCTTGGCGAGGAACATGGCGGTGATCATGCGCAGGCGGTTGTGCATCCAGCCGGTGGCGAGGAGCTGGCGCATGGCCGCATCGACGATGGGGTAGCCGGTTCGCCCCTCGCACCAGGCGGCAAAGCCCGCGTCGTCGTCGCGCCAGGCCAGCGCCTCGGTATGGCGCTGGAAGGGAAGGTGGCGGCAGACCCGCGGAAAGCCCACCGCCACATGGCGGTAGAACTCCCGCCACACCAGCTCGTTGACCCAGGCGACCAGGCCTTCATCGCCCTCGGCCAGGCGGCCGTGGTTCTCGGCCAGCACCGCCTGCAGGCACTGGCGGTGGGAGAGCATCCCCAGCGCCAGGTAGGGGGAGAGCTCGCTGGTGCCGCGAACGGCCGGGAAGTCGCGCTGGCGGGCATAGTGGCGGCCGCGGAAGCGCAGGAAGCGCTCCAGGCGGTCGGCGGCCGGCACCTCGCCCGCCGGCCACCGGCGGCCGCCGACGGGGGTGTCTTCCAGGGCCGGCAGGCTCGGCAGCGGGTCGCTCTCGATCCCGATGGGCGCCTGGGGCGCGGGGGGCTCGACGACGGCCAGCCGGTCGGCGTCGAGCCGGCGGTGCCAGGCCCGGGCGAATGGGGTGAAGACCCCGTAATAGTCGCCCTTGCCGGTCAGCAGCTCCCCCGGGGCGAAGACCACGGCGTCGTGGTGGCCCCGGGCGGAAAGGCCCGCCGCCTCGAAGGCCTCGACCACCGCGGCGTCGCGGGCGAGCTCGTCCACCGGGTACTCGCGGTTGAAGTGCAACGCGCCGGCGCCGGTCTCCCGGGCGATGGCCAGCAGCGCGGCCGGGGCCTCGGCGAAGTCGTCGATGTCGCGATGCAGCAGCGGGATGTTGAGCCCCTCGAGCCCCTCCTTCAGCGCCGCTACGCCACGGGCGCGGAAGTCGAGCTGGTTGGCGCCGTGGCCGTGGCGCCGCCATTGGGGCAGGGCGCGCAGGGTGACGGCCACCACCGGGCCGCGCCGGGCCGCGGCGGCCAGGGCGCGGTTGTCGTGGAGGCGCAGGTCGCTGCGGAACCACATCAGGGTGGGGGTCATGGCCGCTCCGTCAGGCGGGGGGAAGCAGGGTCTGCAGGCGGGAGACCGCCTCGTCCAGGTCGTCGCCCAGCACCGCCACGCCGCTCGCCTCGAGCTCGCCCTCGCGGATGCGCGCCACCGGGCCGCACAGCCCCAGGGGCACCTCCAGCAGCTCGGCGAGGCGCGGCAGCTGGCGGCGCATCAGGTCGGTGCGGCCGGCATGGCTGCCGGCCAGCAGCACCCCGTCGACGCCCAGGCGCTCCACCGCCAGGGGCAGCTCCCCCAGCGGCGGCGGCACGTCGAGTAGCCGCACGCGCAGGCCGTGCTCGCCGGCCAGCAGGGCCGCCAGCAGCAGCCACAGGGTGCCGGGATCCTCGGGCAGCGGCATCGCCAGCAGGGTGGGACCGCTGGCGCGGGCCTCGGCGTGGTAGAGGCGCATGCCGATGCGCGTGCGCAGGAAGGCCTCCAGGACGTGGCGCTGCAGGGCGTTGCCCAGGCGCTCATCGCCCCAGCGCTCCTCCAGCTCGCGCAGCGCCGGTGCCCACAGCTCGGCCACGCAGGTGGCCACCGGGTAGAGGGCCAGCGACTGGGTGTAGAGGGTCTCCAGGCGCGACAGGTCCAGCCCCTCCACGGCGGCTACCAGGCGCTGGCGCTGGGCCGGCCAGTCGCTGGGGTCGGGGGGCGGTGCCTCGGGCTCGACGGCGGGGCGGTCGAGCAGCTCGCGCACCTGGCTCACCGGCACGCCGCGGTTGAGCCACTGGAGGATCTGCTCGACCCGCTCGATGTCCTCGCGGGCGTAGAGGCGGTGGCCCTTGGGGGTGCGCCGCGGCTGGATCAGGCCGTAGCGCCGCTCCCAGGCGCGCAGGGTCACGGAGTTGACGCCGGTGAGGCGTGACACCTCGCGGATGGGGTAGAGCGGGGTCTCGCCGCCGTGCTGGGCCGGATCAGTCATGACGCAGGATATCCTTTGCGGCGTGATGCATCGAGGAGGAGGGAAAGGGGGGCATGGCGCTCTCCTGTCAGGTCTCGGATCGGGACGCGTCGGCGGCCAGGGCCTCGCCCAGGTGGTGGCCGGAGAGCCAGGCGTCCTCGATCCGCGGGCCGCGCCAGCCGTCGCCGCACAGCGCCAGGCCGCTGGCCGAGCGGCGGTAGTCGCGGTTGATCGCCGCACCGGCGGCGAAGACGTCGGGCTGGGCGTAGCGCCAGCGGTGCGCGCCCATGGCCACGGGCTCGGGCAGCTCGCCGTGAGGCAGGGCGCGTCGGAAGGCGTCGAGGAGCGCCTCGGCGACGGTCTCGGGGCCGTCCTCCAGGCGTGCCTGGCTCCAATCGAGGTTGGCCAGCAGGGTCAGGCTCTCGGGCTGGTCGCCGCGCCCCGGCTTGAGGCGGTTGCGCACCGCGAAGCGCAGCGCCGGCTCATTGAGGCGCACCGCCTGCCAGTCATCGTCAACGCCGGGCGGCGTGGCCAGGGGCGCGTCGAACATCGCCCAGGCGGCCCAGCAGGGGCGCTGGATCACCGCCGCGCAGGCCTCGGCGAGGGCGTTGTCGTGGGGAGCCACCAGCTCCCTGGCCTGGGGGCTGGGGGCACCAATCACCACCTGGGCGAAGGGGCCGTGACGCTCGCCCTCGGCATCCACCAGCCACCAGCCCCGGTCGTCCTGCTCCAGGCGATCGATGCGGGTCGTGAGGCGCAGGTCGAGTCCCTCGGACAGGTGGCGGGGAAGGACGCTCATTTGCGGGGTGCCGCACAGGCGCGGCAGGTCATCGTGATGGCGCTGCCAGCCCTCTTCCTCGACGGACCACAGCGAGGTCGGCCACTCGGCCAGGCAGCCTGACTCCCGCCATGCGTCCACGGCCGCAGCGAAGGTGGCGTCGCGCACGCTCAGGAACTGGGCGCCGAGGTCCAGGGTGGCCTCGGGCAGGCGGCGGCTCGACATGCGCCCGCCCGGGCCTCGCCCCTTGTCGAACAGGGTGACCGGGTGGCCGGCGGCGTCCAGGGCCCGGGCGCAGGCCAGGCCGGCGATACCGGCGCCGATGATGGCGGTAGGCGGGTGGGAGTGGGTCATGGCGCCCTCACTGGATGGTTTTCCGCTAGACTAGCAGAAGTGTACAACAGCTGTATAACTCATTGCGGAATACGAGGAGACCCAGATGCGCGTGCTGATCACAGGAGGGAGCGGGTTCGTGGGACAGCGGCTGAGCCGGCGGCTGGTCGAGGCGGGGCACCGGGTGCAGGTGGTCTCGCGGGATCCCCAGGCCGCGCGCCGCCGACTGCCCGAGGGAGCGGACGTGCGCCGCTCGGCGCTGGACTTCGTCGACGCCCCCCCCGAGGCCCTGGTCAACCTGGCCGGGGAGCCCATCGCCGCCCGGCGCTGGAGCGACGACCAGAAGGAGAAGCTGCTCGACTCGCGGCTCAACGCCACCCGCGAGCTGGTCGGCCTCTGCGAGCAGCTTGAGCAGACCGGTGAGCGGGTGCCGAAGGTGCTGGTCTCGGCCTCGGCCATGGGCTACTACGGCGACCAGGGCGATCACGAGGTGACCGAGGAGACGCCGCCCCATGACGAGTTTGCCCACCGCCTCTGCCGCCGCTGGGAGGAGGCCGCCCGCGAAGCCGAGGCCTTCGGCGTGCGGGTCGCGCGGCTGCGCATCGGCCTGGTGCTGGACCAGGGCGGCGGCAGCCTCGCCAAGATGCTGCCGCCCTTCAAGCTGGGGCTGGGTGGGCGCTTCGGCAGCGGCAGGCAGTTCATGCCCTGGGTCCACCGCGAGGACCTGGTGCGTGCCATCCTCTTCCTGCTCGAGCGCGACGACCTGGAGGGGCCCTTCAACGGCAGCGCGCCACACCCGGTCACCAACGCCGAGTTCACCCGCACCCTGGCGAAGCAGCTGGGGCGCCCGGCGCTCTTCCCGGTGCCCGCTATCGTGCTGGAGACCGTCTTCGGCGAGATGGCGCGGCTGCTGCTGACCGGCGCCGACATGCGCCCTCGGCGACTCCAGGAGGCCGGCTTCGAGTTCCGCTTCGTGACCCTGGAAGCCGCCCTGGCCGATATCCTGGGCTAGCGTGCTTCTTCGCCCACGGTGACGATCACCCGCACGGCGTCCAGGCGCAGCCGCGCCCCCTCGATGGCCGCGTCCAGGGCGGCGCGCTCGTCGCGCAGCGCGGCGAGTTCCTCCTCGCGCACCGCCGGGTTGCGCCGCGCCAGGGCGGTAAGGCGCGCAAGCTCGCCGTCGAGCTCGTCGCGCATGCGCGCCTGGGCCGCCTCGATGATGGAGGGCAGCTCGCGCTCCGCCTCGCCCTCGCCGCGATCGAGCAGCTCGCGCAGTACCTCCAGGCGGCTGCGGATCAGGTCCCGGGCCATCGCCTTCTTGACCTTCTGCAGGTTCCTGGAGAGCCCGGTGAAGGAGATCCTGTCGGTAAGGTTGGCGCCGGACTCGTCGAGCAGCACGCGCACCGCGGTGGGCGGCAGGAAGCGGTTGAGGTGCAGCTTCCTCGGCGCCGGGCAGTGGGTGCGGTAGATCAGCTCCACCATCACCCGGCCGGCGGGCAGCGCCGGGTGCCTGAGCAGGGCGAGGGCGGTGTTGCCCATGGTGCCGTCGAGGATGCGCCCCATCATCTCGCGCACCAGGGGGTGCTCCCAGGAGAGGCGCTGGACGTCGTCCCGGGCCAGCGCACGGGCGCGCGAGAAGGTGGCGGAGAAGCCCTCCTCGCCCTTGGCCAGGCCCGGCAGGCCGTCGAGCATCTGCGGGCCCGCCACCAGGTGCTGGAGGCCACCGCCCAGCTCCTGGCTGTCGACCCCGAAGATGTCCAGCGCCCGTTCCACGTAGCGGGGCAGGGCAGGGTCCTCGTCCAGCTCGCGGATCGCAGCGGCCACCGCCTCGGCGCGCTCCTCGCGGCAGGCATTGAGCTCCAGCAGGCGGTTGCGGCCGGCATCGCGCTCGGCCAGGCGGCTCTCGAACAGCGCCCGGGTCTCCTCCACCACCTCAGCGAGGGCCTCGTCGTCGAGCAGGGCATCGGCCAGGGTGTCGCCGAAGGCGTCGAAGAGCTCGCTGCCGATGCCGTGGGGGGCGCTGAAGGCGTCCATGCCGTCGCGGTACCAGCGCAGCAGCTTCTCGCCGGGGCTGCCCGCGAAGACCGGCACGTATAGCTCGATGGCGTGGCGCTGGCCGATGCGGTCGAGGCGGCCGATGCGCTGCTCCAGCTGGTCCGGGTGCAGCGGCAGGTCGAACATCACCAGGTGGCGGCAGAACTGGAAGTTGCGCCCCTCGGAGCCGATCTCCGAGCACACCAGCACCTGGCAGCCCGCCTCCTCGTCGGCGAAGGCCGCGGCGGCGCGGTCGCGCTCCACCAGCGAGAGCCCCTCGTGGAACACCGGGGCGTGGTAGCCGCCCAGCACGCGCAGCGCCTCGGCCAGCCCCCGGGCGGTCTCGGCGTCGTGGGCGATCACCAGCACCTTGTCGCCGGCCAGGCCGCCGTCGCTATCGTCGGCCAGGCGCTCCAGCAGCCAGCCGACCCGGGGGTCGATCTGCCACCAGGGCTCCCCGTTGAGCGGGTCGTCGGCCAGGGCGCGGTACATGGCATCCAGGTAGACCAGCACCTCGGGGTGGTCGAGGCCGGTCTCGATCAAAAGCTCGTCGAGGTAATCCTCATCCCGGGCCAGCTTGCGCAGCACCCGGCGGTAGGCGGGGGGCGGGTCCAGCTCGGTGACGTGCAGGCGCCGCTCGGGGAAGCCACCCACGTGGCGGCGGCTGTTGCGGAACATCACCCGGCCGGTGCCGTGGCGGTCGAGCAGCTGGTCGCGCAGCTGGTCGCGGGCGGCGTCACGCTGGGCGGGGTCGGACTCGGGGTTGGCCAGGGTGGCGAGCAGCGCCAGGCTGTCGGGTTCGTCGATCACCGCGGTTACCCGCGTGCGGTCGGCATCAATGCCGGGCAGCCGTTCCAGGGCGTCGATCGCCTCGGCCACCTCCACGTAGTGGGCCTCCTCCTCGCGGAAGGCGGCCAGGCTGTGGTAGCGGTCGGGGTCGAGCAGGCGCAGGCGGGCGAAGTGGCTTGTGAGGCCCATCTGCTCCGGGGTGGCGGTGAGCAGCAGCACCCCCTCGCTTTCAGCCGCCAGGCGCTCCACGCAGGCATAGCCGGGGCCCACCTGCGACTCGCTCCAGTCCAGGTGGTGGGCCTCGTCGACGATCAGCAGATCCCAGTCGCAGGCCTGCGCCTGGGCCTGGCGGTGGGGGTTGGCGAACAGCCAGTCCTGGCTCGCCAGCACCAGCTGGCCGGCCTCGAAGGGGTTGTCCTCGCCGTGGGCCTGGCTCTGCGGCTCGTCGAGCAGGGTCACCTCCAGGGCGAAGCGGCGCAGCAGCTCCACCAGCCACTGGTGGGTGAGGCTCGCCGGCACCAGGATCAGCGCCCGCTCGGCGCGGCCGGTAAGCAGCAGGCGGTGCAGGATCAGCCCCGCCTCGATGGTCTTGCCGAGCCCCACCTCGTCGGCCAGCAGCACCCGCGGGGCATGGCGCCGGGCCACCTCGTCGGCGATGTAGAGCTGGTGGGGTATCAGGTCGATGCGCGGCCCGGCCAGGCCCAGCGCCGGATTCTGCTCCACGCGGTGGGAGTGGTGCAGGGTACGGAAGCGCAGGTCGAACCAGTCGTTGCGGTTGACCTGGCCGGTGAGCAGGCGGTCGCGCGCCTGGTCGAACTGCATGCTGTCGGCGAGGCGCGCCTCGGGCAGCTCGCGCAGCTCGCCCTGGTCGTCCTCGCCGATGTAGACGATCAGGCCGTCGACCTCCTTGCTGTCGTCGACGGTCAGCGTCCAGCCCTCGGCGGCGCGGATGCGGTCGCCGCTGCCGAAGGCCACCCGGGTCAGCGGCGCCTGGCGGCGGCTGTAGGTGCGGGTTTCCTGGCTGGCGCCGAACAGCACGGTGACGCTGCGCGCATCGCAGCTGAGGATGGTGCCAAGGCCGAGTTCGGCCTCGCCGTCGCTGATCCAGCGCTGGCCGGGGGAGAAGTCGCTCATGATGCCTCGAGGATGCTGTAACAGGGTGCGCTCATGGCCACCGGGACGGGGCGGCCCGACAAGGGCGCGGTATCTTACAGCAAAGCCCGGCGCGGCTTAAGCGCGGGACTACTCCCGCCCCAGCCACTCCTCCAGCTGGGCACGGGTCAGCTCGCCCGTGTGGCGCTCCACGGCGCGGCCCTCGGCGTCGAACAGCACCGTGGTGGGCAGCCCCGGCGACTCGGTGAGCACCATCAGCTCCTGCTGGGGGTCGAGCAAGGGGTAGCGGAACGCGAGTCCCTGGTCGTCCAGGTAGCGCACCACCTGCAGCAGCTCTTCGCCCTGGTTGGCCACCACCACGGTGACGTCCTCCCGGGAATCGGCCTCGGCCAGCAGCGGCATCTCGCGCAGGCAGGGCGGGCACCAGGTAGCCCAGAGGTTGAGCACTACCCGCTCGCCCTCGAGCTCGCGCAGGTTGACCTCCTTGCCATCGAGATCCTCTAGGGTCAGGTCGGGCAGCTCCTGGAGCGCCATGCCGTCGCCGAAGGGCGCCAGGGTGACGGTGGCCAGCCACAGCGATGAGACCACCACCAGCATGGCCATGGCGCCCACCAGCCGGCCGAGGTGGTCGCGCAGGGCCCAGCCGGTCCAGATCAGCCCGGCCATCAGCCCCCACAGGCCGTGGTAGCCGGGCTGCCACAGCTTGAGGGCGTCCAGCGGATCGGCGGCGTAGGCGTCGAGGTTCAGCGCCACATGGCCGAGGCGTGCGCCCACCAGCCAGGCAAGCAGCAGGCCGTTGAACCAGCGGGCGTGGGCGCGGCGCGGCAGGCCCAGCAGCCAGGCGCTGGCCGCGAACAGCAGCAGGGCGGCGACGAAGGCGAAGAGGCGCGGCAGCGAGAGCAGGAACGGGCCCAGGGCGATGGCATCCATGAGAAATGACTCCTTGCAGGCGGGGTCGGCGAGGGCGTGACGAGCGGTTACACTGGGACGCCGCCGACCTCGAACCCCGCCAAGCCTACTGCCGGCGGGCGGGAGTGTCATCCGCTGCACGTCGCCGCCACCGCCAACGGGAGCCGCCATGGCCAAGACCGCCTTCGACACCCTGCGTGCCCTGGCCATCGCCAGCCAGGCGCTGGGCTTCATCCTGATCATCACCCTGGAGACGGTGATGGGCGACGCCGCCCGCCCCTGGCAGGGCTGGACCCTGGCGGCCATGGTGGCGGCGGCGCTGTGGATCGCCCTGGTGCGGCTCTATCGGCGCAACCGGGCGCGCAAGGCCATGGCGCGCCGGCTGGCCGAGGAAGGCGATGACGACTGAGGCGGAGCGCCCCTCCCGGCTGGCGCGGCTCAAGGTGCCGCTCGGCCTGCTGCTGGGGCCGCTGCTGGCCGGCCTGGTGTTGGCGCTGCCGGCGCCAGAGGGGTTTCCTGCGGCGGCCTGGCAGGTGGTGGCCCTCACCGCCTGGATGGCCGCCTGGTGGGTGCTGGAGCCGGTGCCCATCGCGGTCACGGCGCTGCTGCCGCTGGTGCTGCTGCCGCTGCTCGAGGTGGCGCCCATCGAGGCGGTCGCCGCCCCCTACGCCAACCCGTTGATCTTCCTGTTCCTCGGCGGCTTCCTGCTGGCCGAGGCGATCCAGCGCTGGGGCCTGCATCGGCGCATCGCCATGCTGGTGCTGCGTGTGGCGGGACACCGTCCCGATCACCTGGTGGCGGGCTTCATGGTCGCCACCGCCGGGCTCAGCATGTGGGTGAGCAATACCGCCACGGCGGCGCTGATGGTGCCCATCGGCCTCTCGGTGCTGGAGATGCTCAAGCGGCAGGGCGGCGAGGGGGCCAGCCACCACCTGTCGCTGACCCTGCTGCTGGGGATCGCCCTGGGCGCCAATATCGGCGGCATGGGCACCCTGATCGGCACGCCCCCCAACGCCCTGCTGGCGGGCTTCATGGCCGATCGCCACGACATCGAGATCGGCTTCGCCCAGTGGATGGCGGTGGCGCTGCCGCCGGCGTTGCTGCTGCTGGCGCTGGCCTGGTGGCTACTGACGCGGCGGGTCTACCCGGTGGGACGCCAGGCGCTGCCCGGGGTGGCCGCCATGCTGGAGGAGCAGGCCCGCGACCTGGGGCGGATGAGCGGCCCCGAGCGGCGGGTCGCCGCCATCTTCCTGCTGGTCGCCCTGGCCTGGGTGTTCCGCCCGCTGCTGGCGACCTGGCTGGGGGTGCCGCTGAGCGATGCGGGCATCGCGGTGACCGCCGCCGTGCTGCTCTTCGTGGTGCCGGCGCGCTGGGCCCAGCGCCAGTTCCTGATGGACTGGGAGGCAGCCGTCCAGCTGCCCTGGGGCGTGCTGATCATGGTGGGTGGCGGCCTCAGCCTGGGCACGACCATCGAGTCCAGCGGCCTGGCCGCGGCGGTGGCCGAGGGGCTGGCCGCGTTTGGCAGCTGGCCGACCTGGGCCCTGGTGGCCATGGTGGCGCTGGTGGTGATGGCGATGAGCCATGTGACCAGCAACACCGCCACCGCCGCCGCCATCCTGCCGCTCACCGCCTCCCTGACGGTAAGCCTGGGGCACAGCCCGCTACTGCTCTCGGTGCCGGTGGCCATGGCCGCGAGCTGCGCCTTCATGCTGCCGGTGGCGACCCCGCCCAATGCCGTGGTCTTCGCCAGTGGCCAGCTCAGCGTGGCGGAGATGGTGCGCGCCGGCGCCCTGGTCAGCCTGGCGGCGCTGGCGGTGATCGTGGCCGTGGTCTTCACCCTGGCGATGCCGCTGCTCGGCTTCGGCTGGGCGGGATAACGCCGCTCCCTTGACGCAGGACAAGGCGAGGGCGCAGCGGCCGACTATGCTGAAAGGGGCGACGCCGATGTGCGTCCCCTCATTTCGGCTGCGTTAGGAGCGACTTCATGTACGACAAGATCCTGGTTCCCCTCGACGGTTCCGAGCACGCCATCAAGGCGCTTAGCGTCGCTGCCTCCCTGGCGCGTGGCAGCAATGCCACCCTGCACCTGATGACCGTGGCGGAGTTCCCGCCCGACAACATCGGCCTGTTCACCGGCGGCACCGCCGAGCCCTTCTCCGAGGCGGAGCGCGAGAAGCTCGCCGAAGGCATGAAGGAGGAGGCCCGCAAGGTGATCGATGAGGCCCGCGCGGCGGTGGACCTCGATGGCCTGACGGTGGAGGAGGGCGTAAGCCAGGGGCGCCCGGCCGAGCGGATCATCGAGGCGGCGGAGAAGGTCGGCGCCGATGTGATCGTGATGGGCAGCCGCGGCCTCGGCGACGTGCGGGGCATGGTCTTCGGCAGCGTCTCCCACAAGGTGAGCCACGCCGCCGGCTGCAGCGTGATCACGGTGACCTGACGGTGCCATGCCCCCAACGTGCGGCCCCTTCCCTCGGCAGGCAGGGGGCGGTTGTCGGGTAACAGCGTGGCCGCCTGTGGTGACAGGCGTGGTTACAATTGATCCACCAGGAAAGCGAAAGGCCTTGCGGTGATCCACAAGGCCTTGAATTCGTTGGTCGGAGTAGCAGGATTCGAACCTACGACCTCTGCCTCCCGAAGGCAGCGCTCTACCAAGCTGAGCTATACTCCGATGTCGTTTTCGCGAGGGGTTGCCTCTTCGACGCAGCGTATTGTACGCAAGTGTGGCCGGAATGCAAGCCTGGCGACGGGCGTTATCAGGCCTGCCGGTCCACCGCCAGGCGGGCCAGCTCGGCCATGCTGTCGCGGTAGGGGCTGGCCGGCAGCGCCTCGAGCTGGGCCAGGGCGAGGTCGGCCATCTCCTCGGCACGGGCCCGGGTATAGGCCAGGGCGCCGGTGGCGTCGACGATCTCCAGCACCGCATCGAGGTGGTCCAGCCCGCCCTGGCGGATCGCCCGGCGGATCAGTTTCGCCTGTTCCGGGGTGCCCTCGGCCATGGCCTGGATCAGCGGCAGGGTGGGCTTGCCCTCGGCCAGGTCGTCGCCGACGTTCTTGCCCATCGC
>JBKHEO010000028.1:0-23337 GCA_046540755.1 Halomonas sp. | reverse complement strand
CCGAAGATCTCCTCCTGGAAGACGCGCATCTTGTTGTGGCCCTTGAGCAGGGTCGGCTGGATATAGAAGCCGTTGTCGATGCTCGGGTCCAGGCTCTCCTTGTCGCCGCCGGTGAGGAACTCGGCGCCCTCTTCCCGGGCGATCGCCATGTAGGACATGATCTTGTCGAACTGCTCCTGGGAGGCCTGGGCCCCTACCTGGACGTCGGTATCCAGCGGGTTGCCGCGGGTGATCTGGCCCACCTTCTCCATCACCTTGGCCATGAAGGCGTCGTACATCGACTCCTGGATCAGCGCCCGCGATGGACAGGTACACACTTCGCCCTGGTTGAAGAAGGCCAGCACCAGGCCCTCGGCGGCCTTGTCGATGAATTCCGGCTCGGCGTTCATGATGTCGGCGAAGTAGATGTTGGGCGACTTGCCGCCCAGTTCCACGGTGGAGGGGATGATGTTGTCGGCGGCGCACTTGAGGATATGCGCGCCCACCGGGGTGGAGCCGGTGAAGGCGATCTTGGCGATGCGCTTGCTGGTGGCGAGCGCCTGGCCCGCCTCGGCGCCGTAGCCATTGACGATGTTGACCACCCCGGGCGGCAGCAGGTCGCCGACCAGCTTCATCAGCTCCAGTATCGAGGCCGGGGTCTGCTCGGCAGGCTTCAAGACCACGCAGTTGCCCGCGGCCAGGGCCGGAGCCAGCTTCCAGGTAGCCATCAGCAGCGGGAAGTTCCAGGGGATGATCTGCCCTACCACGCCAAGCGGCTCGTGGAAGTGGTAGGCGACGGTGTTGGCGTCGATGTCGGCGGCGGTGCCCTCCTGGGCGCGGATGCAGCCGGCGAAGTAGCGGAAGTGGTCCACCGCCAGCGGCAGGTCGGCATTCAGCGTCTCGCGTACTGCCTTGCCGTTGTCCCAGGTCTCAGCCACGGCCAGCCGCTCGAGGTTCTGCTCGATGCGATCGGCGATCTTCAACAGGATATTGGAGCGCTCGGTGGCAGAGGTCTTGCCCCAGGCGGGGGCGGCGGCGTGGGCGGCGTCCAGCGCCTTGTCGATGTCCTCGGCGCTCGAGCGCGGGATCTGGCAGAACACCTCGCCGTTGACCGGGCTGACATTGTCGAAGTAGTGGCCCTTGACCGGCGGCACGAACTCGCCGCCGATATAGTTGCCGTATTGCGTCTCGAAGGTGACGACGGCATCGGGCTCGCCGGGATTGGCATAGATCATGGCATGACTCCTGAATAGTTGTGATTGTTTGATTGTTTGATTGTGATGACCTGCTTCTTCAGTCTTGGTCGTCGCCACGATCTGGGACATACTCCGGTGGCATGAGACACCCTCCTTCCTTGGTAGGAGGGCCCGGACAGGAGAGCCCCATGACCACCCTGATGGTCGCCGACGACCATCCGCTGTTACGCGAGGCGATCGCCGCGGTGATCGCCGCCGGCCTGCCCGAGAGCACGCTGCTGGAGGCCGACAGCCTGGCCCAGGCCATGCAGCTGGCCGAGCGCCACGAGGCCAGCCTGGACCTGCTGCTGCTCGACCTGGAGCTGCCCGATGCCGCCGGCCTCGAGGGCCTGGCACGGCTGCGCCAGGCCCTGCCCCGGCTGCCGGTGGCGATCCTCTCGGCCGAGCAGGATCGGCGCACCGTGCTCGAGGCGATCGAGCTCGGGGCGGTGGGCTACATCCCCAAGTCGACGCCCCGGGAGGACCTGCTGGCGGCCCTCGGGCGCATCCTGGAGGGCGACTTCTACCTGCCCCCCCAGGTGATGCGCCGGCCGCCCTCCCCTGCGCCACCCCCCGACCACACGATGCCCGCCTCCCTGGAGACGCGCCTCGCGCGCCTTACCGACAAGCAGCTCGAGGTGCTGGAGCGACTGCGCCGCGGCGCCTCCAACAAGGGCATCGCCCGCGACCTGGACATCGCCGAGACCACGGTGAAGACCCATGTCTCGGCGATCCTGCGTCGCCTGGGGGTGAAGAGCCGGGTACAGGCCGTACTGCTCGCCGACGAGCTGGACCTGGCCGCCTACCGGGCCGAACGCCGCGGGCGCTGAGCCTACAGCAGGGCCCCCAGCAGCAGCCGCAGGCGCAGCGGCTTGAGCGGCTTGAGCAGGCACTCGAAGCCCGCCTCGCGGATGCGCGCCTTGAGGGCGGCATCGTGGTTGGCGGTGATCACCACCACCGGCAGCCCCGGGATGCGGCGGCGCATCTGGTTCGCCACCGTCAGCCCGTCGGGCCGGCCCTCGCCGAGATGGAAGTCCACCAGCAGCGCCTCAGGCGGCGGCCCCGCTAGTGCCTCGAGCTCCTCGAGCGAGGCGGCGCTGGTCACCCGACAGCCCCAGCCACCCAGCAGCGCCGCCATGCCGTCGCGGATATCGGCGTCGTCGTCGATCACCCAGACCCGCGCGCCCGAGAGGGGCTCAGGCGCCTCGTCACGGACGGCAGCCCCCAGGGCAGTGCGCTCGCCGTAGGGCACGGTCACCGAGAAGAGCGAGCCGTGCCCCGGTCGCGAGATCAGCCCGAGCGGATGACCGAGCATGCCGCCGATGCGCTCGACGATGGCCAGCCCCAGGCCCAGGCCGCGGTTGTCGCCCTCCTCGGCCGCATCGAGACGACGGAACTCCTCGAAGATCAGCCGCTGCTGGGCCGCCGCGATGCCCGGCCCGGTATCGCCGACGAGGATCTCTAGACCCTCGGGCCGGCGGCGACAACCGAGCAGGATGCGCCCGTGGCGGGTATAGCGCACGGCATTGCTCAGGAAGTTGCGAACCACCCGCGCCAGCAGCGCCAGGTCGGAGGCGATCACCGCACCGGTCGGCACGTAACGAAACGCGAGGCCGTGGCTGGCGGCCAGCTGCCGGTACTCCTCGGCCAGCACCCCGAGCAGCTCCTCGGCGGGAAAGCTGGCCACGTCCGGCCTGAGCACCCCGGCGTCGAGCCGCGAGATGTCCACCAGGCTGCCGATCAGCGACTCCACGTCCTTCAGGGAGCGCCCGATGCTGCCCACCAGGCGCCGCGACGCCTCGGGCAGCGCCTGGCCCTCCAGGGCGCTGGCGAAGAGCCGTGCGGCGTTGAGAGGCTGCAGCAGGTCGTGGCTGACCGCGGCGAGGAACTTGGTCTTGGAGAGGTTGGCCGCCTCCGCCTCGGCGCGGGAGCGCTCCAGGGCGGCCAGGGTGCGCTGCAGGGTCTCGGTGCGCTCGCGCACCTGCTCGGCGAGCAGCACCGAATGCTCGAAGGCGCCATAGGGGCCACCATGGGGCACCCCGCCCGCCTCCACCCGCTCGATCAGGGCGGCGCAGATGCGCCGCAGCCGTTCGTTCTCGGCGACCAGCGCCTCGGCCGAGGCGCAAGACTCAGGGGCGCGTCGCGGATCCAATGGCCACTCCGGTGAAGGTCTGGTTGAGGTGCATACCATGATGCTGCTCGCCGTAGGTGTTGAAGCCGATCACCCGCCGCCGGGCCAGCAGTCGCGAGGCCGCCACCAGCTCGCCGCGGCTCTCGAGCTCGAGGCGGCGCAGGAAGCAGTCGCAGCCGATCACCAGGGCGGGGTCGCCGAGCCGACCGGCCAGGCCGTCGAGGACCATCTCCAACTGCTCGAGCATGGGGGCGGGGTGCATGGCGGTGAGCACGATGCCGGTCTCCACCGCGCAGTAGAAGCTCAGGCTGCCGTCCGGATTGACCCGCTGCACCGAACGTACGTAGTGGGCGTCGGCGATGCGTACCGCCAGCGGGTGCAGGGCGAAGGTCTCGGGGTCCAGCGCCGCCACCGGCACGCCCACCAGCCGCGCATACTCCTCGGCGGCGGGCAGCGCGTTGAGCTCGAGCACCCGGCGCGTCTCGCTGTCGGCCCGGGTCACCACCAGCTTGTGGTCCAGCGGGCGCAGGTGGTGGGTGGTGAAGACCTCGAAGGGCAGTGCGGTCGCCACCATCACCACCACCGCCGCCGCGGAATGGAAGCGCCCCTCGGCGTAGACGTGGGTGCGCGTCAGGCGATTGTCGTCGCCGGCGGAACCGCCGAAGCCGGGAATGCGCCCCAGCGCCGCCTCGAGGGTGGCCAGCACCTGCTCCTCGCGGCTGGAGAGGCCGTCGAGCAAGGTCAGGGCGAAACACTCGGCCCCCGGCGGGGCCTCCCGGCGACAGCGCTCCAGCAGGCCATCCACCAGGCGCTGAGCGTCGAGCAGGTCGAAGCGGTCGAGGTCGGCCACCAGGGCGGTGGCGACCGCGAAAGCCCCCCGAGGGAAGCCGATGGCCACGATGCAGCCGCGCTCGTAGCCCGTCGGGCTGATCTCGCCGGCGGTGGTGCAGCCCACCACCGGCAGTGCGTCGAAGGTGCGCGCGAGCGCCCGCGACAGGCCCTCCAGAGGGTAGTCGGCGCTGCAGAAGAAGAGCACGCAGCCGAGCGCAGGGTGATCAAGCGCCTCGCCCAGTTCGGCCACGGCGGCCTCGGGGTCGGCATGGCGCGAGACGGCACGGCACAGCGGGGCGGCCGCGGGAGGCGGCAGGGAATCAGGGCACATGCTCGGCTCCGGTGGCAGGCAAAAGCCCAGTGTAGGCCGGGCCACGGCACGGCCACAACGCCGCCCCGTCCTGACGCCGCCTCGCCCCGCGACCCGCGGCGTCAGGCCGCGTCGAGCCTGGCCAGGGTGGCGGCGAGACAGCGGCGCAGCTCCTCGATCACGGCCCCGACCGCATCGAGCTCGGCGGCGGCGGCCAGGCGCTCCAGCCGGGCGGCCAGGCCGGCCACCTTCACCGCGCCGAGGCTCGCGGACTCCCCCTTGAGCTGGTGGGCCGCCTGGCGGGCCTGACGGGCGTCGCCGGCCGCCCGGGCGGCGGCCAGCGCCTCGAGGTGCGTGCCCGCCTGCTCGCGGTAGAGGGCGATCATCGGCGCCAGCCCCTCGTCGCCCAGCGAGGTGCGCAGGGCCTGCAGGATCATGGGGTCGACCAGGGTCTCACGGCTCATGGCGGGGGAGGTCGCCGTGCCCCCCTCGACACCCAGATGGCGCCTGAGCACCTCGCGCAGGGGCCCCTGCAGCAGCGGCTTGGCGAGGTAGCCGTTCATGCCCGCGGCCAGGCAACGCGCCTGCTCGCCCTCGGGCCCGCCGGCGGTCATCGCCACCACCGGCACCCGGGAGGACCAGCCGGGCCGGGCGCGCAGCCGTCGCGTTACCTCGAGACCGTCCATGCCGGGCATCTGGATATCCATGAAGATCAGGTCGAAGCGCTCCTTCACTACCCAGGCCAGCGCGGCCTCCCCGGATTCCGCCAGCTCGGCCCGGCAGCCCAGCCGCTCGAGCATCGCCAGGGCGACCCGCTGGTTGACGGGGTTGTCCTCCACCACCAGTACCCGGCCGCCGCGCGGCTCGCCGTCCCGGGTGAGGGCAACGCCTTCCCCGGCCTCCGGCGGCGCCCCGGCCGGCACCAGCGGCAGCCGGCAGCGGAAGCGGCTGCCCACCCCGGGCTCGCTCTCCAGCTCGATGCGGCCGCCCATGGCCTCGACCAGGCGGCGCGAGATCGCCAGTCCCAGCCCGGTGCCGCCGAAGCGGCGCGAGGTGCTGGCATCCCCCTGGCGGAAGGGTTCGAAGATGCGCTCGCGCTGGTCGGCAGGAATGCCGCAGCCGCTGTCGCGCACCTCGAGGCAGAGGGTGTCATCGGCGCCTGGCGAGGCCTCGAGCACCACCTCCCCCTCGGTGGTGAACTTCACCGCATTGGCCACCAGGTTGAGCAGCACCTGCCGAAGACGCGCCGCATCGCCCATCACATGGCTTGGCAACTCGGGGGCGAGGCGCGAGGCGAGCCGGATGCCGCGGGCCTCGGCGCGGGCGGCGAAGATCGCCACCACCCCCTCCACCAGATCGGCCAGGGCCAGGGGCTGGAACTCCAGCTCCAGGCGACCCGACTCGATCTTCGAGAAGTCGAGCAGGTCATTGATCAGCCCCAGCAGCAGGCTGGCGCTGTCGTGGATGGTGACGGCATACTCCCCGGCCCGCCCTGACAGGGGCTCCTCCAGCAGCAGGTCGCTCATGCCGACCACCCCGTTCAGCGGGGTGCGAATCTCGTGGCTCACCGTGGCCAGGAACTCGGACTTGGCCTGGCTGGCCGACTCCGCGCGCCGCGCGGTGGCCTGAAGCTCGTCGCTCAGGGCCTCGAGGTCGCGACGGGCGGCGGCGTTGTCGCGCGCCTCGCGCAGCAGCATCAACGCCACCAGCAGGGCAGAGAAGCTCATGGCCAGGATCAGCACCAGCAGCAGGCCATAGAGGCGCTGGAGCTGACGCCGCTCGTGGGTGGCGGTCTCGGCCAGGTGACCATTGATGGCGATGACCAGCCGCTCGCTGCGGTTGCCCAGCGCCTCCAGGCGCTGCTCCAGCTCGCCGCGCGCCTCGGCGTCGAGCGACTCGAGTTCGCCAATGGTGTCATCCAGCGCCTCGATGCGCGCCTCGATCTCGTCGATCAGCGCGACGGCGGAGGGAATCTGGTCGATCAGCTCGGTCACGTCGCCCTGGCGCAGCAGGGTCAGGCGGCTGTAGAAGAGCTCGAAGCGCAGGCGCAGGCCCGACAGGCCGGCATCCGGCCGGGCGAGATAGCTGCGCATCTGCACGGTATCGCGATCGAGCTTGTAGGCGTGCCACACCGCATCGCCGCCGACGCTCTCCGAGAGGCTATCCTGGCGCCAGGAGACCAGCCCCACCACCACCAGGGCGGCGGCGAAAAGGACCAGGGCACTGATGGCCCCCAGCCGCAGGCGCAGCGGCAGTTTCAGCATGGCCGGGCCCGGCGAGCCCGGACGGCCTCAGAGGGCATGGATCTCGGCCACATGCCACACCGAGCGGAAGCGTACCGCCTCGGTATGAAGCTCCGGATGGTCATCGAAGGGATAGAGCACGAACAGCGGGCCGAACTCACGGATCGGCAGCGGCTCCCCGTTGTGCCGCATGGCCAGGATCACGTCGTAGCGATCCAGTTCGTCGACCGGGATCCGCGCCCGGTAATCGTTGAGCGCCTGGACCTCCACGCTGTCGCTCTCGACCCCGGCGGCCGACAGCACGTCGCGCAGCAGCGGGCCCTCGAAGCGGCCGCGCTCGCGGTGCCAGGGGGTCCGGGTGCAGATCTCCCGGGGGGAGAGTTCGCGCAACATGTCGCGATCGAAGTGGGCCGCCTCGCCGACGTTGGGGTGGCGGATATCGCCGTCGACTCTCAGCAACACCTCTCCCTCGGGGGCGGGCAGCGCATCAGCGACGGCGAAAACGGGAAAGCAGGCCAGCAGCAGGGTGGCGAGGGAGATGCGCATGGCGGTGACTCTTGGGTACGTCGTCGGGAGAACAGACTACCCGATCACGGCGGCAGGGTCAGCACGACGATAGGCGCGGGCAAGACGCCGCGAGGGGGCGCATCGGCGCGCCCCCCCGCGGGTCTGGGCTCGTGTTGTCATAAGCCTTGGAGGTCTTGCTTCTCCTCCTCCACGGGCTTCACCACCACCAGCTCCTCGTAGGCGTGCCAGCTGGCGAAGCCCAGCACCGGCAGGATCAGCGCCAGCCCGATGTAGAAGGTCAGCACCCCGACCAGCACGCAGCCGGTAAGGATGGCGGCCCACAGCAGCATCGGGCGGAAGTTGCGCGCCACGGTGCGCACGCTGGCCTCGATGCCCTCCATGAAGGTGAGATCGTGGTGCATCAGGGTGGGAATCGCCACCACGCTGATGGAGAAGGCGCCGAAGGCCAGTACGCTGCCGATCGCCGTGCCCACGGCGATCATGCCGAGCCCCTCGGAGGTGGTCAGCAGTGCCGCATAGAGGGCGTCGGGGCTGGGTACCTCGAAGCCGAAGAAGAGCGCGAACAGCAGCGTCGCCAAACGGATCCAGGCGAGGAAGAAGATCATCATCATCACGCCCATCATCGCCAGTTGGCCGGCGTGGGGGCGCCAGGCGCCGAAGGCATCGCCCAGGTGGGGCGCGCGGTTGGCCTCCAGGGCCCGGCTGATGCCGTAGGAACCCACCGCGACCAGCGGCCCGATGAACATGAAGCCCGCCACCAGCGGCAGCAGCCAGTGCCACAGGCCGAGGGTGATGGCCCCCACGGTGACCGCGATGCTCAGCCCGACCCAGAACATGCCGTAGGCGAGGCTGACCGCCGTGGCCTGACGGAAATCCTCGATGCCGGCGGCGAGCCAGGCCCTGGGGCGATCCATGCCCACCGGCCGGATGGTGATGCTGACGCCCGGCGCTGCCGACGCGTGACGTGCTTTCGCGGTTGCCGCATTCATGTGTCACCTCTCTTCACCGTTTGCCGCCCGACCGTGCGGGCCCTGCACGGATGAACCGGACTCCCCAGGCCCATCGCGACAGGTTAACGGCGCAACTCGTCGTTAACCCACACTTAATCTAGTTGATGCGGGTCAACTCTGCAGGTGATACCGCTTGCCCTTTTTCACGCTTGGCCCCCGGGCGAACGCGACGGGCCCCGACGTCTGGTCGGGGCCCGCCACGGGACAGGAAGAGGCGACCGGAGTCGCCCCGGTTCAACGCACGATCATCACCGACACCTTCGAGTGGTGCACCACATGCTCGGCGTTGGGGCCCAGCACGTAGTCGGCGAACTTGCGCTTGTTGTGGGAGGCCATGACGATCAGGTCCACCTCGAGCTTCTTCGCCGCCTTGACGATCGCCTCCCAGGGCGAGCCGTCGACGATGATGCGGTGGACGTTGACATCGGCAGGCACGTGTTCCTCGACGAAGCGCTGCTGGGCCTCATGGACCGCGTCGTGCGCCTTGCTGGCGAAGTCCTTCGGGAAGTAGGACCCCACCAACGGCATGCGGTAGTCGGGCAGCACCGTGACCAGGATCAGCTCGGCGCCGAAGGTCTGGCACAGGGTCAGCGCCGTGGGCAGCGCCTTCTTCCACGACGCCTCCTCGTTGAGGTCCACCGGCAACATGATCTTGCTGTACATGACGCTCTCCTTCAGCTGGAAGCCGTGGCGGTGTCGCGCTCACGACGACCCCGCTGCAGCATGACGACGAGGGCGAAGACCCCCAGGGCGGGAATCCAGATCCACTCCTTGGCCCAGCCCTCCTTCGGGGTCTGCACCATCAGGATCTGCTCGTCGAAATCGAAGCCCAGGTCCTCGGCCGGGCTGCCGAACTCGACCATGTCGACGATGGCCTCGTCATCCTCGATAAGCAGCTCGATGCCCAGATTGGTCAAACGCTCCTCGCCGCTCTCCCCCTCCGGGACCGGGACGGCGCGGAAGGTCTCGCGCATTTCGCCGTATTCGTCCTCGCCGCGAATCTGGAGGCGCAGCTCCATGTCCTTGTCGGCCTCTCCCAGTGCCTCTTCCAGCTGGGTGCCGGGCACGGTCTCGTAGGGGTCCTGGATACGGTCCATGAAGAACCCCGGCCGGAACAGCGCGAAGGCAACCAGCAACAGCAGGATCGACTCGTACCAGCGGCTGCGGGCGATCATGAAGCCCTGGGTGGCCGCGGCGAAGATCAGCATGGCCACGGTCGCCACGATAAACACCACGATCCCCTGCAGCAGCGTCACCTCGATCAGCAGCAGGTCGGTGTTGAAGATGAACAGGAAGGGCAGCGCGGCGGTACGCAGGCTGTAGTAGAAGGCCTGGAAGCCGGTACGGATGGGATCACCGCCCGAGACCGCGGCCGCCGCGAACGATGCCAGGCCCACCGGCGGGGTGACGTCGGCCATGATACCGAAGTAGAAGACAAAGAGGTGCACGGCGATCAGCGGCACGATCAGACCATTCTGCTCCCCCAGCTGCACGATCACCGGTGCCAGCAGCGCCGAGACTACGATGTAGTTGGCGGTGGTGGGCAGGCCCATGCCGAGGATCAGGCTGAGCACCGCGGTCAGCAGCAGGATCAGCAGCAGGTTACCCATGGAGAGGATCTCCACCACGTCGGCCAGCACCAGGCCGACCCCGGTCTGGGAAACCGCACCGACGATGATGCCGGCGGTGGCGGTGGCGATGCCGATGCCGATCATGTTGCGGGCACCGCTCACCAGGCCGCTCCACAGATCCTGAAGCCCCTCGCGGATATCCGCGGCCAGGTCACCGTGACCGCGGAATGCCGCCATGATCGGGCGCTGGGTGACCAGAATGAAGATCATGAAGACCGTGGCCCAGAAGGCGGAGAGTCCCGGGGAGAGGCGCTCCACCATCAGGCACCACACCAGCACCACCACCGGCAGGATGTAGTGCAGCCCCACCATCACCGTGGGCTTGGTGCGCGGCAGCTTGACCACCGGCGAGTTGGGGTCATCCAGCTCCAGCTCCGGGTAGCCCGAGCCCAGCCGGATCAGCGCCACGTAGACACCGGCCAGTACGACCCCCACCACCCAGGGGGTGGCACCGCCAAGCAACGGCTTGAGCCAGCCCAGGCCGTAGTAGACGACCATGGAGAGCCCCATCAGCAGCAGCAGGCCGGCCAGGAAGCCGATCGCCTTGCGCACCAGCGGCTTGGGCGGGTTGCTGGTGGGCAGCCCCTGCATGTTGGCCTTCATGGCCTCGAGGTGAACGATATAGATCAGCGCGATGTAGGAGATCAGCGCCGGCAGGAAGGCGTGCTTGATCACCTCCACATAGGAGATACCGATGTATTCCACCATCAGGAAGGCGGCGGCCCCCATGACCGGTGGCATGATCTGGCCGTTGACCGAGGAGGCCACCTCCACCGCGCCGGCCTTCTCGGCCGGGAAGCCCACGCGCTTCATCATCGGCACGGTGAAGGTGCCGGTGGTCACCACGTTGGCGATGGAGGAACCCGAGATCAGGCCGGTCATGCCCGAGGCCACCACGGCGGCCTTGGCGGGCCCGCCCTTGTAGTGGCCCAGCAGCGAGAAGGCCACCTTGATGAAGTAGTTGCCGGCCCCGGCCTTGTCGAGCAGCGCGCCGAACAGCACGAACAGGAAGACGAAGCTGGTCGATACCCCGAGCGCGATGCCATAGACGCCCTGGGTGGTCAGCCACTGGTGGTTGACCAGGCCCGAGAGGCTGACGCCGCGATGGGCGAGGATGCCCGGCATGTAGGGCCCGGCCAGCGAATAGAGGATGAAGATCGAGGCGATGATCGCCAGCGGCGGCCCCAGGGCACGCCGCGCCGCCTCCAGCAGCAGCAGAATACCGAGCACCCCGACGATCACGTCTTGGAGGATGGGCGCACCGGGGCGGTCTGAGAGGCCCTCGTAGAAGAGGAACATGTAGGCGCCGCAGAAGGTTGCCGCCAGCGCCAGGCCCCAGTCGAGCAGCGGGACCCGGTCGCGGGGCGAGCGCTTGAGCGCCGGGTAGGCGGTATAGGCCAGGAACAGCGCGAAGGCCAGGTGGATGGAGCGGGCCTGGGTCGCGTTGACGGCGCCGAAGCCGAGGATGAAGGGCAGCGGCGAGGCGATCCACAGCTGGAACAGCGACCAGGCGGCCGCCACGCCGACCAGCAGCTTGCCGGGTGCACCTGCCGGCTTGCGCGAACCGCTGTCCGAGGAGGCGACCAGCTCCTCGAGTTCCTCATCGGTGGCCGCACCGCGCGATGTCTCTTGGGTCATGGAGATTGTCCTTGCGATGAACCTGGAGCGAGCGGTGGCTCGCGCCACGCTGTAAACCACGATGCGCGACCCCTCATCGAGACGGTCGCGCATCGCGTCACTGGAACGGAGGAGTTACCTCAGATCAGTCGTCCTCGTCCATCCAGCCCTTCTCCACGTAGTAGCGCTTGGCCCCGTCATGCAGCGGTGCCGAGAGACCCTCGGAGATCATCTCCTCCTCGTCGAGGTTCTCGAAGGCCGGATGCAGGCGCTTGAAGCGGTCGAAGTTCTCGAAGATGGTCTTGACGGTCTCGTAGACCACGTCCTCGTCGACCTCGGCGCTGGTCACCAGAGTAGCGGAGACGCCAAAGGTGTTGACGTCATCGTCATTGCCCTCGTAGAGCCCGCCGGGGACCACCGACTTGGAGTAGTAGGAATGCTCCTCGACCAGGCCATCGACCTCCTCGCCCTCGAGGGGCACCAGGTTAGACTCCACGGTGGTGGTGGCCTCCTGGATGGAGCCGTTGGGGTGACCCACCACATAGGCCATGGCGTCGATGTTGTTGTCGGCGAGCGCGGCGGCCATCTCGGCGGCCTCGAGCTCCTCGGCGCGGGAGAAGGTGTCCTCGTCCCAGCCCATCGCCTCCATCAGCACTTCCATAGTGTTGCGCTGGCCGGAGCCCGGGTTGCCGATGTTGACCCGCTTGCCCTCGAGGTCCTCGAGCGAGTTGATGTTGGCGTCCTTGCGGGCCAGGATCGTCAGCGGCTCGCCGTGGATCTTGAAGACCGCCCGAAGGTCCTCGTACTCCTCATCCTCGAAGTTGCCGGTGCCGTTGTAGGCCTGGTACTGGACATCGGACTGGGCCACACCCATGTCCAGCTCGCCGGACTTGATGCCGTTGATGTTGGCCACCGAACCGCCGGTGGAGGGCGCGTTGCAGCGGATGCCGTGGTCATCGCTGCCACGGTTGACGAGGCGGCAGACGGACTGCCCCACCACATAGTAGACGCCGGTCTGGCCACCGGTCCCGATGGTGATGTACTTCTCGTCGTCGTCCTGGGCGACGGCCGGCGATGCGAACATCGCGGCGCCGAGGAGCGCGCCGGTGAAGGCGGCGGCAGAGAAAGCATGGCGTTTCATAGACACACCTCTTTTACATTGTCGGTAAACGAGTGTAGGAATCCGCGCCTCGCACGGCTCCGAATTTACCACCCTCTTCTACTTTAGCGGAAAAACCTAGCTCGGGGTAATGCCGGCCCCTGGCCGACGGTATCGCACACCCCAGTCTAGTTGCACCGAGCGTTTATGAGGCGTTTATCTATTGTCGCAGCGCAGCAAAAGGACCGCCCCATGGGCGGCCCTGCCAGCCTCTCCCGTGACCGATCTCACGACGCCTTCGAGATCAGCGCCTGCTTCTGGTCCTTCATGGCGGCGAAGTCGGCCTCATAGAAGAACTCGCGCTCCCCCAGCGCCGGCTCCAGATGGTTGAGCCAGGTGGCGGCCTCGTCGTACCTGGCGAAGAAGGGTCGCTGCACCCAGTCGCCGTCGCGGCCCTGGATAAAGCGCAATACGAACACACGCTCACCGTTGATTTCCGTCACCCCCTGGATCTCCACCTTGCCGGGATCGGCGGACATCGACGGCCCCCGGGCGGTACGCGCCAGGCCCGGCACCGCCTTGATCGCCTCGCGATAGAGCTCCCAGGCGCGCACCAGCGGCACCTCGAAGTAGTGGCGGGCGCCGGTGTCGCGCTCCACGAACATGTAGTAGGGGATCATCCCCAGGCGCACCTGGGTGGTCCACATGCGCGCCCACTGCTCGGCATCGTCGTTGATGTGCTTGAGTAGCGGCGCCTGGGTGCGGATCTCCGCCCCGGTGGCCCGGATGCGGCGGATCGCCTCGCGGCAGATGGGCGTCTCCATCTCCTTCCAGTGGTTGAAGTGCGCCATGAAGGCGACATGTTTCCCGGCAGCCACCAATTCCCTGAAGAGCGCCAGGATATCCTCGGCGTCCGGGTCGGTGACGAAGCGATAGGGCCAGAAGGTCAGACTCTTGGTACCGATGCGGATGTCCTGGACGTGATCCAGCTCCGGCGCCATCAGCCCCTCCAGGTACTGGCGCAGGTGCTTGGCCTTCATCACCATGGGGTCGCCGCCGGTCATCAGCAGGTCGGTGACCTCGGTGTGCTCCGCGAGATAGCGGTGCAGCGAGTCCGCCTCGCTGGAGGCGAACTTCAGGTCCTTGTCGCCCACGAACTGTGCCCAGCGGAAGCAGAAGGTGCAGTAGCTGTGACAAACCTGGCCTTGGCTCGGGAAGAAGAGCACCGTCTCGCGATACTTGTGCTGCATGCCGGGCAGCGGATCGCCGTCGAGCAGTGGCAGGTTGAGGTCCATCTGCCCCGCCGGGTGCGGGTTGAGTTCGGCGCGGATGCGTTCGATCACCGGCCTCATTTCGGCGGCGGTGGCCTCGCGGCGAACCAGCTCCGCCACCTCCTCGAAGTGCTCCGGGCGCAGCATGCCGCGCTGGGGGAAGGTGAGCTGGAAGACCGGGTCCGCGGGGATATTGTCCCAGTCGATCAACTCCTCGATGACGTACTCGTTGACCCGGAACGGCAGCACCTGGCTGACGACCCGCATATCGAAGCGCAAGTCGTCAGGCAGGGCCTGGATCGCCTCGATCCTGTCGAGCTGGCGGTGTGTGTAGACCTTGAACTGGCGGGCCTCGAGGGCCTCGACCGCGGGACTGCCGAGCTCGATATTGACGCTCTGGTTCATCTCGCCTCCTCCTGTTGTCGCGTCCGGCGCCCGGGCAAAGGGGCCCGGGGCTTCCGCCACGCGAGGCGGGCCGGCATCGATTATCGGGGGAGGCCATTGGTACAGGGGCGAGGCGTGAGTTGCAACTTACTGCGCCGATTTGCAACGAATGTCACGAAAATTGAGCGGAAGTGCAACATTCCTTCCGGATATCGTCCCTCACTCTCCGGGCGGCCGGCGGATCAGCTTCGCCGCCAGGCGCTGCAGGCGCGGCGCCCCCACCAGGATCAGGGCGAAGGCGATCGGCCAGGCGATATAGAAGGCCCGCCACCAGCGGCCGAGAAAACCCTCGCCGAGCCCGGTGTTGACCCAGGTGATCACCAGGGTCATCAACGACACCATGTAGAGCGACATCAGCAAGGCGAAGACCAGGGGGGCGAGACGCGGCGGGAAGAACATCGGAACTCCTGATAGCCTGAAACGGTAGAAGGGGGAGTATAGGCCAGCCATGATGGGCGTCGCCCGCGCCATTTCGTCGCCCTGTTCAGGAGGTCGCCCATGGAGCTGCTCGCCTGCCAGCCCGCCATTCCCCCCACCCGTTGCCGCGGCGACCAGCTCGCCTGGCTCGTCCGGCTGACCCGGGAGATCGAGGCGCGCTGCGCCGAGTCGCGCCCGGACCTGGTGGTGCTGCCGGAGCTCGCCACCATGGAGTACGGCGGCGGCGCCTTCGCCTGCCTGGGCGACCTGGACGACGACCTCCAGGGGCCGGTGTTCGAGCGCTTCAGCGAGCTGGCCCGGCGCCTGGGCTGCACCCTCGCCTATGGCAGCGCCCGCCGCGGCGGGCGGGGGCGGCATATCAGCCAGGTGCTGGTGGGCCCCGACGGCACCCTGGCGGGCGTCTACGACAAGCTGCACTGCGCCCAGTTCGGCGCCTCCGCCGAGGCGCCCCACTTCACGCCGGGCGATCACCTGCTGGTCACCGAGATCGCCGGCTGGCGGGTGGGGGTGATGATCTGCTACGACCTGCGCTTCCCCGAGCTTGCCGGTCGCCTGGCCGCCGAAGGCGTGGAGCTGGTGCTGCACCCGGTAGCCTTCACCCGCGACTTCTCCTTCGCCAGCTGGCACGCCTTCGTGACGACCCGCGCCATGGAGCATCAGCAGTGGTGGCTCAGCCTCAACCGCGCCGGCGAGGCCTGGGGGCATTCGCTGCTCTGCCCGCCGCTGGTGGACGAGGCCCACTCTGCCCTGGACTTCGGCCCGGGGGAGGCGTGGCGGCGGCTGACGCTCAGCAAGGCGGCGCTGGCCGAGGCGCGCGAGCGGCTGCCGCTGGCCCAGGACCGGCGCGACGACCTGGCCGAGCTGCCGCTGTGGCGGCCCGGCTATCGAGACGCATAAGAGGAGTCAAGATGATCGAGTGCATCCAGGGCGATATCGCCCATCAGTCCGACATGGAGGCGGTGGTCAACGCCGCCAACGCCGAGTTGCGCCCCGGCGGCGGCGTGGCCGGTGCCCTGCACCGCGCCGCCGGTCCAGAGCTCGACCGCGCCTGCCGCCACCTGGCCCCCCTCAAGCCCGGCCAGGCGGTGATCACCGACGCCTTCAATCTACCCAATCGCCATGTGATCCATTGCCTGGGGCCGGTCTATGGCGTCGACGAGCCGGCAGAGACGCTGCTGGCCGACTGCTACCGCAACGCCTTGACGCTGGCCGAGCGGCACGGCATCGCCTCCGTCGCCTTCCCGGCGCTCTCCTCAGGCGCCTTCGGCTATCCACCGGAGGCGGCCGCGCGGGTGGCCATCGAGACGGTGATCACCATCCTGCCCCGCTGCCCCGGCATCGAGCGCGTGCGTTTCGTGCTCTTCGACGCCGAGAGCGCCGCGCTCTTCCGGCGTGTGCTCGACGAGCATGGGGGCTGATCAGCCCACGTTGTAGCCGAGCGTTCGCGGCAGCCACAGGGCGATCTCCGGGAACACCGCCACCAGCGTCAGGGCGCCGGCCATGGCGGCGACGAAGAGCAGCGCCCAGCCGACGGTCTGCTCCAGGCGGATCCTGGCCACCTCGGTGGTCACCATCAGGTTGACCGCCACCGGGGGCGTGAACTGCCCGATGGCGATGTTCATCGCCAGCAGGATGCCGAACCACACCGGGTTCCACTCGAAGTGCTGCATCACCGGGATCAGGATCGGCATCATGATCAGGTAGATGGAGATGGCGTCGAGCAGCATGCCGGCGGCCAGCACCGCCAGCATGATCAGCACCAGCAGCAGCACCCCGCTGTCGGAGAGCGAGATGATCCACTCCGCCAGGTGGCGGAAGGTGCCGAGCATGGTGCCGGCCCAGGCGAAGATGCCGGCCAGGGCGATGATCAGCATCACCACCCCGGAGATCACCGCCGCCTCGCCGAACAGCGCCCAGAGGTCCTTCACGCGAAGCTCGCGGGTGACGAAGAGCCCGATCAGCGCGCCGTAGGCCACCGCGACCACCGCCGCCTCGGTGGGGGTGAAGAGCCCCGAGCGCAGCCCGCCGAGGATCAGTACCGGGGCGAACAGCGCCGGCAGCGCCTGCCTGAAGGTCTCGCCCACGCGCAGCCGCTCGGCCCCATCCACCGGCGCACCCCCTTCCCAGCCGAAGCGCTTCGAGACGATCAGCGCCGGCACCAGCAGTGCCAGGCCGGCCAGTATCCCGGGGAAGAGGCCGGCGGCGAAGAGCGCGCGCAGGTCGACCCCGGGCACCACGATGGAGTAGAGGATCAGCGCCACCGAGGGCGGGATCAGGATCGCCGTGGAGGCCGAGGCGGCGATCAGGGTGGCCGAGAAGGGCCTGGGGTAGCCCGCCTTCGTCATGCTGGGCAGCATCACCATGGCCACGGCGGCGGCATCCGCCGGCCCCGAGCCGCTCATGCCGCCCATGATCATGCACACCAGCACCGCCACCAGGGCCAGGCCGCCGTGGCGCGGGCCGATCAGCGCCTGGGCAAAGCGCACCAGGCGCCGCGCCACCCCGGAGCGCTCGAAGATCAGCCCGGTGAGGATGAACAGCGGGATGGCGATCAGCGGGTACTTGGCGATGCTGTTGTAGGTGTTGGTGCCGAGCGTGGCCAGCATCGCGGGGGACAACCCCGAGAGGATGCCCACCGCCCCGGCCAGTGCCAGTGAGAAGGCCACCGGCACCCCGGCGATCAGCAATCCGGCGAAGGCCAGCAGCATCCACAGGTCAGCACTCATCGTCGAGCCTCCCGCTCAGCCGGTCACGGGTCTGCTGCAGTTGGCGCAGCAGCATCACCGCGGCCAGCAGCGGCAGCCAGACGATGTACCACCACTGGGGCAGCCCCAGCCCCGGCGAGGTGGACCCCCACTGGTACTCCTGCCAGGCCAGGCGGCCTCCGAACCACACGATCAGCCCCAGCACCACGACCCCGCAGAGCCCCTGGAAGAGCACCAGGGCGCGCCGCGGGCCGGGTGGCAGGGCACGCTCCAGCATGCCGATGCGGATATGGCCGTTGCGGCGCAGCGCCACGGCGGCGCCGGCGAAGGTCAGCACCACCAGCAGGAACACCGAGAGCTCCTCGGTGAAGGCCAGCGAGCCGCCGGTGATATAGCGGGTCACCACGTTACCCAGGCTGATCAGGGCGATGATCACCAGGGCCAGGGAGGCCAGCCGGCGCTCGGGCCGGGCATCGGGGGAAGGCGTCATGGGAGGACCTCACACGCGGCGGCCGGCCTCGAGGGCCGGCCGGTCGAATGATGGGCGAAGGGGCTCAGCGGGACTCGACGGCGGCCCGGGCGGCCTCGACGAGCTCCTCGCCGATCTCGGGGACCCACTCCTCGTGGACGCTCTCGGTGGCCTCGACGAAGGCCTGGACCTGCTCGTCGGAGAGCTCGGTGACGGTGACCCCGCGCTCCTTGATCGCATCCAGGCGCTCGCTCTCCTCCTCGCGGGTCATGGCGATCTCCCACTCGCCCGCCTCCACGGCAGCCTCGCGCAGGATCTCGCGGTCATCCTCGTCCAGCGACTCCCACACCTGGCGATTGACGGCGAAGATCAGCGGGTCGTTCATGTAGTTCCACAGGGTCAGTTGCTCCTGGCCCACCTGGTCGATGCGCGCCACGTCGAACACCGACAGCGGGTTCTCCTGGCCATCCACCGCCCCGGTGGTCAGCGCCGGCTTGGCATCGGCCCAGCTCATCTGGGTGGGGTCGGCGCCCAGGGCATCGAAGGTGTCCTGGAAGAGCGGCGAGCCCACCACGCGGATCTTCAGCCCCTCGAGGTCCTCGGGAGCCTCGATGGCACCTCGGGAGTTGGAGAGCTGGCGGAAGCCGTTCTCGCCCCAGGCCAGCGGCACGACGTCGCGGGACTCGATGGCCTCGAAGATCATCTCGCCGGCCTCGCCCCCGGTCACGGCATCCACCGCCGCCTCGTCGGGCAGGAAGAAGGGCAGCGAGAAGAGGTTGAGCTCCGGCACCTGGGGGGACCAGTTGATGGTGGAGCCCACCGCGGCGTCGATCAGCCCGGAGCGCATGGCGGAGAACTCCCGGGTCTGGTCGCCGTTGACCAGCTGGGAGTTGGGGTAGACCCGCATGGTGATGCGCCCCTCGGTGCGCTCCTCCACCAGCTCGGCCCACTTCTCCGCCGCCTGGCCCCAGGGGAAGGCGTCGGAAAGCACGGTGGAGACGGAGATCTCGCGGGCCTGGGCGGAGAGCGAGGCGGAGAGCACGGCGGCGCCGGCCAGGGCGGCGGCCAGCTTGGCAAGCGGTCGATGGAGGGTCATGGCATGTCCTTGCAGCGGCGTCCCGACGAGTGCGAGGCGCGATTATGGTTATGGGTCAATGGCGGCAGGCCCCCGCAGGGAGCCGGACGAGGCGAGGCCGCCTGGCCCTATTCTAGGGCGCCCAGCGTTGAATGACAGCACGTCAGTCGCAGCGCGCCTCCTCGCCCGGCCAGGCGACGCAGTCGCCCATCTCGATGCCCTGCGCCTCGAAGGTGCCGGCCTTGACCTCCAGGGCCGCCCGATAGGGCGTCCCGGGGCGCGTCACCGGGCAGTCGGCGGGGTCGTCCGAGCCGCAGGGCTGCATGGTGTGGGTCGAGACGATGCGCCCCTCGCCGTCGATGAAAGCGATATCCAGCGGGATCAGGGTGTTGTACATCCAGAAACCGCTGCGACCGGGCCGCTCGGCGGCGTAGAGGAAGAGCATGCCGGCATCGTCGGCGAGCCGCTCGCGCCCCATCAGGCCGCGGCTGCGCTCGGCGAAGGAGCGTGCCACCTCGACCTCGAATTCGTGGGCACCCTCCTGGGCATGGACGGTCAACGACCAGGGCTCGGATGCCGGCTCCTCGGCGAGGAGCGGCGTGGCCAGGGCCAGTGCGAGGACGGCAAGGCCGGGATGGCTAAGGGGACGGGTCATGGGGCACTCCTGGCGTCATCACCGGGCGGCGAGGCATCCGGCATCAGGTGGATGCCCGCGGCGAGCAGCGAGACCTGCACGGCCTCGCCCCGGGCCAGGCCGTTGCGGCGGGCGGCATGGGTGGCGATCTCGAAACCGAGGCGCCGGGGTGTATGCGCGAAGGATAGCGAGACCGAGGCCATGCCGCCCAGCACCACCAGCTCCTCGACCCTCGCGCTCACCGGATTCTCGCGCTCCCCCAGCGACGGGCGGCCGCGGCGGTGCAGCACCACGTCCGAGGGCGGCAGGTACCAGGCCACGCGCGTGCCGGGGGCCAGTGTCGCCAACCCCTCGGCTACCTCCAGGCGCCAGGGCCCCCAGGCCAGGCGACGCTCGCCGCCCGCCTCCACCACCTCGCCCTCGAAGACGTTGTGGCGGTCGAGCAGTCGCGCCACCTGGGGGGTGACCGGGCGGCGGAAGAGCGATTCGGGCGGGCCCGTCTGGAGGGTGCGCCCGGCGTGCAGCACGCAGAGCCGGTCGGCCAGGGCGGCCGCCTCGTCGAGGTCGTGGGTGACCAGCAGGATGGGGATCCGGATCTCCTCGCGCAGCAGCGCCAGCTCGCGCTGCAGGCGGCGCCGCGTGACCTGATCCACCGCCGAGAAGGGCTCGTCGAGCAGCAGCACCCGCGGCTCGCGCGCCAGCGCCCGGGCCAGCGCCACCCGCTGGCGCTGGCCGCCGGAGAGCTCCGCCGGGTGGCGCCCGGCCAGCCCCTCCAGGCGCACCCGGGTGAGCCACGCCTCGGCGCGGCGACGCCGCTCGGCACCCGGCAGGTGGTGCAGGGCCACCATGACGTTGCCCAGCGCCGTGAGATGGGGAAAGAGGGCATAGTCCTGGAACACCAGGCCGACCCGACGCCGCTGGGGCGGCAGCGCCAGGCGCCGCCGGGCGTCGAACCATAGCGACCCGCCGCAGGCGATGCGGCCATCGGCCGGACGGTAGAGCCCGGCGATGCTGCGCAGCAGGGTGGTCTTGCCGCTGCCGGAGGGCCCCACCAGGGCGAGCAGCTCGCCGGCCTCGCAGCGGAACTCCGCCGCCAGCGGGATGGGGCCCGGCTGGTGCAGGCTGACGGCAAGCGGGGCGGGATCCCGGCCGGCCTCAGGCACGACGCCACCTCCGCCGGCCGGCAAGCCCATAGACCACCCCGATGGTGACGAAGGAGACCAGCAGCAACATCGCCGACATGATCCCCGCACCGCCCTCGTCGAAGGCCTGCACCCGGTCGTAGATGGCGATGGCCAGGGTACGGGTCTCGCCGTCGATGGCCCCGCCCACCATCAGGATGACGCCGAACTCGCCCAGGGTGTGGGCGAAGGTGAGGGCGAGCGCCGAGACGATACCCGGCCAAACCAGCGGCAGCTCGATGCGCCACAGGGTGTGCAGGGGCGAGAGCCCGCTGCACCAGGCCGCCTCCCGCAGGTTGGCGGGCACCGCCTCGAAGGCGCGCTGCACCGGTTGCACCGCGAAGGGCAGGTTGGCCACCAGGGAGGCGAGCAGGATGCCCTCGAAGGTGAAGTTGAGCCCCGTGCCGAAGAGACGCTCCCAGAGCCCGCCGAAGGGGGCCTCCACGCCGAAGGCCTGCATCAGGTAGAAGCCCAGCACCGTGGGGGGCATCACCAGCGGCAGCGCGATCAGCGCCTCCCCCAGCGGCTTGGCGCGCGAGCGGCTGGCGGCCAGGGTCCGCCCCAGCCACAGCCCCACCGGCAGCAGCAGCAGCGCCGTGAAGGCCGCCAGGTGCAGCGAGACCGAGAGCGCCGACCACTCCATCAGCGCGAGGCATCCTCGGGCAGCCGGAAGCCATCGCCGGGGGCGCGGAAACCATAGTCGGCCAGGATGGCGCGCGCCTCCTCCTGCTGCAGCCAGGCGTAGAAGGCCCGGGCCGTCTCGCCGGCCCCTTCCACCAGCGCCATGCGCTGGATCAGCGGCTCATGCCACGCCTCGGGGATCAGCACGTGCTCGCTGCGCTCGGCGATGGAGGGTGCCAGGGCCAGCGACTCTGCCACCAGGCCACCGCGGGCATCGTCGGAGAGCGCGAAGCGAGCCGCCTGGGAGACGTTCTCCCCCAGCACCCGCAGCGGCGCCGTCTCCTCCCACAGGCCGGCGTGCTCCAGGGCCTGGCGGGCGGCCACGCCATAGGGGGCATGTTCGGGGTTCGCCAGGGCGATGCGAGGCCGCCCCTCCCCCGCCGCATGCGCCGCCAGCGCCTCACGCACCGCGGCCAGCGGCTCGTCCTCTCCCGGCAGGTCATCGCCGCCCGCCGGCTGCAGCCAGGCCAGGCGCCCCACCGCATAGATCACGCCCTCGTCCTCCAGGTGGCCTTCCCGGTGCAGCGCCTTCACATAGGCCTCGTCGGCGGAGAGGTAGAGCTCGAAGGGCGCGCCCTGACTGATCTGGCGACGGAAGTTACCGGAGGAGCCGAAGTTGAGGCGCAGCTCCTGGCCGGTCTCGGCGGTGAAGCGCTCGGCGGCCTCGCTCAGGGCGAACTGCAGGTCAGAGGCGGCGGCCACGGTGGGGCGCTCCTCGGCGAGGGCCGGTGGCGACAGCAGCAGCGCAAGGCCCAGCAGCAGGGCGCGACATCCCGAGCGGGTGAAGAAGGGCATGGCGAGGCTCCGCAAGGCGTGGATGGGCGCATTGTCCGACACCCTACCGACGCCCACAACCCGCCCGGTATCCTCCTGCGAGTGCCGCCGGGGACAGGCGCGAGCGACTCCCGGTGCTATTCAGCTCGTGGTGACGCCGGCGAAGATGGCACGCAGGTCGGCCTCCTGCTCGCGGGGCCCCAGGTCGAGCAGCGCCTCCAGGCTCGCCAGGTGGTCCACGATGGCGCCCCTCGCCCCCTCGGCGTCTCCCTCGGCGAGGGCCGCCAGCAGGCGCGGATGGTCCCCCTTCAGGTAGCAGGAAGCCAGCGTGGGACGCTTGTAGAGGGCGATGACGATGGAGGTGCGCAGCACCAGGTCGGTGAGCATGGCGCCCAGCACCCGGTTGGGCGAGAGTTCCGCCAGGCGGTGGTGGATGGCCAGGGAGTGGGCGATGCGCGCCGGCTCGTCGCCGCTCCCGTGGGCCTCGGCCTCGGCCCGCGCCTCGGCCTCGAGGGCCCCGTGCACCCCGGAGTCGAGCCCCGTGGCGGCCAGCAGGGCCGCCACCTCGCCCTCCACCAGGCGGCGGGCGGCGAAGGTCTCGCGGGTCTCCTCCACGCTCGGCGAGCGCACCCGGGCCACCTGGTTGGGACGCTGGTCGATGACATGCTCGGCGGCCAGGCGGGTCAGGGCGCGGCGCACCACCGAGCGGCTGACGCCGAAGATCTCGCCCAGCGCCACCTCGGGCAGGCGCGTGCCCGGCGGCAGGCGCTGGCTGAGTACCGCCTGGCGTACCTGCTCGACGATATAGGGATCGCTGATGCGCTCGCCGGCGCGAATGGCGGCCTCGACGTCGGCCTTCCAGGAGTGGCTCATGCTCTCTCGCTCGCGGTGATCATCCTGGCCGCACCATCGCACTTTTCCGGACCGATGGCTACATACGACCTGCATCCTGTATACAGGATACGGGCTCAGCCCCCATGGCCGGCGTGGACGTCGAGGATCTTCAGGGTATTGGTGCCGCCGTGGGCGTTCATATGATCGCCCCGGGTCA
>JBKHEO010000027.1:0-24826 GCA_046540755.1 Halomonas sp. | reverse complement strand
CGTCGAAGGCGTTGTGGACCTCGGGGCGCTCCAGCGTCAGCCAGGCGACGCCGCGATCGTCTATCACGAGTCTTGAACAGGAGGTGTTATCTGACATCTCGAACCTCGTTAGCAAAGCTGGAAGCTGGAAGGGCGGCGCTTCGCGCCTGGAAGCTGGAAGAAACCCCAGGATCTTGCCTCCAGGGCGTACGGAGGAGACTTCCAGCTTAGAGCTTCAAGCTTCCAGCTCCCTTGCGCAGCAAGGGGATCACATCCGGAACACGCCGAATTTCGTTTCCTCGACCTCGGCGTTCATGGCCGCGGCGAGCGAGAGCCCCAGCACATCGCGGGTCTGGGCCGGGTCGATGACCCCGTCGTCCCACAGCCGGGCGCTGGCGTAGTAGGGGTGGCCCTGGTGCTCGTACTGGTCGCGGGTGGGCGCCTTGAAGGCCTCTTCCTCCTCCGGCGTCCACTCGCGGCCCTCGCGCTCGATCTGCTCGCGCTTGACCTGGGCCAGTACGCCGGCCGCCTGCTCGCCGCCCATCACCGAGATACGCGCGTTCGGCCACATAAAGAGCAGGTTGGGGTCGTAGGCGCGGCCGCACATGCCGTAGTTGCCGGCGCCGAAGCTGCCACCGATCAGCACGGTGAACTTGGGTACCCTGGCGCAGGCCACCGCGGTGACCAGCTTGGCACCGTGCTTGGCGATGCCCTCGTGCTCGTACTTGGAGCCCACCATAAAGCCGGTAATATTCTGGAGGAAAATCAAAGGTATTTTCCTCTGCGCACAGAGCTCGATGAAGTGGGCGCCCTTGACGGCGGATTCGGAGAAGAGCACGCCGTTGTTGGCGACGATGCCCACCGGATAGCCGTGGATATGGGCGAAGCCGGTGACCAGGGTGTCGCCGTAGTAGCGCTTGAACTCGTCGAAGTCGGAGTCGTCGACGATGCGCGCGATCACCTCGCGCACGTCGTAGGGCTTCTTGAGGTCGGTGCCGACGATGCCGTAGATCTCGCTGGGGTCCAGCTTGGGCGGCTTCGGCTCCTGCATCTTGAGCTGGCCGCGCTTCTGCCAGTTGAGCCGCGAGACGCTGGCGCGGGCCAGCTGCAGGGCGTGGGCGTCGTTCTCGGCATAGTGGTCGGCCACGCCGCTCTTCTTGGCGTGCACGTCGGCGCCGCCCAGGTCCTCGGCGCTGATGGACTCGCCGGTGGCGGCCTTCACCAGGGGCGGGCCGCCCAGGAAGATGGTGCCCTGCTCGCGCACGATGATGGACTCGTCGGCCATGGCCGGCACATAGGCGCCGCCGGCGGTGCAGGAGCCCATCACCACGGCGATCTGCGGGATCCCCTCGGCGGAGAGGGTGGCCTGGTTGTAGAAGATGCGGCCGAAGTGGTCGCGGTCGGGGAAGACCTCGTCCTGGCGGGGCAGGAAGGCGCCGCCGGAGTCCACCAGGTAGATGCACGGCAGGCGGTGCTTGCGGGCGATCTCCTGGGCGCGGATATGCTTCTTCACGGTGAGCGGGAAGTAGGTGCCGCCCTTGACGGTGGCGTCGTTGGCGACGATCACGCACTCCACGCCCGAGACGCGGCCGATGCCGGTGACCACGCCGGCGGCGGGCACCGCGGAGTCGTAGACCTCATGGGCGGCCAGCGCCGAGAACTCCAGGAAGGGGGAGCCCTCGTCGATCAGGTGGTCGATGCGGTCGCGCACGAAGAGCTTGCCGCGGCTCTCGTGGCGGGCGCGGGCCTTCTCGCCGCCGCCCTGGGCGATGGCGGCGGTGAGCTCGCGCAGCTTCATCACCTCGGCGCGCATCGCCGCCTCGTTGGCCTGGAAGCCCTCGCTGCGCGGATTGATCTGGGTCTGCAGGATGCTCATAGCGAATCCTTGAATTGATATGCCAACACAGGGTACCGGTGGTGTTGTAGGAGGGCAGCTCCGCTGCGCGACAGGCGCCGCCAGGTGCCTTGGGGTTTCCCGTGGGAGGCCTGAGGCCTCCGGTCGCGATGCGAAGCATCCCTCCTACAGAAGCCGGTGGCTCAAGCAGATTCGTTGAACAGCTCGCGGCCGATCAGCATGCGGCGGATCTCGCTGGTGCCGGCGCCGATCTCGTAGAGCTTGGCGTCGCGCAGCAGGCGGCCGGTGGGGTACTCGTTGATGTAGCCGTTGCCGCCCAGCAGCTGGATGGCGTCCAGCGCCACCTGGGTGGCCTTCTCCGCGCAGTAGAGGATCACGCCGGCGGCGTCCTTGCGGGACGTCTGGCCGCGGTCGCAGCCGGCGGCCACCGCATAGAGGTAGGCGCGGCAGGCGTTCAGGGTGGTGTACATGTCCGCCACCTTGCCCTGCACCAGCTGGAACTCGCCGATGGACTGGCCGAACTGCTTCCGCTCGTGGATATAGGGCACCACGATGTCCAGGGCGGCCTGCATGATGCCGATGGGGCCGGCGGCGAGCACGGTGCGTTCGTAGTCGAGGCCGCTCATCAGCACGCGCACGCCCTTGCCCACTTCGCCCAGCACGTTCTCCTCCGGGACCTCGCAGTCCTGGAACACCAGCTCGCAGGTGTTGGAGCCGCGCATGCCGAGCTTGTCGAGCTTCTGGGCGGTGGAGAAGCCGGGCATGCCCTTCTCGATGATGAAGGCGGTGATCCCCTTGGAGCCGGCCTCGGGGTCGGTCTTGGCGTAGACCACCAGCACGTCGGCGTCGGGGCCGTTGGTGATCCACATCTTGTTGCCGTTGAGGATGTACTTGCCACCCTCCTTGCGGGCGCGCAGCTTCATGGAGACCACGTCGGAGCCGGCGCCCGGCTCGGACATGGCGAGCGCGCCGACGTGCTCGCCGCTCATCAGCCTGGGCAGGTACTTCGCCTTCTGCTCCGCGCTGGCGTTGATCTTTAGCTGGTTCACGCAGAGGTTGGAGTGGGCGCCGTAGGAGAGGCCCACGGAGGCGCTGGCCCGGGAGATCTCCTCCATGGCGATGCAGTGGGCGAGATAGCCCATGCCGGTGCCGCCATCCTCCTCGGAGACGGTGATACCGAGCAGGCCCATGTCGCCGAACTTCTGCCAGAGGTCGTTGGGGAACTCGTTCTTCTCGTCGATCTCGGCGGCGCGCGGGGCGATCTCGTCGCGGGCGAAGGCGTTGACCTGCTCGCGCAGCATGTTGAGTTCTTCGTCGAGGCCGAAGTCGAGGGGCTTGAAGGGCGTATGCATGGGCTGAACTCCGTTCTTCTCGGGCTTGCGAATCGGGGGTGGTGGCGCCCTTCGTATCACCGCGAGCGGGAGCACGAAAGTGGCGCGCACGGCGGCCAGTCAGGTGGTGAACCGTGATGGCCCAAGACTAGGACAGGTTTACGTTAACGTAAAGTGCAGCTAGTCATGCCTTAGACGAATGTCGGATCCGCGCGACGCCACGAGGGCTCGCTACCCGGCCAGCCAGGTGATCAGCTGATGATAGAGGGGAATGCCCAGCATCACGTTGAAGGGGAAGGTGAGTCCCAGCGAGGCGAGCATGGCCAGGCCGATATTGGCCTCGGGGATGGCGGTACGCATGGCGGCCGGTGCGGCGATGTAGGAGGCGCTGGCGGCAAGCGCGGTGAGGATCAGCAGTGAACCTTCCGGCAGCCCCAGGGCCAGGCCGATGCCCAGGCCCGCCAGCGAGAGCAGCGGCGGGGCGATAAGGGCGAAGGCGAGCAGTCGCCAGTGGAACCAGGGAATGGGGCGCAGGGTCTCGGCGGCGGTCAGGCCCATCTGCAGCAGGAAGAGGGCGAGCACGGCATGGAAGGCGCTGGTGAAGAGCTCGGTGACCTTGGCGCCCTCCTGGGGGCCGTACATGGCGCCGATGACTGCGCCGCCGGCGAGCAGGATCACCCCGCGGTTGGTCAGGGTCTCGTGCCAGATGCCCCGCATCGCCTCGCCGGTGTTGCTGCCCTGGTGGCGGCGGTAGAGGGCGATGGCCACCATGATTGCCGGCAGCTCCATCATCACCAGATAGAGGGTGACCTCGGCTCCGATATGCAGGTTGCGCGCCTCGGCAAAGGCCAGGGCCACGGCGAAGGTGCCGGCGCTCACCGAGCCGTAGTGGGCCGCCAGGCTGGCGCTGTCCGCGGCCGAGAGTCGTACCAGGCGGCGCAGCACCGGCATCATGGCCAGCGGGATCAGGGCGCCGAGGGCGGCCACGGCGGCAAGCTCCGGCAGCAGCGACCAGCCCAGGTTGCCGTAGAGCGACATGCCGCCCTTGAGGCCGATGGTCAGCATCAGCAGGAGGCTCAGGGTGTCGTAGGCGGCCTTGGGGATGGCCAGGTCGGACTTGACCAGCCCGGCCAGCAGGCCGAGCAGGAAGAACATCACCACGATATCGGGCATAAAGCGTTCCCTTGTCTGCAGGCGTATCAAAAAGACTGGTGCGGATTGTGCGGATGCCAGCGTATTGGTGCCAATAGCAATCATGCTATATTTTTATAGATAAACATCTATGGCAGGCCGACTCGACATGAATATCCGCCACCTGACGTTTCGCCTGCTGCAGGTCTATGTGGCGGTGGTGCGCGCCGGCTCGATCAGCGAGGCGGCCCGTCGCCTGCACCTGACCCAGCCTACCGTCTCGCAGCAGCTCAAGCGCCTGGCCGAGACGGTGGGCGAGCCGTTGCTGGCCAACCGACAGGGGCGACTGCTGCCTACCGAGGCGGGCAGCGAGCTCTACCGCGCCAGCCGCGAGGTACTGGGGCGCTTCGACGACTTCGATGACTACCTCTCCGCCCTGCGTGGCGGCGAGCGGGGGCGCTTCTCCATCGCCCTGGTCAACACCGCCCAGTACGTGCTGCCGCGGCTGCTCGGCCCCTACAGCCAGGCCTTCCCGGAGGTGGAGGTCACGGTGCATATCGGCAACCGCCGCCAGATGCTGACCCGCTTCGAGCGCCAGGAGGATGACCTCTACGTCTTCAGCCACCCGCCCTCCCTGGCCCAGGCCCTGGCCGGGCGCTTCCTGCGCAATCCCCTGGTGGCGGTGGCGCCTCGGGGACACCCGCTAGCCGAGCGCGAGCGTATCGCCATGGCCGAGCTGCTCGAGGAGCGCTGGCTGCTGCGCGAGCCGGGCTCGGCCACGCGGATGCTGTTCGACAGCTGGCTGCAGGAGCAGGGCCTCACCCTGGGGCCGACCCTGCAGATGGCCAGTAACGAGGCGATCCGGGTCGGGGTGGCCGCCGGCATGGGGCTGGCCGTGCTCTCCGAGCATGTGCTGCCGCCGCAGCACCCGGAGCTGGTGATCCTGCCGGTGACCGGCCTGCCTATCGAGAGCCACTGGCAGTTCATCGTGCGTCGCGACCGCCGGCTCTCCCACGCGGCGCAGGGCTTCCTGGGTTTCGGTGCCCAGCGGCTGGCGGAGTGCGTGGAGTCGCGCTTCCTGAGCAACGAGCTGCCGGGCTTGCTGGGGCGCCTGCATGAGGCTCAGGCAGCACCCTGAGAGGCGTTACTCGGCGTCGGTTCGGGCGTTGGGAAAGAACAGCGCCTCATCCTTGACGGTGAAGTCGGCGATGGCCTGCTGGCCCTCGTCGGAGAGCAGCCAGCGATGCCACTGCTCGGCCAGGTCGTGCTTGAGGTGGGGGTGGCGCGCCTCGGAGATCAGGACGCTGCCGTACTGGTTGAACAGCGCTTCGTCGCCCTCGAACAGCAACTCGAGGTCCTGCGGATTCTCGAAAGCGACCCAGGTGGCACGGTCGCTCATCGCGTAGGCGTCCATGCCGGCGGCGGTGTTCAGCGTCGGCCCCATGCCGCTGCCCAGATCCCGGTACCAGGCGCCGCCCGGCTCGACGCCGGCGGCCTCCCACAGGCGAAGCTCGGCGCGATGGGTGCCGCTGTCGTCGCCGCGGGAGGCGAAGGGCGCCTTGGCCTCGGCGATCCGCCGCATCGCCTCGGCGACGGTCTCGGCCCCATTGATGCCGGCCGGGTCGTCGCCGGGGCCGACGAGGACGTAGTCGTTCACCATCACGTCGGCGCGCTTGCTGCCGTGGCCCTCCTCGATGAAGCGCTTTTCGCCTTCGGTGTCGTGGACCAGCAGGCCGTCGGCGTCGCCGCGGCGGGCGATCTCGAAGGCCTGGCCGGTGCCCACCGCCAACACGCGTACCTCGATGCCGGTGGCCTCGGTGAACTGCGGGAGGATGGCGTCGAACAGCCCGGCGTTGTCGGTGGAGGTGGTGGAGGCCAGGGTGATGTACGTCCCGCCCTCCTGCGCCTGTGCCTGGGTGGTCAGCGAGAGGCCCAGAACGGCGATGGCGGTCAAGGTGATGCGGGCCCTGTGAAGCATGGCGTCTCCCTCGTCGTTACGGGCTTGTCGTTATGGAAGGCGTCATGGGCCGGGCATGGCCCTTTGGCCCTGCCGGCGGCTACCAGATGAGTTCGCCGCGCAGGAAGGCCCTGCCCTCCGGGCTCTGCGGCTCGCTGAAGAAACGCTCCGCGGGAGAGTGTTCGATCAGGCGGCCCGCAAAGAGCAGGGCCACGTCGTCGGCCAGTCGTCGCGCCTGGAGCAGGTCATGGGTCGTCATGATGATGCGCGTGCCGCGGGCATGGAATTCACGCACCGCGTCCTCCACCGCCTTGATGGCCGCGGGGTCCAGTGCCGAGGTGGGCTCGTCGAGGAACAGCACCTCGGGTGCGAGCAGCCAGGCGCGGGCCAGCGCCAGACGCTGCTGCTCGCCGCCGGAGAGCACCCGCGCCGGACGCTTCTCCAGCGCGGCGAGGCCGAAACGTTCCAGGGCCTCGCGGGCGCGGGCCCGGCGTGAGGGGCGCGGCGCACCGTTCACCGCCAGGGCGTAGGTGAGGTTGGCCAGTGCCGAGCGCTTGAGCAGCACCGGGCGCTGGAAGACCATCGCCTGACGGGGCGTGCGCCCCTGCCAATGGATGCGGCCCTCCGTGGGGGCGAGCAGGCCATGGGCCAGGCGCATCAGCAGGCTCTTGCCGGCGCCGTTGGGGCCCATCACCAGGGTGCGACGGTAGCTGCCGAGGCGCAGGTCCAGCGGCCCCAGCAGGCACTGGCCGCGGTGGGTAAAGGCGACGCCCTGCATCTCGAGGGCCGGCGCGTGGCTCGTGGTGGGCATCGTCAAGTCGTTCATCCCTGCCGCCTCCTGGCCGTCTCGCCCACCAGGTAGGCGCCGGCGTTGACCAGTGCCACCAGCCCCAGCAGCACGATGCCCAGTCCCAGCGCCAGCGGCAGGTCGCCCTTGCTAGTCTCCAGCACGATGGCGGTGGTCATCACCCGGGTCACGCCGTCGATGTTGCCGCCCACGATCATCACCGCGCCCACTTCGGCGCTGGCGCGGCCGAAGCCGGCGAGCACCACGGTGACCAGCCCCAGCCGGGCGTCCCACAGCAGGGTGGGGATCATGCGCAGCCGCGACAGCCCCAGGGAGGCGAGCTGCTCGCGGTACTCCTGGTGCAGCTCCTCCACCTGCTGGCGGGTCAGGGCGGCGATGATCGGCAGGATCAGGATCACCTGGGCGACCACCATGGCTGACGGGGTGAACAGCAGGCCGAGCTCGCCCAGCGGGCCGGCACGCGAAAGGAGCAGGTAGACGGCGAGCCCGGCCACCACCGGCGGCAGGCCCATCAGGGCGTTGAGCCCCACCACCAGGGCGCCGTGGCCGGGGAAACGCCACAGTGCCAGGGCCGCCCCCAGCGGCAGGCCGACCAGCGCCGCCAGCGTCACCGCGGTGAGGGATACCTGCAGCGAGAGGGCCACGATGGCCAGCAGGCCGGGGTCGAGCCCGAGGATGAGGTCGAAGGCGGTGGCGAAGGCGCCGGTGTCGCGGGCCATGAGGGTCTCCATCAGCTTCCAGGCATCTTGCCCGTTGCGGAGGCAGGCTGCATCCAAAGCTGGCATTCATGCAGCGATTGGCCATTTTATGCAACCGCTCGACCAGCGTCTTTTTCCGGCAGGGACCGCCATGCAAGCCTGTCGCTCACCGCCGAGGTGTATGCCCGGTCCCGCCAGGTGATGCTCGGCATCACCGACTCCCTCAGGGATGAGATCCTGCACGTCTGAAGCCGCGGAAACGCTGGTCGTGATCGTGATGGCGCAGGGCCTGGCGTGTCAGGACGCCGGGCCCTTCAGTTCGATGGTGTTGCCCTCGGGATCCTTAAGGGTGAAGGAGGGGCCGCTGCCCTCGGCGCCGTAACGCTCCCGGGTCTCCGTCGCCTCGACCCCGTGGGCGGCGAGGTGGCGGCGAATCGCTTCCTCGTCGAAAGGGGCCAGGCGCAGACAGAAGTGGTCGAGGTTGCGCCCCTCATCGCCCGGCGGAGAGCCGCCGCGTCGGCCCAGGGGGCCGTCCACGGGGACCAGGTCGATCAGGGCATCCCCGGCGCGCAGCTGGAGCAGGCCGATGTCGTCCTGGCGCTTCTCCAGGGGGCAGCCGAGCACGTCACGATAGAAGGCGAGCATGCGGGCCTCGTCGCGCACGCGCAGCACCAGGTGGTCGATCCCGCGGATGGGCAGCATCTCGGCTCCTGAGGTCCTGTGAACTGGTCGTCAAGGAGACTATGGCGCAGGGTGGTGCCTTCTACCAGGGGAGGTCTGGTCCGCCCGGGCCATCCGCTCACAGCAGCAGCTTCCCCTCGAGGGGCACGAAGCGCGTGGCCGACTGGATCAGCGCCCCGGCGGTGAGCGGGGGTACGCCGTAGACCTCGACCTCTACGCCGTGTTCGAGGCGCAGGGTGTCGGCCAGCAGCGCGAAGTCACCATCGCCGGAGGCCAGCACCACGACGTCTGCCCGCGTGGCGTGCTTCACCGCATCCAGGGTGATGCCCACGTCCCAGTCGCCCTTGGCCGAGCCGTCGGCCCGCTGGATGAAGGGCTTGAGCTTCACCTCGAAGCCGATGGCCCGGAGGATGTTCTGGAACTGGCGCTGCTTGTCGTCGCCGCGGTCGATGGCGTAGGCGAACGCCCCGACCACCCGGCGTCCTTGGGTCGCCCGGGTCCAGAGGGCGTTGTAGTCGATATGCCGGCCATAGGCATGGCGAGCGGTGTAATAGAGGTTCTGTACGTCCACCAACAGCAGTACGTTCTGCATGACGAGGGCCCTAGGGTGAGGAGGCGCCAGAGTCCCGGGCTGGCGCCATGGTGTGGTTCAGGTGGAACGGCCTGGCCGGATCGAGGCCAACTCACCCCGAACTTGAGCGTTGCCGGAGAGTCTGCGAGGGATGATGGTCAGCCCATCCCCGCTGCCCCGGTGATCGGCACCCTACTGGAGCGCCGTATCACTCCTTCCCCGGGTGGTAGGCCTCCCAGGTCTTCTCGGCCAGGCCGATACCGGCACCGGTCATGGTCAGGTAGGTCTCGCTGACGCCACCCTCGCGCAGGCTCTCCGCTTCGTCGTCGTAGAGCGTATTGGCGACGATAGGGCCGGTGAAGCCCAGGCGACGCAGCTGGCGCGCTGCAATCAACTTGCCTTCCATCTCCGGCATGGCGAGGATCACCGCCTTGATGCGGCTGATGTCGATGGCGTGCCAGAAGCCGATATCCTCGGCGTCGGCATAGGCCACCCGGCGTCCCTCCTTCTGGTGCTTGCTGACCTTGTTGGGGTCGGCATCCAGGCCCACCACCCGCGCCCGGCGCTTGGCGAGGAAGTCGTAGGCGGCGCTGCCGGTGCGCCCCATGCCCATGATCAGCAGGTCCGAACGCCCCAGGGAGACGGGCTGCTCGTCGGGGTGCTTGGTGTGGCTTTCGAAGCGCTTGAGGAAGGTCTCCAGGTGATCGAAGAGCGGATGGGCCAGGCGGTTCAGGGGAGCGGCCACCACGAAGGAGATTGCCACCGTGATGGCCAAAGGCACCAGCCACTCCTCCAGCACGCCGGCAGCGACGATCAGCCCGAACTCGCTGTAGGAGGTGAGGCTGAGCGCGCCGAGGAGGGCGTTGCGGGCACGCAGTCGGAACAGGCTCAGCAGGAAGAAGAACACCAGCCCCTTGAGGGGCAGGATCACCGCCATCACCAGGGCGAAGGTGAGCTGCTCGGCGTCGGGCAGGCCGGCCATGCCGATCTGCAGGAAGAAACCGATCAGCAGGACCTCCTTGAGGCCCCATAGTGCCTTGGAGAGCTCCTGGGCGCGGGGATGGTCGGACAGCAGCACGCCCATGATCAGCGCGCCGAGCTCGGGGCTCAGCCCCACCATCTCGAAGCCCAGGCCGCCCAGGGCCACCGCCAGGACCACCCCCATCAAGACCAGCAGCTCCTCGTGGCCGGCCACGTCCATCAGCCAGTAGAGCAGTGGCTTGAGCAGCGGCAGGGCGAAGACCCCCAGCGCCCAGGGGGAGGGGGTATGGGCACCCGCCAGGCTCAGGACCGCCAGGGCGATCAGGTCCTGGATGATCAGGATGCCGATGGCCACCCGCCCATGGAAGGCGCGCAACTCCCGCTTGGACTCCAGCACCTTGGCCGCCAGCACCGTGCTGGAGAAGGCCAGGGCTACCCCCAGCAGCAGGGCGGTCTGGCGATCGAGCTGGGTCAGCGCCAGGACTCCCAGGGCGAAGACGCCGGTGGTAAAGACGAAGTGCAGCAGGGCGCCGCCGAGCACCACCGGTTGCAGGAGGCTCTTGATCTTGAGCTTGAGGCCCACGGTGAAGAGCAGCAGCAGGACCCCCATATGGGCCACGTGCTCCAGCACCGGGCCCGCCTCATCGGGCAGGCCCAGGCCGGGGCCATAGGCGTTGAGGGCGAAGCCGGCGGCCAGGAAGCCGACCAGCGGCGGCAGGCCGATCTGGCGGACCAGCATGCCGAAAACAAAGGCGAAGGAGAGGGGAAGGACTTCGATCAAGGCACTCATGAGGGCATCGTTGTCTGCGCGGAGAGACGGGACCGGGTGACGATACCATCTTATTGACCCGCTGAGCTTTTTGTCGCCGACAACTTCCCGAACGGAGCGAACCGACAGCGGCGCCTTCGGCACGGTGGTCTCGCGCCTCCCGGAGGGCCGCATCCTCGATGTCGGCTGCGGCTGGGGCGACACCCGCCATCGTGATGGCGCGCAAGACCGGCCCCAAGCCTTGAACGAGCGATAGCCAGGCAACTCGATAGGCAAGGGCAGCACGCCGATAGGCACGCGCTCGCCTGGTCTCTCTCGCTGTGTTGCCACTCCTGCATGAAGACCGCGATACGATGCCAGGCGTTGCGGAGCGTCACCGGGCGGGTCCACGCTGAGGAAGCGCACTCTTACGCCATGGCGTGGCGTCTCCGGCAGTGCCCGCTGGAGACGCTCAATCTCGTCATGGCGCATAGCCTGGAGGTACGCCATGCGACAGACCCTGCCCGAGGCCCCGGAATCGGACCGCCGGACGGACACCCCCCCTGGAGGGTGCGAGCCGGTGATGCGCCGTTTCGATGACAGCCACGAGTCGGCACGCCCCGGCCCCGAGATGCGCCCGGGCCGAGGCCTCGTCGCGCTGATGCTCGTGACGGGACTGGGGAGCGGGCTGTTCTCCGGTTGTGCCAGCCTGGGGCGGGGACACGAGGCTCTGGGGGTGCTGCGCGACCTCGCCGCGATCGAGGAGGCCCCGAGCCGTCGGGAGCACCGTGCGTCGGTGCCCGAGCGCGAGGAGATGACCTATGCGGTGGAGGGACGCGAGCAGGTGGCGGACCTCTACCCCCCCGCCGAGTCGCGTCGCGGGGCCTTGATCCTGGTGCACGGCCTCACCGAGGCGGGGCGTCGCGACCCCCGCCTGGTGGCCTTCGCGCAGACGCTGGCGCGGGCCGATTTCACGGTGATCGTGCCGGAACTGGAAGGGCTGAGGGACTTCTCAGTGGGCACTCGCGAGGTGGAGCGGATCGCCGATGCGATCCGTCATGCCACCACGGAGGTGCCGGCGGCCGAGTCGGGCACCGGCCTGGCCGCCATCAGCTTCGCCGTCGGACCGGCCATCCTCGCCGCCATGCAGCCGGAGACGGCGCATCGGGTGCGCTTCATGATCGCGGTGGGTGGCTATTACGACCTCACCGATATGGTCCGCTATGTCACCACCGGGGAGGACCGTGGCGGGGGCGGCCGCCAGGCACCCCCGCCTCAGCGCGAGGCGCGTTGGACGGTGCTGTTGAGCCAACTGCACCGTCTGGATGACGCCGAAGACCGGGAGCGTCTGGCGACCATTGCACGCCGCCGCCTGGCGGACGACGACGCTCCGTCTCCCGAGGCCCGGGGACTCGGTCCCCAGGGAAGGGCGCTGTATGAGCTGGTCACCAATCGCGACCCGACCCGGGTGGAAGCCTTGATCGAGGCGCTGCCGCCGCCCCTGCTCAAGCAGTTCGATGCCCTCGATCTCTCGGAGCGCGACCTCGATGCGCTCGAGGCGCGGCTGGTCCTGGTGCATGGACCGGACGACCGGGTCATCCCCGTCAGTCACTCACGGCGCCTGCACGATGCTCTCCCGGACGGCCAGTCACGTCTGTTCGAAGCCGGCGGACTCGGGCATGTGGAGGTCGCCATGGGGTGGCGGGATGGTTGGGGACTGTGGCGGGCGATCTGTCATGTGCTGCGGCTGGGGGAGGCGCGCTGAGAGGAACCTTTACATAGGCATGGGCATGGCAGCCCCCTTGCCGGAGGTTCAAGACCGGGCGGTCCAATCTCTGGTGAAAGGACAGGCACGCCGCTTATCGCCGACAACGCTCCAGTAGCGGCGGCCTGCCGGGAGCCTCTCAGGATATTATCGAACACCCGGCAGGCAGGTCGTGGCGCTTCAGCACAGCCGGCTGCCGAGCAGCAGCAGGGCGCCGTCGAGCCGGTGCCAGCCCCACCATACCAGCGCCAGGGCGCTGGCGGTGACCAGGGCCGCGGCCAGCCGCAGGGCCAGGGAGCGGCTCACGCCTCGGCTCCCCGGGGCGCGCCGCGCGCCACCGGGGTCTCGCTGATCCACCAGTGCAGTGCCGCGGCCACCACGCCGAGCAGGATGGCGAGCTTCCAGACCACGTCGTAGTCCCCCTGCAGGTCATAGAGCAGTCCGCCCAGCCAGACGCCCATGAAGGAGCCGAGCTGATGGAAGAGGAAGACGATACCGCCCAGCATGGAGAGGTGCTGCACCCCGAACACCGAGGCGACGATGCCGTTGGTGAGCGGCACCGTCGAGAGCCACAACAGCCCCATGGCGATGCCGAAGACGTAGGTGCTGGCGGGGCTCAGCGGCGCGATCAGGAAGAGAGTGATGATCACCGCCCGGGCCAGGTAGATGCCGCTGAGCAGGCGCGGCTTGGCGTAGCGGCCCCCCAGCCAGCCGGCGGTGTAGGTGCCGGCGATGTTGAACAGGCCGATCAGCGCCAGGGTGGTGCTGCCCACCTGAACCGCGATGGCGTTGTCGTAGAGATAGCCCGGCAGGTGCACGCCGATGAACACCACCTGGAAGCCGCACACGAAGAAGCCCAGGCAGAGCAGCCAGAAACCGCGATGGTTGGCGGCCTCATTGAGCGCCGTCCCCAGGCCGATGTCGCCGGCGGCCTTCGCCGAGGGGCGGTCGCGCAGCAGTGCCCCCAGCGGCAGCATCAGCGCGCCGATGGCGGCCATGGCGAGCAGCGCCGCCGACCAGCCGAGCCACTCCAGCAGCCCCAGGGTGCCGGGCAGCATGGCGAACTGGCCGAAGGAGCCGGCGGCGCTGACGATGCCCATGGCCATGCTGCGCTTCTCCGGGGCCACGGCGCGGCCCACGGCGCCCAGCACCACCGAGAAGGTGGTGCCGGAGAGCCCCAGGCCGATCAGCACCCCGGCGGACAGGCTCATGCCCAGTGCCGACTCCGAGAGTCCCATGAACAGCAGCCCCAGGGCGTAGAGGGCGCCGCCGGCCACCACCACCCGGGCGGCGCCGAAGCGGTCCGCCAGGGCGCCGGCGAAGGGCTGGGAGAGGCCCCACAGCAGGTTCTGGATGGCCAGGGCGAAGGCGAAGACGCCGCGTCCCCAGCCGAGCTCGGCGCTCATGGGCTCGAGAAAGAGCCCGAAGCCGTGGCGCAACCCCATGGCCAGGGTCACTACCAGGCTGCCGAGCAGGATGATCATCAGGGAGTGGCGGCGCAACGCATCCATGGGCTCGTCCGTTCTTTGCAAGCTAATGGACGCTACTATGGCGCCTCGTGCCGGACTTGGCTAGCGCGCGAGGGCGGCCTCCAGGGTCGCCAGCCGCCCCGGCACCAGGGCGTCCTCCACTGCGGTGATGCGCAGCACATGGCCCAGCGCCGGGTCGGCGGGCCGCGCGATCAGCGTGCCCTCGTCGAGCAGCGCCTGGTGGACGCGACCGGCGAGCTCGGCGCTGGCCAGGCGGAGGCCGACGAAGTTGGTGGCGCTGGGCAGTACGTCGGCGCCCAGCTCGCGCAGGTGCGCGGCGAGGCGCTCGCGGCGGTTGCGCACCGCCGCCACGTGCGCCGCCACCTCGTCGGGGGCATCGAGCACCGTCTCGGCGGCGGCCTGGGTCAGGGTCGAGACCGCGTAGTGGATGCGCACCTTCATCATCACCGCCAGGGTCTCGGGCTCGGCGATGGCGTAGCCCACCCGCAGGCCGGCCAGGCCGTGGGCCTTGGAGAGGGTGCGCAGGCGCACCACCCCGGGCAGCACCCGGCGTCCGAACTCGCCGTCGGCGTCCTCGCGGAAATCGTGGTAGGCCTCGTCGAGCAGCAGCCAGCAGTCGTCGGGCAGCCCCTCGCGCAGGGCCAGCACGTCCGCGTCGCGGTGCAGGTGGCCGCCGGGGTTGTCGGGGTTGGCGAGATAGACCAGCCGCGCCCCCTCCAGGCGGGCGGTGTCGGCCAGGGCGTCGAGGTCCGGCGCCAGGCGGCCGGGCCCCTCGGCGTAGGGCAGCTCCACCAGCCGGGTGCCCTCGCCGCGGGCGAAGTAGCCGAAGGTGGGGTAGGTGCCGCGGGTGCCCACCAGGGTGTCGCCCGGCGTGACCAGGGCGCGCAGGGCCAGGGCGATCAGGCTGTCGGCGCCGGCGTCCACCAGCATCGCCTCGAGCGGGATGCCCTTCTGCTCGGAAAGCCGCCGGCGGATGCCCAGCGCCTCGGCATCGCCGTAGCTGTAGGCATGGGCCGCCATGGCGTCGCCGAAGCGCTCGCGCAGCGCACGGTGGGGCATGTCCAGCCCCTCGTTGGAGCCCAGCTGGTGCGGGATCTCGCGCCCCAGCCGGCGTTCCAGAACGCGCACGCCGGGGAAGGGATTGTGGGGACCGTCGCCGGTCAGGTGGTCGGGGAAGCGGGGCATGTCACTCTCCGGTCATCGTCGCCTGATGGTCCTCACCCTATCAGGGATCTCCGCGTCCGAGGACCTTGCCGGCCCCGGCCAGCGGCCGCTTGCCGGGCATGTTGCGGGTGCCGGCGATGCCCGGCAGTCGCCGGCGCAGGGCAGCCTTGCCCATCATATGGGCGCTGACCGGGGCGGTGGCGAACAGGAAGATCGTCACCAGCGCTTCCTGCACCGAGACGCTCCCCTGCTGGTGGCTGAAGGTGAGCAGCGAGCCGATCAGCGTGCAGCCGACCCCGAGCGTGCTGGCCTTGGTGGGGCCGTGCAGGCGGGTGTAGAAGTCGGGCAGCTTGGCCAGGCCCCAGGAACCGATCAGCGCCACCGCCGCGCCGAACAGCAGGAAGAAGGCGACCGCCAGCTGCAGGGGCCAGGGCATGTTGAGGGCATTCATTCGATGACGTCTCCTCTCAGCAGGTACTTGCTCATGGCCACGGTGCCGACGAAGCCCATCAGGGCGAGCAGCAGGGCCAGCTCGAAGAGTACCCCGAGACCCATGCGCATGTCGGCCAGCACGATCAGCGCGATGCTGTTGATCATCAGGGTGTCTAGCGCCAGGATCCGGTCGACGATGTCCGGGCCCACGGCCAGGCGGTAGAGGTTGAGCAGGGCGGCGACGGCGAAGAGCGCCATCGCGACCGGTATCACCACGGCGATCATCGGAAGATCTCCTCGAGGGGCTTCTCGTAGCGTTCGCGAATTGCGGCGATGGCCTCGGCCTCGTCCTCCAGGTGCAGGGCGTGCACCAGCAGGGTGTTGGCCTCGGCGTCATGGTGGATCGACACCGTGCCCGGCGTCAGCGAGATGGTGCTGGCCAGGATGGTGATGGCGAAGTCGTCCTCCAGGGCCAGCGGATAGCTGAAGAAGCCGGGCCTCAGGTGACGGGCGGGGCGCAGGATCCGCAGCGCCACCACCAGATTGGAGCGCAGGATGTCCGCTAGCAGCACCAGCAGGTAGCGCAGCAGCGGCAGGGGGCGCCGGATCCTCGCCTCCTCGGGCCAGAAGGCGTGGGTCAAGAAGGGGATGGCCACGCCCAGGGCCAGCCCCAGCAGGGCATGCGCCACGCTGACCTCGTCGACCATCAGCAGCCACAGCAGCGCCAGGAACAGCGAGAAGAGGGGATGCGGCAGCCAGAACTGCCAGGTGCGGAAGGATGGCGTCACGGCGAGATCTCCTGGCCGGCGGCGCGGGCTTCCGGCAGCACGGCGTCGATATAGGCGTGCGGGTCGAGCAGCTGCTCGGCGGTCAGCTCGAGGTAGCCGATCACCGGCTCGCCGAACGCCGCCAGCAGCGCGTTGAGGCCCACCATGATGGCCACCAGAGTGAGCAGGCCGGGGCGCAGCGGGTAGGGCCTGGCCATCTCGCCTGGGCGCCAGAACCAGCTGCTGCCGGTGCGGCTGATGGCGATGATCACCAGCAGGGCCGAGGCCAGCAGGATCCACCACAGCCACAGCCCCTGTGGCTCGGCGGCGCTGGCCTGGAGGATCCACGCCTTGCTGACGAAGCCGCCGAAGGGGGGGAGCCCCGCCATGGCGATCCCGGCGATGAAGAACAGCGTGCCCAGCACCCAGCGATGGCCTATGGGGCCCTCCGCGGAGAAGCGGTCATAGCCCGCCTCGCGCTGCTGGCCCAGCAGGTCGGCGAGCAGGAAGAAGACCGCCGCCATGGCGGTGCTGTGAATCAGGTAGAAGAGGGCGGCGCCGAGGCTTTCCGGGGTCGCCAGGCTGATGGTCGCCAGCAGGGCGCCCACCGAGAGGATCACCAGGTAGGCGGTCAGGGTTCGCAGGCTGTCCGAGCCCAGCGTCCCGATGCCGCCCAGCGCCAGGGTCAGGAGCGCCAGCGGCCACAGCCAGCCCCAGGCGGTCTCGGCGATCGGCGCCTCGCCCAGCGCGAAGACCAGCAGGAAGACCCGCAGGATGGCGTAGATCCCGACCTTGGTCATGATGGCGAAGAGCGCGGCCACCGGGGCGCTGGCGGCCGAGTAGGCACGCGGCAGCCAGAACAGCAGCGGCAGGATGGCCGCCTTGATGCCGAACACCACCAGCAGGATCAGGCTGGCGGCGGCGAGCAGCGGGGCGTCCTCGGGCGGCGCCTCGGCCACCCGCAGCGCCAGGTCGGCCATGTTGAGGGTGCCGGTGAGGCCGTAGAGGGTGCCCAGTGCGATCAGGAACAGCGCCGAGCCCGCCAGGTTGATGATCACGTAGTGCAGCCCTGCACGGCTGCGGGCGCGGCCACCACCGTGCAGCAGCAGGGCGTAGGAGGCGATCAGCAGGATCTCGAAGAACACGAAGAGGTTGAACATGTCGCCGGTGAGGAAGGCACCGTTGAGGCCTGCCAGCTGGAACTGGAAGAGGGCATGGAAGTGGTCGCCGCGCTGGTCGGTGCCGCCGCTGGCGTAGATCAGGCAGCACAGCCCCAGCACGGCGGTCAGCGCCAGCATCACGGCGGAGAGGCGGTCGAGCACCAGCAGGATGCCGAAGGGGGCCGGCCAGTCGCCGAGCTGGTAGAGCAGGTGCTCACCGGTGCCGGCCGTGGCCAGGGCCCAGATGCCCAGCAGCACCAGCCAGGCGGTGCTGGCGAAGCCCAGCAGGCGCTGCAGGGCGAAGGGGGCCTGGTAGAACAGCAGCTGGCCGGCGCCGGTGATCAATGGCAGCAGTATCGGCAGGATCAGGGCGTGGTTCATCAAGCGCGGTCCTCGTCCGGGTTCTCGCCATCCACGTGGTCATTGCGCAGCTCAACCGCGGCCTTGAGAGCCAGCACCACCACGAAGGCGGTCATGGCGAAGCCGATGACGATGGCGGTGAGCACCAGGGCCTGGGGCAGCGGATCGGCCGAGCGCTCGGTGAGACCGACGATGGCCGGGGCGCCGGCGACCAGGCGACCCGAGGCAAAGAGGTAGAGGTTGACGGCATGGGAAAGCAGCGTCAGCCCGAGGATCACCGTGAAGGTGCGCGCCCGAAGCAGCAAGTAGACCCCGCAGGTGGTGAGCACGCCGAGCATGAGCGCATAGAGCAGTTCCATCAGCCGATCTCCTCGCCGGGGCCGGCCACGGTCATCAGCTTGCCGAGGTTGGCGAGGATCAGAAGCGTGGCCCCGACCACGGTGGCGTAGACGCCAAGGTCGAAGAGCATGGCGGTGGCCAGCTCGAACTCGCCGATCAGCGGCAGGTTCAGGTGGCCATGGGCCGAGGTGAGGAAGGGGAAGCCGAACAGCCAGCTGCCCAGGCCGGTCACAATGGCGATCAGCACGCCGGCGCCGATCAGGGGCCGGAAGGCGGTCAGCATCCGCTGCTGCGCCCACACCAGGCCGCCCGCCATGTACTGTAGGGTCAGCGCCACCGCGGTGATCAGCCCGGCGATGAAGCCGCCGCCGGGGAGGTTGTGGCCGCGTAGGAAGATGTAGGCCGAGACCAGCAGGGCGATGGGCAGCACCAGCCGGGCCACGGTGCGCAGCATGATGGGGTAGGGCTCGGCGACCCAGTGCCCGGGCTGGGTTTCAACCACGCGCTCCTTCAGGTGGAGGTCGCGGGTGAAGGCGAACACCGCCACCGCGGCGATGCCCAGCACGGTGATCTCCCCGAGAGTGTCGAAGCCCCGGAAGTCCACCAGGATGACGTTGACCACGTTGGTGCCGCCGCCGCCGGGGACGCTGTTGGCCAGGAAGAAGTCAGAGATCGTTTCCTGCGGGCGAGTGAGGATGGCGAAGCTGAAGGCCGTGACGCCGACGCCCATCAGCACGGCGATGCTCAGGTCGCGGTAGACGCGCGGCCGGGAGGACTCCCGGGGGGACTTCTGGGGCAGGAAGGAGAGCGCCAGCATCATGATCACCACCGCCATCACCTCCACCATCAGCTGGGTCAGGGCGAGGTCGGGGGCCGAAAAGCGGGCGAAGGTGACGGTGACGAAGAGCCCGGTGACTCCCAGCAACAGCAGCGCCGGCAGGCGGTGGTGGTGGAAGGCCATCACGCCGATGGCGGAGAGGCACAGCAGCACCGCTGCCAGAAAGGTCAGCGGGTCGATCGGGGAGAGCGCCTCGCCGCCGTCCCAGCGGGTCACGCCGCCGAGCTCGAGCCCCACCAGCACCACCACGGTGGCCATGATAAAGGCCAGGTAGCGCTGCAGCGAGCCGTTCTCCAGCTGGAAGACCCGCCGCTGGGAGAGGGCGATGGTACGACGCATGATCCAGTCGAATATCTCCTTGGCGTCGACCTCGGGCAGTCGCGCGTGCAGGCGGAACAGTGGGTCGCGGAAGTGGTAGAAGAGCGTGCCGCCGGCCAGGGCGAACAGGCTCATCGCCAGCAGCACGCCACCATCCAGGGTCGCGAAGTCGATGGAGGCTATCTCCGCCTGGCGGGCGGCGCTGGTGGCGGGTTGCACCAGAAGGGCGTCGAGGTGCTCCGGTGCCAGCCCCACCAGTAGCGTGGCCAGGCAGAGAAGCACGATGGGCGACAGTGCCGCCGCGCGAGGCGAGTCAGGGGGCCACACCGGCAGATCGACCGGCCGGCCGTTGAAGAAAACGTTGTGGAAGATGCGGATCGAGTAGGCCACCGAGAAGAGAGCGGCCAGGACTACCCAGGCGGGCACCACCAGCGCCGCCCACTCCGGGGTCGAGAGCAGCAGGCTCTCGTTGAACAGCATCTTCTTGCTCAGGTAGCCGCTCATCAGCGGCAGGCCGGCCATGGCGGCGGCGGAAATGCCCGAGAGGACCATCAGCGTCGGCATGAAGCGTCCCATGCCATTGATCCGGCGCATGTCGCGGGTGCCGGTGGCGCGATCCACGTAGCCCGCCATCATGAACAGCGGTGCCTTGAAAAGCGCATGGCACACTAGGTGGAAGAGGGCCGCCGCCACGGCCATGGGGGTGCCCAGCCCCAGCAGCAGCATGACCAGCCCCAGGTGAGAGACCGTGGAGTAGGCCAAAAGCCCCTTCATGTCGTGCATGAACATGGCCACGAAGGCGCCCACCATCAGCGTGACCATGCCGGTCAGGGTCACCAGGTGGAACCACAGCGAGGTGTCGCCCAGTGCTGGTTGCAGCCGGGCGACCAAGAACAGTCCCGCCTTGACCATGGTGGCGCTGTGCAGGTAGGCCGAGACCGGAGTCGGCGCGGTCATGGCGTGGGGCAACCAGAGGTGGAAGGGGAACTGGGCCGACTTGGTGAAGGCACCTAGCAGTATCAGGTTGAGTATCAGGGCGTAGTGCTCGTGGTCACGGATCCTGTCGCCCTCCGTCAGCACCGTGGAAAGCTCGTAGCTGCCAGCGGCCTGTCCCAGCAGTACCACGCCGGCGAGTAGTGCCAGGCCGCCGCCACCGGTGATCACCAGCGACATGCGAGCGCCTAGGCGGGCCGCGTGGTCGTGGGTGTGGTAACCGATCAGCAGGAAAGAGACCAGGCTGGTGAGCTCCCAGAACACCAGCATGAACAGCAGGTTTTCCGAGAGCACGATGCCCAGCATCGCCGCCATGAACAGCAGGACCAGGGTGAAGAAGCGTGCCGAGGTGACGCTGGCCTCGAAGTAGTAGCGGGCGTAGAGCAGGATCAGGCAACCGATGCCTGTGATCAGTAGGGCGAACAGCAGGCCCAGGCCGTCGAGGCGGAAGGCGATATCGAGGCCCAGCGAGGGCAGCCAGGCGAGCCGCTGCACCACGGCTTCGCCGTCGGCTGCCATCCGGGGCAGCCAGCTCAAGAGGATCAGCAGGGTCAGGGTGGCGGGGATCGCGGCGACCGCGGCCAGCAGCCGCGACGACTGGCCCCGCATCAGGGCGGGCAGGCAGGCGCCCGTCAGGGGCACCAGGATGATCAGCGCCAGCGGCATTAGACTCCCTCCCTGTCGAGTGGCAGGACCGCGCGACCGCACACGAAACGGTTGCTTATCCCACGTCGGCGTCGTTCATTCCTATCCTGGCCGCAACCCAAACCGGGCTCAAGACAAACAATCGAGCTCCTATCAACGGGAGGTGGTCCGCCATCATCGGCAACGCGTGATAGCCTGGCGAGAGGCCGAAGGGAGCTCGCCCATGTCGCTACTGCTGGATATCGCGCTGCGCCTGGCCCTGGTGGGAGCAGCGCTGTGGGGCGCCCTGGCGCTCGGCTTCCGCTTTCCCGCCTCCCCGCCCCGGCGTCGCCTGGTCGCACTGGGCTGGCTCGCGCTGCTCGGCCTGCTGCTGGCCTGGCACTGGCAGGGCGACAGGACGGGGCCGGCGCTCTGCCTGGTGGTAGCCATGGGCACGCTGCTCCTCTGGTGGCGCCGGCTGCGCCCAGCCCGGGACCTCGACTGGGCCGATGACGTGGCGCGCCTGGCCACCGGACACGTGACGGGCGAGCGGCTGGTGCTCGACCATGTGCGCCGCTTCGACTGGCACACCCGCGATGCGGCACGGGTGGCCTGGGAGCGGCGCGAGTATGACCTGCGGCGCCTCGCCTCTCTGGATCTTATCGTCTCCGCCTGGGGGCGGCCCGGCATCGCCCATGTGCTGCTCTCCTTCGGCTTCGCCGACGAGGCGGGGGAGGTCGACGACTTCGTGGCTTTCTCGGTGGAGGTGCGCCGGGAGCGTCACGAACCCTTCTCGGAGCTGGGTGGCTTCTTCAAGCGCTTCGAGCTGGCGATCATCGCCGCCGACGAGCGCGATGCGGTGCGCCTGCGCAGCAACCTGCGCGGCGAGGCCGTCACCCTCTACCGGGTGATGCTGGGCGAGCAGGAGCGCCGCCAGCTGCTGCTGGCGCTGGTGGAGGAGGCCAACTGCCTGGCGCTCGAGCCGCGCTTCTACCACACCATTCGCGCCAACTGCACCACCCTGGTATTCGCCCTGATGCGGCGCATCATTGAAGGACTGCCGCTCGATCACCGGGTGCTGCTCACCGGCCTGCTGCCGGGCTATGTCCACGATCATGGCGGCCTGGTCCCCGGGCATTCGCTGCATGAGCTCCGCCGGCGTGGAGACATCACCGAGCGGGCCCGCGCCTGCCAAGACGCCCCCGACTTCTCCCGCCGCATCCGCGAGGGGGTGCCGGGTTGGGTGACCCCGGCGGGGGAGTGAGCAACAGCAAGCTGGTGATCGAAAGAAGAACGCCACGGCGACTGCCGTGGCGATAGGGCCTCCCTGGGCAGCATCCTGCTGCCAAGCTCCCTGCAGGGCGTCCAGCCCTGGCGCATCCGTGGCGGGAAGTGGCAGTGTCCCTTGCCCTGTCCTGCTGGACCCCTCCCGTTATCGCCGATGCCCATGACCGCGCGGTGACCGGTGCGTGACGTTTTCATGATAGGGCGCTCCCTTGGCCCGGGCGCCGCGCAGGGGCTTCTGGTAGAATCCTGCGCCGTTTCGTCTCAATCCAACTCCTGCTTCGGGAACGCTGTCATGAATGCGGTAATCATTGCGGTGCTGGTGATGGTCGGTCTGTCGCTGGCAAGGGTCTCGGTCGTCTTCGCGCTGGTGGTCGGGGCGCTCGTGGGCGGCCTGGTGGGCGGGCTCTCGGTGGAGGAGACCCTCGGGGCCTTCAACGAGGGCGTCGGCGGCGGCGCCAAGGTGGCCCTGGCCTATGCCACCCTGGGCGCCTTCGCGGTGGCCATCTCGCGCTCCGGGCTGCCGGACCTGCTGGCCCGCCGGTTGATTGCCCTGCTGGGCCAGGAGGCCAGCGCCAGTAAGCAGGCGGCGGTCAAATACCTGCTGCTCGGCGCGGTGCTGCTGGTGGCGATCTCCTCCCAGAACCTGATCCCGGTGCATATCGCCTTCATCCCCATCCTGATCCCGCCGCTGCTCAAGGTGATGAACCAGCTGCGCCTGGACCGCCGCGCCGTGGCCTGTATCCTGACCTTCGGCCTCACCGCCCCCTACATGCTGCTGCCGGTGGGCTTCGGGGCGATATTTCTCAACGATATCCTGCTGGCCAACATCAACCAGGCTGGCGAGGCGCTGGGGCTGGAGATCGATCGCGGCATGGTGCCCCTGGCCATGGGCGTGCCGGTGGCTGGCATGGTGCTGGGCCTGGTGGTGGCCGTCTTCCTGAGCTACCGGCGCCCGCGCGACTACGAGACGCTGGACTTGGCCACCACCAATGTGCCGCACCATCACCCGGAGGTGCAGGAGCCCCATGCCCTAGGCCTGGCGATGTCGCTGGTGGCGATCGTCGCCGCCCTGGGTATCCAGCTGTGGACGGGCTCGATGATCCTCGGCGGCCTGGTGGGCTTCGCGCTGCTTTCGGTGGGTGGCATCTTCAAGTGGCGCGAGGCCGACGATCTCTTCACCAGCGGCATGCGCATGATGGCGCTGATCGGCTTCATCATGATCTCGGCCTCCGGCTTCGCCGAGGTGATGACCGCCACTGGCCAGATCGAGACCCTGGTGGAGTCCAGCGTCGAGGTGATCGGTGACAACCGCGGCCTGGCGGCGCTGCTGATGCTGCTGGTGGGGCTCTTCATCACCCTGGGCATCGGCTCGTCGTTCTCCACCATCCCCATCATCGCCGCGATCTTCGTGCCGCTGGCGGTGCAGTTTGGCTTCTCGCCGCTGGCTACCGTGGCGCTGGTCGGCACCGCAGCGGCGCTGGGGGATGCCGGCTCGCCAGCCTCCGATTCCACCCTGGGACCGACCTCCGGCCTCAACGTCGACCGCCAGCACGACCATATCTGGGACAGCGTGGTGCCCACCTTCCTGCACTACAACATCCCGCTGATCGCCTTCGGCTGGCTGGCCGCCATGACCCTGTAGGACGGGCTCGGGTCGGCACCCTGATGACGGCGGCCCTTGGGCCGCCGTCGTCGCTTGTGCCCGTTACGCCTCGGGCAGGTGGTCCTCCAGGGAGGCCAGCAGCCCTCGCAGCAGCGACAGCTCGCGGCGCGACGGCTGGGCGCGGGCGAAGAGCGCCTGCAGCTGCGCCTCGGTGCGGGCGTGGGGCTGGGTGAGGAAGCCGCTGCCCTGCATCACCCGGGCGAGATGGGCGTGGAAGTGGGCGAGCTGCTCGCGGCTGGGCCGGCGCTCCGCGGCGGGCAGGACGGGGCGATAGCCGCTCGCCGGGCGCCGGCGCCACGCCGTGAACGCCTCGTAGGCGAGCACCTGTACCGCCTGGGAGAGGTTGAGGATGCCATAGTCGGGGTTGGCGGGGATGCTCACCTGGTGGCTGCAGAGGCGGATTTCGCCATTGGTGAGCCCGGAGCGTTCGCGCCCGAACACCAGCGCCACCGGGTCCTGGGCGGCGTGCTCCACCAGCTCGCGCGCCATGGCGTCGGGCTCATCGAAGTGGGGCAGCGGCAGGCTTCTCAGCCGGGCGCTGGCGCCCACCACCTGCACGCAGTCTGTCACCGCATCGGCCAGGGACTCCACCACCCTGGCACCCTCCACCAGGTCCTCGGCGCCGGCGGCCAGGCGCGTCGCCTCGGGGTCGGGAAACCGCCTTGGCTTGACCAGCACCAGGTTGGTGAGCCCCATGGTCTTCATGGCCCGCGCCGAGGCGCCGATGTTGCCGGGGTGGAAGGTCTGGACGAGGACGATGCGGATGTTCGAAAGCATGGGGCTCGGGAAGGCCTGGTGGTGATAATAGGAGACAGGGCGGGTATCTTACCGCGCCAAGCCGCCAAGCCGCCAAGCCGCCAAGCCGCCAAGCCGCCAAGCCGCCAAG
>JBKHEO010000026.1:0-26546 GCA_046540755.1 Halomonas sp. | reverse complement strand
CAGCCAGGTGAAGCGCCTCTCCGACGCCACCCTGCCCCATCCGCTGCAGGCGCTGCTGGAGGTGCTGCGCCGGGCCGGCTGAGCCGCAACGCCAGGCGCCCACCGGAGAAAGCCGCCGGTGGGCGCACTGTCCAACATCGAGAAGCTTCTCTACGACAGGAGGCGAGGCCATGAACCGCACCCTGATCCTGCTCGGCCTGATCATCATCGCCGTGGGGCTGCTCTGGCCCTGGCTCTCGCGACTGCCACTGGGCCAGCTGCCGGGCGACATCGTCATCCGGCGCGACGGGTTCTCGCTCTTCTTCCCCATCACCACCATGATCCTGGCCAGCCTGGTGCTGTCGGGACTGCTCTGGCTGCTCGACCGCTAGCCTGGAGCCTGCATGCCTGGTCCTCGCCTGCCACGCACCCTGCCCGAGGGCCAACCTGCCCACCGCCGAGGATCCCGGCGGGCTGACCGCTGCGGAGGTCGAGGAGGAGCGGCGCTAGCCGTCACCCTGCTCGCGCGAACCGGCCAGCGCCGAGATGCGGCCCCGCAGCGGGGATAGTCGTCTCGTGCGGCAAGCCCCCATACGACGGCGGGCCGTCCGAAGACGGCCCGCGCAGGACACCGCTGCCGGTCTTGGGCTCAGAAAAACAGCCGCCGCAGCGCCTGGCCGGGCTCGGCTTCGCGCATGAAGGCCTCGCCGACCAGGAAGGCGTTGACGTCGTGTTCGCGCATGCGCAGCACGTCGCCGGGGGTGTGGATGCCGGACTCGGTGACCACGGTGACGCCGGCGGGAATGCGCGGCAGCAGCTCCAGGGTGGTCTCCAGGCGGGTCTCGAAGGTGTGCAGGTCGCGGTTGTTGATGCCCACCAGGTCGAGGTCCAGGGCCAGCGCTCGCTCGAGCTCGTGGGCGTCGTGGACCTCCACCAGCACGTCCATGCCGAGCTCGGTGGCCTGGCGGTGCAGGTCCTCCAGGCGGGCGTCGTCCAGGGCGGCGACGATCAGCAGGAGGCAGTCGGCGCCGATGGCCCGGGCCTCGCTCACCTGGTAGCCGTGGGTGATGAAGTCCTTGCGGATCACCGGCAGGTCGCAGGCGTCACGAGCCTCGATCAGGAAGTCCTCGTGGCCCTGGAAGAAGTCGGCGTCGGTGAGCACCGAGAGGCAGGCGGCACCGCCCGCGGCGTAGCTGGCGGCGATCTCGCCGGGGTGGAAGGCCTCGCGGATCACGCCCCGGGAGGGGGAGGCCTTCTTGACCTCGGCGATCACCGCCGGGTCCCCCTCGGCGATGCGCCGCGCCAGCGCGGCATTGAAGCCCCGCGGCGCCGACTGCTGGGCGGCCAGGCGCAGCAGCTCGGCCTCGGACACGGCACGGGCCCGCTCGGCGACCTCCTCGTCCTTGCGCTCGAGGATGCGGGTCAGGATGGTGGGGGTGCTGGAACCGCTCATGGAGTAACTCCTCTCGGGGGTGCGCTCACTGCAGGAAGACGCGGGTGAAGTTGGCCAGTTCGCGGAGCTTCTCCAGGGGCAGCTTGGAGGCCTGGGCATCCTGGGCCAGGATCACGCCCTCCTGGAGGCTGTCGGCGATGCCCGCGGCATAGAGCGCCGCGCCACCGTTGAGCGCGACGATGTCCGCCGCCGGCCCCTCCCCCACCAGGGCTTTCTCCACCAGGCGCAGGCTGTCCTCGGCGGAGGCGACCCGCAGCGGGTCCAGGGACTGGCGCTTCACGCCGAGCGCCTCCGGGGTGACCACGTACTCGTGGATCTCGCCCTCCCTGAGCTCGGCGACCAGGGTCGGCTGGGCCAGGGAGATCTCGTCCAGGCCATCCTCGGCATGCACCACCAGCACATGGCGGCTGCCCAGGCGGCGCAGCACGTCGGCCATCAGCGGTACCAGCTCCGGGGCATAGACACCCAGCACCTGGTTGGGGGCGCCGGCGGGGTTGGTCAGCGGCCCCAGGATGTTGAACATCGTGCGCACCCCCATCTCGCGGCGCGGGCCCACGGCGTAGCGCATCGCCGGATGGTGGTTGGGGGCGAACATGAAGCCCACCCCCACCTGCTCGATGCAGCGCGCCACCTGCTCGGCGTCGAGGTCGAGGTGGATGCCGGCCACGGAGAAGAGGTCGGCACTGCCCGATGACGAGGACACCCCGCGGTTGCCGTGCTTGGCCACGTGCCCGCCGGCCGCGGCCACCACGAAGCTCGCCGCGGTGGAGACGTTGAAGAGGTTGGCGCCATCGCCGCCGGTGCCGACGATGTCCACCACGTTCTCGGCGTCGAGGTGCACCGGCTTCATCAGCTCGCGCATCACCTGGGCGGCGGCGCTGATCTCCTCGGCGCTCTCGCCCTTCATCGCCATGCCCATCAGGAAGGCGGCGATCTGCGGGTCGCTGGCCTCTCCGGTCATGATCTGGCGCATGATCTCGTGGGTCGCGGCGAAGCCGAGGTTCTCGCGGCGCAGCAGGGCACCGAGGGCATCTCGCATCTGCATCATGGGTCTCCTTGGATCAGGCCCGGCCCAGCGTCGCCGGCGCGCGGCGCTCGAGGAAGTTGGCCAGCAGCTCATGGCCCTGGCGGCTGAGGATCGACTCGGGGTGGAACTGCACGCCCTCCACGTCGAGCTCGCGGTGGCGCAGCCCCATGATCAGCCCCGGGGTGACGTCGTCGTCATCGGTCCAGGCGGTGATCTCCAGGCACTCGGGCAGCGAGTCCCGGGCCACCACCAGCGAGTGGTACCGGGTCACCTCCAGCGGCTCCTCCAGGCCCCTGAACACCCCCTGTCCGATGTGGCGGATGCGCGAGGTCTTGCCGTGCATCACCCGGGGGGCACGCACCACCTCGCCGCCGTAGACCTGGCCGATCGCCTGGTGGCCCAGGCAGACGCCGAGGATCGGCAGGCGGCCGGCGAAATGGCGGATGGCGTCCAGCGAGATGCCCGCCTGGTCGGGGGTGCAGGGGCCGGGGGAGATCACCAGGTGGGTCGGGGCCATGGCCTCTATTCCGGCGAGGGTAATGGCGTCGTTGCGGTAGGTGGTCACCTCGGCGCCCAGCTCCCCCAGGTACTGCACCACGTTGAAGGTGAAGCTGTCGTAGTTGTCGATCATGCAGACGTTCATGGCTCTCTCCGGCGCCTATTCGAGGTTGTCCAGGCCGCGCTCGGCCATGGCCACGGCGCGGAACAGCGCCCGCCCCTTGTTGAGGGTCTCCTGCCACTCCTGCTCGGGCACCGAGTCGGCGACGATGCCGGCGCCGGCCTGGACGTGGAGCTCGCCATCCTTGATCACCGCGGTGCGGATGGCGATGGCGGTGTCCAGATTGCCGTGCCAGGAGAGATAGCCCACGGCGCCCGAGTAGACACCCCGCTTGACCGGCTCCAGCTCGTCGATGATCTCCAGCGCGCGGATCTTGGGCGCCCCCGACACGGTGCCCGCCGGGAAGGTGGCGCGCAGGGCGTCCATGGCGGTGAGTCCCGGCTTCAGGCGCCCGGTGACGTTGGAGACGATATGCATGACGTGGGAGTAGCGCTCCACCACCATCTCCTCGGTGACCTTAACCGAGCCGGTCTCGCTGATGCGGCCGACGTCGTTGCGCCCCAGGTCGATCAGCATCAGGTGCTCGGCGCGCTCCTTGGGATCGGCCAGCAGCTCCGCCTCCAGCTCCCGGTCCTCGGCCTCGGTGCGGCCGCGCTTGCGGGTGCCGGCGATGGGGCGCACCGTCACCTCGCCCTCCTCCAGGCGGGTGAGGATCTCCGGCGAGGAGCCGGCCACCTGGTGGTCGCCCAGGTCGAGGAAGAACATGTAGGGCGAGGGGTTGAGGCTGCGCAGGGCGCGATAGAGGTCCAGGGGCGCGGCGCGGTAGGGGATCGACATGCGCTGGGAGGGCACGCACTGCATGACGTCGCCGGCCAGCACGTACTCCTTGATGCTCTCCACCGCCGCCTTGAAGCCCGCCTCAGTGAAACCGGAGGTGAAGTCGCCCTCCTCCACCGCAGCGCTGCCGGTACCGGGGCTGACGGTGTTGAGGGTGGCGCTGCGCAGGCGGATCTCCAGCGCCTCCAGGCGCTCCACCGCGGCGGCATAGGCGCCGGCATCGGCGGGGTCGGCGTGGGTCCACAGCGTCAGCCGGCCGAAGAGGTTGTCGAACACCACCAGCTCATCGCACACCATCAGCAGGATGTCCGGCACGCCCAGGGGGTCGGGCTTGGCCGCGGCGACCTCGCTGCGCAGGCGCGGCTCGATGTAGCGGATGGTGTCGTAGCCGAAGTAGCCCACCAAACCGCCGTCGAAGCGCGGCTGGTCGTCCAGGCGCGGCACCCGGAAGCGGGCCTGGAACTGCTCGATCCACGCCAGCGGATCCTCCACCTCGGCGGCGCCGTGCAGCTCGCCGTCGACGAAGTGGCTGACGCGAAAGCCGCGCACCTCGATGCGCTCGCGGCTGGGCAGGCCGATGATGGAGTAGCGCCCCCACTTCTCGCCGCCCTGCACGGATTCGAGCAGGAAGGTCCAGGGCGCATTGGCGAGCTTGAGGTAGGTGGAGAGCGGCGTGTCGAGGTCGGCCAGCACCTCGCGGGTGACCGGAATGCGGTTGTAGCCGGCGTCGGCCAGCTCGCGGAAGCGTTCGGGGGTCATCATGCCCGGTGTCCTCGGGAAAGGGAGTTGGCGAAGGTGGGCGCGCGGGCGCCGAGGCAGACTCGCGGGGCGAGCGTCACCATCGCCAGCCGCCGCGGACGGGCGAGCGGGGCAGGTAGCGGGCGGCGTGAGGGAGGACGCCGCCGGTCATGGGGGTGTCCGGCAGGGGGCGGCTGATCATCGGGGTGGTGTCCGCGTCTATCGCAATAACGTATTGATTGGGCCGCGCTTGTCGCATGAGCCGAAATCACGTTAAACGAGTTCCGCCAGCGATTCAACCACGCCGTCCGGGCCGCTCTCGCGCACCGGCTCGCCGTGGTTGTAGCCGTAGGGCACCGCCAGGGTGCGAAAGCCTGCCGCCCTGCCGGCGGCGATGTCGTGGCGCGAGTCGCCCACCATCAGGCAGGCCGCCGGGGCCACGCCGAAGTGGGCCGCCACATGGCGAAGCGGCGCCGGATGGGGCTTCTTCTCGGGCAGGCTGTCGCCGCCCAGGCAGAGTGCGAAGTGCGCCTCCAGCCCGAACCCGGCGAGAAGGGGCGCGATAAAGGCGTGGGGCTTGTTGGTCACCAGGGCCAGCGGCAGGCCACGCCCGCGCAGGGCGTCAAGGCACTCGCGCGCCCCGGGGTAGAGCCGGGTATGGGCGCCGGGGTCGCGGCCGTAGTGCTCGAGAAACGCCGCATGGGCACGCTCCAGCAGGTCGCCGTCGATAGCTGACGAGGCACTAACAGGCGAGGCGCCGGCCTTGGTGGCAAACAGCAGCGCGCGCTCCATCAATACCCGCGAGCCGTTGCCCACCCAGTCGCGCACCCTGGCCTCACCCGCGGCGGGCAGGCCCAGCTCGGCGAGGACGGCGTCCACGGCGATGGCCAGGTCGGGCACCGAATCGATCAGGGTGCCGTCCAGGTCGAAGGCGACCAGTTCGATGCCGTCGAGGATGGGGTGCATGCTCGCTCCTTGTGCTCTGTGGTCGTTCGGCTCCCGCAACGCGGCCGGGCCACCCGGCCGAGGCGCCCTCGCCGCCAACCAGGCCCGCTTGCCGGCCGCGGAGAGCCGCTTGATCTCGGCCTCGCGGCGCAGCGCCTCGCCATGGCGGCCCACCGGCTCACTGTGGCGCAGGGTCAGGGGGCCCTTGCCGCGCAGCGCCTTGGCGCCGCGGCCGGCGTCGTGCTCGGCGAGGCGGCGCGCCACGTCGGTGGTGATGCCGGTGTAGAGGGCACCGCTCGCCGTCTCGAGCATGTAGAGGTGCCAGCACGGGGCCTCGCCTGCGGGCGCGGGCTCGTCGTCCGGGAGGGGATGCCGGTCGCTCACCGCTTCAACGCACGCCTGCCAGCCGCTCGCGGAACTCGCGGATCACGCCGTCGTAGCGGTGGGGGTCCGACTCGCGTCCCGCCTTGAACACCGCCGAGCCCGCCACGAAGGTGTCGGCGCCGGCCCGGGCGATCTCGGCGATGTTGTCCACCTTGACGCCGCCGTCGATCTCCAGGCGGACATCGCGGCCCGAGGCGTCGATGCGCCGGCGCGCCTCGCGCAGCTTGTCCAGGGTGCCGGGCAGGAAGGATTGCCCGCCGAAGCCGGGGTTGACGCTCATCAGCAGCACCATGTCCACCTTGTCCATGACGTGGTCGAGATAGGCGAGCGGCGTGGCCGGGTTGAACACCAGGCCTGACTTGCAGCCGCCGTCACGGATCAGCTGCAGGGAGCGGTCGATATGGTCCGAGGCCTCGGGGTGGAAGGTGATGATGCTGGCGCCGGCGTCGATGAAGTCGCCGATCAGGCGATCCACCGGACGCACCATCAGGTGCACGTCGATGGGCGCGGTGACGCCGTGCTGGCGCAGCGCCTCGCAGACCATGGGCCCGATGGTGAGGTTGGGCACATAGTGGTTGTCCATCACGTCGAAGTGCACGAGGTCGGCACCGGAGGCCAGCACGTCGTCCACCTCCTGGCCCAGCCGCGCGAAGTCGGCGGAGAGGATGGAGGGGGCGATCAGGAAGTCGCGGGTGGCGTCGGTCATGGCGTGGAGTCCGAGGTCGCTTGCGAGAGCGCGCATTCTAGCAGACCGCGCCGACCCGGTGGGCCCGCCTTATCGGCGAGTGCCGACAGGGAGGGCGCGATGTCGGCTTACCGAGTGCGGATGGGGACGGCTATACTGGCCGCCCACCCCCTTTTTCGCGAGAGCCCGCCATGCCACGTCGCCGCCTCCTTGTCGCTCTTCTCCTCGGCCTGCTGAGCGCCGGCTGGCTGGTCGGCTGCAGCACCCCCCAGACCCTCTCCGTCGACCCCAGGCGCAGTTCCTCGGTTCCCGAGAGCGGCAGTGGCCAGGAGGTCACGGTGATGGCGGTGGACGACCGCGACGGCGAGGTGATCGGCACCCGCAGCGGCAGCGCCATGTCCACCGCCACCATCACCGTCCACGCCCACGAGCTGGTGCCCAGGCTGCAGCGCGAGGCCGAACGGGCGGTGCGCGAGATGGGCTTCACCCCGACCACCGAACCGGCCGAGGGGCACCCCAGCCTGACCCTGACCCTGAAACGCCTGGGCTATGAGCGCGGCGACGGCCAGCCGGTGATCGGCGAGGCCCGGATGGAGGCGGTGTTCGTCGCCGAGGCGATCAACGGCGGCGACACCTACACCGGCACCTACACCTCGCGCCGCACCCAGGGCTATGCCCTGCGCCCGGACCAGGAGGCCAACACCCGGATGATCAATGCGCTGCTGGGCGACGGCCTCGATCGCGCCTTCCGCGACCCGGATCTGGGTCGCCTGCTGGCCCGCTGAGGCCCGGCGCCTCACCGGAGGCACGCCACCCCGGGCCGGGTCAGGTCTCGTCCAGGGGCCCGCGGCGCACCATGGCCCAGGCGTGCTCCCGGAAGCCGCTGCCGGCCTCCGGCTCGCCCCGCGCCAGCAGGGTGAGCCGGAAGTTGGGGGCGAAGAGCTCCTGCACCTCCTCCTCCGGCACATGGAAGGGCGGGCCGGCATCCTCCTCGCCGGGAGCGCGCGCAAGGCTAATCAGCAGCCCCCGGGCCCCGGGGGGAATCAGCTGGGCCAGGTGGAAGGCGTAGCGCTGGCGGGTCGCCGGTGGCAGCGCGATCAGCGCGGCCCGGTCGTAGAAGGCACCGATCTCCGCCGCCTGCTCGATATGGAAGTGGAAGACGTCGCCGCACCACAGCTCGACGCTGCCCTGGCGGCACACCTCGAAGCCCGCCTGGCGGTAACGCGACACCGGCTCGCTCCCCTCGGCCAAGAACTGCTCGACCGCCTCGGGCACGAGCTCGATGCCCAGCACCGGGTGGCCCCGGCGGCCGAGCCAGCGAATGTCGAGGCTCTTGCCGCACAGCGGCACCAGCACCTTGGTGCCGGCGGGCACCGCGAGGCCCGGCCAGTGGCGGCGCAGCGCCGGATGCGGGGCATCGCGATGGAAGCCGATGCGCCCCTCGCGCCAGCGGGCCAGCCAGGGGTTCTCCATTTCCACCTCAGAACCAGCGGTCACGCTTGCGACGCCGCCGCGGCAGATGGGGGATGATCAGTCCCACCAGCAGGCCGGCGCCGGCCACGCCACCGCCATACATGAAGTAGCGCAGCAGCAGGTCTTCCTCCTGGGTATCCAGGCGTGCCTGCAGCTCCCGCACGGTGCTGCGGGCCTGCTCGGCCTCGTCATCGAGCTCGCGGTTGCGCTCCTCGAGCTCCCCTGCGTGCTGCTCGCTGTTCTCAAGGTCCTGGCGCAGCGTGGCGGTGCGCTCCTCCCACTCGTCGTTGATCCCCTCGAGCTCGGCATCCAGCTCGGCGACGCGCTGCTCGAGCTCCGGCAGGCGCACCTGGGCCCCGGGGCTATCCTGGAGCTCGTCGCTGAGGATCCAGGCGGCGTCGCCGTCGGCGTCGCGCACCCGGGTGTAGTCGCCATTGGTCTCGAGGCGCTCGACGGGCTCCCCGGCGGTCAGGGTGCCGACGATGCGATAGCCATCGGTGGGGCCGCTGCGCACATAGGTGGTGAGGGCGTCGGAGACCCAGACAGTGTCACCCTCCTCCTGATCCTCCTGGGCCGCCAGCGGCAGGGCCAGGAGCCCCAGCAGCAGCCCCAGGCCGAGTCGCGGTGTGATGTGGTGTGTCGTCATGCCGTGGTCCTGGCTAGATAAAGTCCTGACGGATGCAATCCGCATGAAGGCTCGGGTTCGGCGCGATGCGTGGGCGCCGCGGGCCTCCCGCCCGCGACACCGCGATGCTTGTTCACAGCTGCTGTGGACAACCGCCGGGACAACCGTGGGAAAGCCTCGCGGCGGCGGCGCCCCGTGGGCGTCGGGCCCGGTCGGTCACTTCCTGACCGGCGGCGGGTCGCAGCAGATGGCTCAGGGTAGCACACTCGCCCGGCGGCGAGGCTGGCTCCCGGCCGGCACGGACCGTATAATATCGGCCTGTTTTCCATACTGGCCGAAGGCCAGCGCCACCCCGCCGCCGGCGGCTCGCCGTCGCGAGCGTCGACCATTCCCGAATCCACCGGTGACAGACGTCGGGCGCCTGGCGCCACGACCCAATTCTTATGGCGAAGAAACTCTTCATCAAGACGCACGGCTGCCAGATGAACGAGTACGATTCCGCCCGCATGGCGGATCTGCTCGGCGAATCCCACCGCCTCGAGCTCACCGATGACGAGCGCGAGGCGGACGTCATCCTGCTCAACACCTGCTCGATCCGCGAGAAGGCCCAGGAGAAGGTGTTCCACCAGCTCGGCCGCTGGAAGAAGCTCAAGGAGGCCAACCCCGACCTGGTGATCGGCGTCGGCGGCTGCGTGGCCAGCCAGGAGGGCGAGGCACTACGCAAGCGGGCGCCCCACGTCGACATGGTCTTCGGTCCCCAGACCCTGCACCGGGTGCCGGCGATGCTCGACTCGCGCCAGCAGGAGCAGATCTCGGTGGTGGACGTCACCTTCCCGGAGATCGAGAAGTTCGACCACCTGCCCAAGCCGAGCTCCGATGGCGCCACCGCCTTCGTCTCGGTGATGGAGGGGTGCTCCAAGTACTGCACCTTCTGCGTGGTGCCCTACACCCGTGGCGAGGAGGTCTCGCGCCCCTTCGAGGCGGTGATGGACGAGGTGATCCACCTGGCCGACCAGGGCGTGCGCGAGATCAACCTGCTGGGCCAGAACGTCAACGCCTACCGCGGCCTGAACCGGCTGGGCGACGAGATCGACCTGGCCGAGCTGATCGGTTGCGTGGCCGCCGTCGAGGGGGTCGACCGCATCCGCTTCACCACCTCCCACCCGGTGGAATTCTCCGACAGCCTGATCGAGGCCTACGGCGAGATCCCGGAGCTGGTCAGCCACCTGCACCTGCCGGTGCAGGCCGGCTCGGATCGCGTGCTCGCCGCCATGAAGCGCGGCCACGGCGTGGCGGAGTACGTCGACAAGCTGGAGCGCATCCGCGCCCTGCGCCCGGACATCAGCTTCTCCTCCGACTTCATCGTCGGCTTCCCCGGCGAGACCGAGGCGGACTTCGAGGCCACCATGGACCTGATCCACCGCATCGGCTTCGACCACTCCTTCAGCTTCGTCTACTCGGCGCGCCCCGGCACCCCGGCGGCCGCCCTCGAGGACGACACCCCGGAGAGCGTCAAGAAGCAGCGCCTGGCGATCCTCCAGGAGCGCATCAACCAGCAGGCCATGCGGATCAGCCGGCGCATGGTGGGCACCACCCAGCGCATCCTGGTCACCGGCTTCGCGCCGCGGGACCCGGGCCAGCTGTCGGGGCGCACCGAGAACAACCGGGTGGTCAACTTCCGCGCTCCCAACCCGACCGAGCTGATCGGCTACTTCGTCGACGTGGAGATCAGCGAGGCGCTGCCCAACTCGCTGCGCGGCGAGCTCGCCTCGCCGGCGATCTACTGAGGCACGCACCATCGATGCACCGAGCGAGGGGCGCCTCGCCGGATCAGCCCCGAGAGGTGTAACGTCTGCTTCCACATTGCCCCGGCAAACGCCGGGGCAGTAAGCTGAGCCCAACCATTCACCATCCAGGGGACCCGCCCGCCTTGAGCCAGCCAGCCTCCCAGGCCAACCGCATCATCACCCTGACCCTCGAACCCAACGACCCGCGTCGCCTGGCCACCCTGTGCGGCCAGCGCGACGAGCACCTCAAGCTGGTGGAGTCGCGACTGGGCATCACCCTGCGCAACCGCGGCAACATCTTCCAGCTGGCCGGGCCGATCCACCGGGTCAAGGCCGCCGCCAACGTGCTGGAGCACCTCTACCGCGAGACCGAGGCCAGCGACCTGGAGCCGGATACCGTGCACCTCTTCCTGCAGGAGTCGGGCCTCCAGGCCCTCGAGGAGGACGAGGGCGGCGCCGAAGACGGCGAGGTGCTGATCCGCACCCCGCGCACCCTGATCAAGCCCCGCGGCCTCAACCAGCAGGGCTACGTCCAGAGCATCCGCGCCCACGACATCAACTTCGGCATCGGCCCGGCGGGCACCGGCAAGACCTACCTGGCCGTGGCCGCCGCGGTGGAGGCCCTCAACCAGCAGGAGGTACGCCGCATCCTGCTGGTACGCCCGGCGGTGGAGGCCGGCGAGAAGCTCGGCTTCCTGCCCGGCGACCTGGCCCAGAAGATCGACCCCTACCTGCGCCCGCTCTACGACGCCCTCTACGAGATGATCGGCTTCGAGCAGGTGGCCAAGCTGATCGAGCGCCAGGTGATCGAGATCGCCCCGCTCGCCTATATGCGCGGGCGCACCCTCAACAACGCCTTCATCATCCTCGACGAGAGCCAGAACACCACCCGCGAGCAGATGAAGATGTTCCTGACCCGCATCGGCTTCGGCTCCACCGCGGTGATCACCGGCGACGTCACCCAGGTCGACCTCCCCCGCGGCCAGAGCTCGGGGCTGATCCAGGTGCTCGAGGTGCTCAAGGGCACCCCCGGCATCGGCGTGACCCACTTCGCCGCCAAGGACGTGGTGCGCCACCCCCTGGTGCAGCGCATCATCGAGGCCTACGACAGCTTCGAGGCCGAGCAGGAGGCCGCCGAGCGCGCCCGCAAGGAGGCCAAGGAGCAGGAACGCGAGGCGCTTCGTCAGGAACGGCTCGAGCGTCAGGAGCGTCTCGATCGCGAGCGGGGCGAGTCATGACCCCTCCCCGGGTCGATCGCCAGGTGGTCACCCCGGCCGAAGGGATGCCGAGCCAGGCGGAGCTGGAGGCCTGGGTGGGCGCGGTGCTGTCGCGACACGCGGTCGACCCCGACAGCGAGCTCAGCGTGCGCCTGGTGGATACCGAGGAGAGCCGCGCGCTCAACCGCGACTATCGCGGCAAGGACCGGGCCACCAACGTGCTCTCCTTCCCCTTCGAGAACCCGCCCGGAGTCAGCCTGCCCCTGCTCGGCGACCTTGTGATCTGCCATCCGGTGGTGGTGGCCGAGGCCACCGAGCAGGACAAGGCGCTCGCCGATCACTACGCTCACATGGTGGTTCACGGTACCCTGCACCTGCTCGGCCATGACCATCTCGAGGACGACGAGGCCGAGACCATGGAGGCGCTCGAGCGCGAGATTCTGCACGGACTGGGAATCGCCGACCCCTATCGAACGGTGCCCGACAGCGAGAAGGAGTGACCCGACCCATGAGCGAAGACCGATCGAGTAGCCAGGACAACCGGTCCTGGTTCGAGAAGCTGCTCAACGCCCTCACCGGGGACAGCGACGAGCCGAGCTCCCGGGACGAGCTGCTGGAGTTCCTGCGCCAGGCAGCCAGCCGCCTCAAGCTCGAGCAGGACGCCATGATGATCATCGAGGGCGCCCTGCAGATCAGCGACCAGCAGGTCCGCGAGGTGCTGATCCCGCGCTCCCAGGTCACCGCCATCGCCCTGGACCAGCCGCTGGAGGAATACCTGCCGGTGATCCTGGAGACCGGCCACTCCCGCTACCCGGTGATCGGCGAGAACCTCGACGAGGTCAAGGGCATCCTGCTGGCCAAGGACCTGCTACCGCTGCTGCGCGGCGGCCAGCAGAACGGTCGCCCCTTCCGCCTGGAGGAGGTGGTGCGCCCGGCGCTGTTCGTGCCCGAGTCCAAGCGCCTCAACAGCCTGCTCAAGGAGTTCCAGAGCACCCACAACCATATGGCGATCGTGGTGGACGAGTATGGCGGCACCGCCGGCATCGTCACCATCGAGGATATCCTCGAGGAGATCGTCGGCGAGATCGAGGACGAACACGACGCCGACGAGGAGGAGGATATCCGCGAGCTGGAGGGGGGACGCTTCGCGATCCGCGCCCTCACGCCCATCGAGGACTTCAACGAGCGCTTCGAGACCCGCTTCTCCGACGAGGAGTTCGACACCCTGGGGGGGCTGGTGATGCAGCGCTTCGGCCACCTGCCCGCCCGCGGCGAGCACACCGTGATCGGCGACTGGCGCTTCACCGTCCTCAACGCCGACAACCGGCGCATCCGCCTGCTGGAGGCCGAGCGCTGCGATGCCGAGGCCCCGGATAACGACGACGACGACAACGACTGACGCCACCGCCACGGAGGGCCCTATGCCGGCGTTTCGCCTCTCCCCCGCCCTGGGCTGCCTGCTGGCGCTGGCGGCGGGGGTGCTGACCACCCTCTCCGCCGCCCCCTTCCAGCTCTGGTGGCTGGGCCCGGTGGCCGCGGGCCTGCTCTACGCGGGCCTGCCCGCCCTCTCTCCCGGCCAGGCCGGCCTGCGCGGCTGGAGCTACGGCCTCGGCCTGTTCGGCTCCGGCGCCTCCTGGGTCTTCGTGTCGATCCACGACTACGGCTACACCGGGGTGCCCCTGGCGCTGCTCCTCACCGCGCTGTTCGTGGCTGGCCTGGCGCTGTTCCCCGCCGCGACCCTGTGGGGCTACCGCCGCCTCACCGGCCCGCGGCTGGCCTGGCTCACCTTCGCCGGGGCCTGGGTGCTGGGCGAGTGGCTGCGCACCTGGCTCTTCACCGGCTTCCCCTGGCTGCTGCTGGGCACCTCCCAGGTGGACTCCCCCCTGGCGCCCTGGGCGCCGGTGGGCGGGGTCTACCTGCTCTCGCTGCTCACCGCGCTCACCGGCAGCCTGGGGGTCGAGCTGCTGCGCCGGCGCGCCTGGGCCGCGGCGCCCCTCGCCGCGCTGTGGCTGGTGCCTCTGGCCCTGCCCTTCCAGTGGAGCACGCCGAACGGCGAGCCGCTGCGGGTCGCCCTGCTGCAGGGCAACCTCGACCAGGCGATCAAGTGGACCCCCGAGGGGCAGCGCGAGGCCGCCAACCGCTACGCCGAGCTCACCCGCTCCCAGCCCGACGACCGGGACCTGATCGTCTGGCCCGAGGCGGCGCTGCCGATGTTCGAGCGCGAGGCGCGCCCGACGCTCGAGCGGGTGCAGTCGAACCTCGCCCCGGACACCGCCCTGCTCACCGGCATCCTGCAGCGCGACGGCGAGGGACTCTACTACAACAGCGTGATCGGCCTGGGCGACGTCGAGGGCGAGTATCGCAAGACCCACCTGGTGCCCTTCGGCGAGTACCTGCCACTGGAGCCCCTGCTGGCCGGCACCATCGCCTTCTTCGACCTGCCCATGCCGGCGATGACCCCGGGGCCCGAGGGCCAGGCGCCGATCGCCGCCGCCGGCACCACCATCGGCAACGCCATCTGCTACGAGATCATCTACCCCGACCGCGTGGCCGCCCAGGCGCGCCACAGCGAGCTCCTGCTGACGGTCTCCAACGACACCTGGTTCGGCCGCTCCATCGGCCCGCTGCAGCACCTGCAGATGGCGCGCCTGCGCGCCCTGGAGAACGGCCGCTACGTGATGCGCGCCACCAGCAATGGCGTCACCGCGCTGATCGACGCCCGCGGCGAGGTGATCGAGCGCGCCCCGCAGTTCGAGATGGCGAGCCTGACCGGCGAGGTGCAGCCCATGACCGGCCTGACGCCCTTCACCCGCACCGGGAGCTGGCCGGCCTGGCTGCTTGCCGCGCTGATGGTGCTGCCGGGGGTACGGCTGCGCCGTAAGACATAAGCGGGTCAGCGGCGTGAGTTCCACCTCCACCTATCGCAAACGCCCCGCAGCGCTGTCGCTGCGGGGCGTTCTTCTTCAAGCTTCCAGCCGCGAAGCGGCGCTCTTCCCGCTTCAGGCTTTGGCTTCCCCCAGCACCTCGGGGATGGTCATCTTGACGTAGCGCCCCGGGGCCGGCTCGAGGATATCCAGCTCGCCGTCGCCCGGCTTGCGCGCCGGCACCATCTTCTCGGGGTCGGCATAGCCGTTGTCGGTCATCCACGCCTGCCAGTGGGGCCACCAGGAGCCCTCGTGCTGCTCGGCCCCCTCGAGCCACGCCTCGTGGGTCTCGGGCAGCTCGTCGTTGGTCCAGTAGCCGTACTTGTTCTTGTGCGGCGGATTGACCACCCCGGCGATATGGCCGGAGCCGCCCAGCACGAAGGTGACCGGCCCCTTGGGCAGCAGGGCGCCGTAGTAGGTGCTGTTCCAGCGCGCGATATGATCCTCCCGGGTGGAGAGGAAGTAGCTCGGCGTGGAGACCTTGCGCAGGTCGATCTTGACGCCGTCGAGCTCGATGCCACCGGGCTCCACCAGGCGGTTCTCCAGGTACATATGGCGCAGGTACCAGCCGTGGGTCGCCGCCGGCAGGTTGGTACCGTCGGTGTTCCAGTAGAGCAGGTCGAAGGGCGCCGGCACATCGCCCTTGAGGTAGTTGCTGATATAGAAGGACCAGAAGAGGTCGTTCTCGCGCAGCAGGTTGAAGCTGAAGGCCATCACCCGGCCATCCAGGTAACCGTCGCGCTCCATCTTGGCCTCGATGCCCTGCAGCACCGGCTCGCTCAGGAAGACGCCGATCTCGCCGGGATCGCGGAAGTCCTGCAGGGTGGTCATGTAGGTGACCGACTTCACCTTGCGCCCGCGGCGGGTGCTGGTCAGGTAGGCCACGGTGGTGGCCGCCAGGGTGCCGCCCACGCAGTAGCTGAGCAGGTTGACCGACTTCTCGCCGGTGGCCTGCTCGATCGCCGCCATGGCATCGATGGGGCCGAGCTGCATGTAGTCGGCCCAGGTCAGGTCGCCCTGCTCGGGCCCCGGGTTGCGCCAGGAGATCAGGAACACCGTATGCCCCTGACCCACCAGCCACTTGACGAAGGAGTTGTCCTCGCGCAGGTCGAGGATGTAGTACTTGTTGATCCAGGGCGGAATCACCAGCAGCGGGGTCTTGTAGACCTGCTCGGTGGTGGGGGTGTACTGGATCAGCTGGATCAGCTCGTTCTCGTAGACCACCGAGCCCGGGGTGACGGCGATGTTGCTGCCCACCTCGAAGGCGCTGCGATCGGTCATGGTGACGTTGAGCCCCTCGGCGGAGTTGGCCAGGTCCCGGCGCAGCCGGGCCAGGCCGTCGACCAGGTTCTGGCCCCGGGTCTCCATGGTCCTGCGCATCACCTCCGGGTTGGTGGTGACGAAGTTGGTGGGCGACATGGCGTTGACCAGCTGGCGGGCGTAGAACTCCAGGCGCCGCTTCTGCTCCGCCGGCAGGTCGAGGCCGTCGACCAGCTCCTCCACCAGTCGCGAGAAGAGCAGGTACTGCTGCATGATCGCCAGGTAGTAGGGGTCCTGGGTCCAGGCCTCGTCCTTGAAGCGGCGGTCGCCCTTGTCCGGGGTAACCAGCGGCTCGACGTTCTCGCCGGCCATGGCGCGCAGGCCGTTCTGCCACAGCTGGACCTGGTCCTGCAGCAGCCGGGCCTGGGTCTGCCACAGCTGGGGCGGGTTGCCCATCAGCGACTCCGCCGCCGCCTGGAAGCTCTCCCGCATGTCCTCGTAGACGGAGTCGGCGGCGTCGCTGGGAACCATGCGCTCCAGCAGGTCGCTCATCAGGTGACGGTACTCCTCGCCGATCTGCTGGAGCTGGGCGTTCCACGCCTCCAGCTCGGCCTGTGTCGGTGCTTGAACCCCTGGCTGCATTGAACCCTCCCGGTGCGTCGGCTATGCCGTGCCGACGTCAGACAGCATACGTCGCCGCCCTCCGGAGGAGGACGGCGGTTCTATCGGTAACCCGCGATGGCTGGCGGGCCGGATGCCGGCGGCTCAGCTCTTGGTGCTGCCGCCGCGCGAGGACTGCGCCTTGGCCGGCTCGCTCTTCTCGCCCTTGGCCGTCGCGCCCTGTGCCTGGGCCGCGGCACCCTGCTGGGCCTCGCCCAGGGCCTTGGCCTGCTCGGCGAAGAGCTTCTCCATCTCGGCCTTGAACTCTATGCTCATCTCGGAGAGCGCCTTGGCGTCCTCCATCATCTGCTGGGAGAGCTGGTTCATCATCTCGGCCTGGCGGGTGCCGAAGTCGCGCAGGCTGTCGCTGTCCTTGACCTCGCTGGCGTCGCGCAGCCGCTCGGTGCCCATCTGGCTGTAACGCTTCATGGACTCCATCTGGTACTGGGAGAGCTTCTCCATGTTGTCCAGCATCAGGGAGTTGAGCTTGCGCATCGGCTCGAAGAACTTGCGGGTCTGCTCGTTGAAGCTTTCGATCATCTTGTCCTGCATGGGGAATCCTCCCGTGATGGTTTAGCCCGGCGGGCGTCGCGCCCACTATGTTGCACTGCACAAAGCCTAGTCTGCCAGCGCCCGTGTTGCAAGAGGATGAAAGTCGAAGGCGTCATTCACTCCTCGCGCTTGCCGCGCGAGCGGGCGCTGGCGGTACTCTTGCTGCGGCTGGACGCGCCGGCCTTGCGGGTCGAGCTAGCCGAGGCGCGCTCCTCGGGCTTGGTGCCGGCGGACGAGGCGGCTTCGCCCGACTCACCGCCGGAGGCGTCGCCCCCCTGGGCACCGCCCTGTCCCGCCTGCTTGAGCATGTCCAGCATCATCTGCTGGTAGGTGCCGAAGCTGGAGAGGCCCTGGGACAGACCCTGGGAGAGCCCCTGGGTCAGCCCCTGCCCCATGCCGGACTGCTGCAGGAAGGGCTGCATCAGGCTCATGGGGTCGTAGCCCTCGACGCCGGACTCCATCTGCCGCTGGATGCGATCCAGCAACTCCTGCTGGAAACCGGCCACGTCGGGCAGGCCCAGCGCCTGGCGGAACTCGTCGGGGGTGAGGTCGAACTCGACGTTGATCTTCATGGTGGCAGCCTTGTGCGTGTGTCCAGTCCGCAGTGTAGCAGCCAGGGAGGGAGGAGGAGAGGCGCCCCGTCGCTTAGCGCAGCACCGGGGTGTCCACCCTGACATCGGCGTTCTGGGCGCGGTGGCGCAGCAGGTGGTCCATCAGGGTCAGCGCCATCATCGCCTCGGCGATGGGGGTGGCGCGGATGCCCACGCAGGGGTCGTGGCGACCCCGGGTGACCACCTCCACCGGGTGGCCATGGACGTCGATGCTGCGCCCCGGGGTGGTGATGCTGGAGGTGGGCTTGAGCGCCAGGTGGGCGATGATCGCCTGCCCGCTGGAGATGCCGCCCAGCACCCCGCCGGCGTGGTTGGAGAGGAAGCCCTCGGGAGTCATCTCGTCGCGATGCTCGCTGCCGCGGCTCGCCACGCTGGCGAAGCCGTCGCCGATCTCCACCCCCTTCACCGCGTTGATGCTCATCAGGCCATGGGCCAGTTCGGCGTCCAGGCGGTCGAACACCGGCTCGCCGAGGCCCGGGGGTACCCCCTCGGCGACCACGCTGATCCTCGCGCCCACCGAATCCTGGTCGCGGCGCAGCTGGTCCATGTAGGCCTCGAGCTCGGGTACGCGGTCGGGGTCGGGGCAGAAGAAGGGGTTGTCGTCCACCGCCTCCCACTGCTTGAAGTCGATGGCGATGGGGCCGAGCTGGCTCATGTAGCCGCGCACCGTGATGCCCCGCTCGGCAAGATACTTCTTGGCGATGGCCCCGGCCGCCACCCGCATGGCGGTCTCCCGGGCGCTGGAGCGCCCGCCGCCCCGGTAGTCGCGGATGCCGTACTTGTGGTGGTAGCTGTAGTCGGCGTGGGCGGGCCGGAACTGGTCCTTGATCTTCGAGTAGTCCTTGGAGCGCTGGTCGGTGTTCTCGATCACCAGGCCGATCGAGGTACCCGTGGTCACCCCCTCGAAGACCCCGGAGAGGATCCTGACACGGTCCGGCTCGCGGCGCTGGGTGGTATGGCGCGAGGTGCCCGGGCGCCGACGGTCGAGGTCACGCTGCAGGTCCTCCTCGCAGAGCGGCAGTCCCGGCGGGCAGCCGTCGACGATGGCGCCCAGCGCCGGGCCGTGGCTCTCGCCGAAGGTAGTGACGGTGAACAGCTTGCCGAAGGTGTTGCCGGACATGGGCGCGTCTCCTTGAGGGGGGCGGGGATCAGGCGAAGGACGCCGCATGGGCGTCGAGTTCCTCGGCGGTGAGGGCGAAGACGCCCTGGCCGCCGCGCTCGAAGTCGAGCCACAGGAAGGGCACCTCGGGGAAGGCGGCCTCCAGGTGGCGGTCGGAGTTGCCCACCTCGACGACCAGCACGCCGCGGTCGCTGAGGTGGCCGCGCGCCTCGCGCAGGATGCGCCGCACGATCGCCAGGCCGTCGTCGCCAGCCCCCAGCGCCAGGGCCGGCTCGTGGCGGAACTCGGCGGGCATGGTGGCGAGGTCCCGGGCGTCGACGTAGGGCGGGTTGGAAACGATCAGGTCGAAGCGCCCGGTGAGCGCCGCGAAGAGGTCCGAGTGCACCGCACGCACCCGCCCGCCGACGTCGTGCCGGCTGATGTTCTGGCGCGCCACCGCCAGCGCCTCCTGGCTGATGTCGGAGAGCGTCACCTCGCAGGCGGGCAGGTGCAGGGCGGTGGCGATGCCGATGCAGCCCGAGCCGGTGCAGAGGTCGAGCACCCGCGCCGGCGGCTCCTCGGGGAACCAGGCGGCGAAGCCCTGCTCCACCAGCTCGGCGATGGGCGAACGCGGGATCAGCACCCGCTCGTCGACGTCGAAGGGCAGGCCGGCGAACCAGGCCTCGCCGAGCAGGTAGGGCAGCGGCCGACGGGTGGTGACACGGGCCCGCACCAGGGCCACGATACGCTCCCGCTCCAGGGGCAGCAGGCGCGCGTCGAGCACCGCCGGGTCGACGTTCCAGGGCAGGTGCAGGGCCCCCAGGGTCAGCGCCACCGCCTCGTCCCAGGGCGAGTCGGTGCCGTGGCCGTGGAAGAGGCCGGCAAGATGGAACTCGCTGGCCGCCCAGCGCAGGCAGTCGCGCAGGGTGAAGAGCTCGGCGACCAGGCGGTCATCGTCGAGGGCGAGGGAAGAGGTCGCGCGGGGGGCGTGCGGGTCGGCCAAGGGAGCACCTGAACATCGTGGGGAAAGCCCGGATTGTAACCCGGCGTGCCGGTTCACAGCCACGCCACGCCGGGTATACTGGTCGCCCACGCCAACCGATCCGCGCCCCATGAGCCGAGACCGCCACCGCCCGGACGACGACGAGATCAGCGCCTTCCGCCAGGCCCTGCGCGAGGCCGGGGTGCGTCGCATCGCCCGCAACCGCGCCGACCCCGGCCGCCCACGCCGCGAGGACCCGGCCGCCGCCGCACGCCGTGCCGCCGCCCAGGCCGCCGGCGAGGAGAGCGCCACGGGGCGCACCTCCGACGGCCGCGTCGAGGCGGTGCGCCCCTCCGAGCCCCTGGAGTTCTTCCTGCCCGACCTGCCCTGGCGGGAGCGCAGCCGCCTGAAGCGCGGCGAGCTGGCCTGGGAGGCCGGGCTGGACCTGCACGGCTACACCCTGGACGAGGCGCGGGCCGAGCTCGAGAGCTTCCTGCGCGATGCCGGCGCCGAGGGGCGCCGCTGCCTGCTGGTGGTGCACGGCAAGGCGTGGGGCGCCGACGGCAACTACCCGGTGATCAAGAGCCACGTCAACGCCTGGCTGCGCGAGTGGCCGGGGGTGCTGGCCTTCTGCTCGGCCACCGACGCCGACGGTGGCACCGGCGCCGTCTACGTGCTGCTGCGCCGCCGCGGCGCGCCCTGACCCCCTACGCCTTCGGCACCTCCGGCTCGACCACGATGGACTGGCGGCCCCAGCCCGGATCGCGTCGCCCCTCGAAGCGATCCAGCGCCTCCACCGCCAGCTGGCGGCCCAGCGAGATCAGCGCCTCGGCGCGGTGGAACTCGTAGGCACCGCATACCGTCTTGGGCACCTCGATCAGCACGTCCGGCGGATGCCCCGCCACCTTGTACTTGGCCAGGGCCGCCTGTGTGATGTCGAAGGAGGCCAGCACGGTATCGAGCCGCCCCCACTGACGGCGACGGGCGCCCTCCTCGTCCACAGACGCCTCCTCCGACTCGCGCCCGCCCACGCCCAGGCCGTCGATCCAGCGACCCGCGGCACTCCTCACTCCCTCGATCCAGCCGGTGAAGTCCACCCCCGAGGCGTCGCGGGCGGCCTCGCGCTCGCGCTCCTCCCGGGCCGCCTCCGGCGGCAGCAGCTCCTCCAGGGTCACCGGCCGCGGGCTGTGGGCGGTGACGTTGACCGCCATCACCAGGTCGGAACGGGCGGCCAGGGTGGGCATGATCGGCAGCGGGTTGAGCAGGCCACCGTCCACCAGCACCTGATCGCCGCAATGCACCGGGGTGATCACTCCCGGTACGGCGATGGAGGCGCGGATCGCCTCCAGCAGCGGGCCGCTCTGGAACCACACCTCGCGCTGGCGGGTCAGGTCGGTGGCCACGGTGGTGACCGGTATCGCCAGGTCCTCGATGCGGGTGTCCCCCACCAGGCTCTCCAGCTTGGCCATCACCTTGCTGGCCCGCATGGCGCCCATGGGGCTCCAGGTGATATCCACCAGCTTGAGCACGTCGAAGTAGTCGAGCCGGCAGACCCAGTCGCGGTAGGCGTCCAGCTGGCCGGCGGCGTAGATGCCGCCCACCAGGGCGCCCATGGAGCAGCCCGAGATCATCACCACCTCATAGCCGCGCCGCTCGAGCTCCTCGATCACGCCGATATGCGCATAGCCGCGCGCCCCGCCGCTGCCGAGCACCAGCGCCACGCGCCTGTCCCGGGGGGACGTCCCGCTCTCCTCGCTCATGATTCGGTTCTCCTCTCCCGGCTGTCTGCGTTCTCGCGCCCTGGCCTGTCGGCTGGCACCTCAGGCCTCCCTGCCCGCCTCGCCGCGGACGGGCCTTCCGCCCAGGCGGTGATGGCCTCGGCCACCGCCGCCACCGCGCCGGGTTCCAGGTGCAGGTGGTGCCCGCCCGGCAGCACCCGGCGCTCGAGCCCCGGCAGCACCGCGCGGGCGGCCCGCGCCCGTTGCCCCTCGCCGAGGATACCGCCTTCCCCCTCCACCAGCAGCGCGGGGCAGGCGATCGCCGCCAGGCAGGCCTTCACCTGCGCGGGGGTCAGGCGCACCGGCGAGGGACGCACCAGCCGGGGGTCGCTGCGCCAGCCCTGGCGACCATCCGGCAGCGGGCGGAGGTTGCGCGCCACCACCGGCCGGATGGTAGCGGCATCCACCGGCGTCGCGCCCCCCTTCACCCGCGCCGCCACGGCCGCCTCCTCGTCAGCATAGCGCGACCCGCGGGAGGGCGGGCGGCGATGCCCCAGCAGGCCGCGGCGCAACTGCCGAGGGGCCTCCTCGGCGGGGCTGGTCACCGCCCCCAGGCCGTCGATCAGCGCCAGCCGCCCCACCCGCTCGGGCAGCGCCGCGGCGACCAGGCAGGCCACCCCGGCCCCCATGGAGTGTGCCAGCAGGGTGGGCGAGGCCTCGCCCAGCGCCTCGACGGCGTCGAGGACGTCGTCGCAGTAGTCCCAGATGGCGTAGTCGCCGGGCGAATGGGCAGAGTGGCCGTGTCCGGCGAAGTCGATGGCCACGAGGCGGATGCCCAGGCGCTCCACCAGCAACGGGGCCAGGCGCGAGAAGCTCGCCGCGTTGTCGAGCCAGCCGTGCAGCGCCAGCCAGGCGGGGGCCCCGGGGTCGCCCCAGGCCAGGGCCGCCAGGCGGCCATTGGCCAGCCGCAGCGGCTGCGGCGCCGTCATGGGGCCGCCCCGATCAGCTCGTCGAGCACGCCGAGCAGCGCCTGGCGGGCCGCGTCGGGATGCTCCATGGGGAACATGTGGGTGCCGGGCACCTGGCGCACCCGGACGCCGTGGCGGGCGAGGCGCCGGCGGCGGCGCGGGGTGAGAAGATCGGAGTCCTCGCCGGCCAGCACCGCGTGGGGCACCCGCAGCCGGCGCGGCAGATCCCCCAGGTGGTCCGGCAGGTGGCGGAAGATCTCCACCTCGACGGCGGGGTCGTAGACCAGCACCGCACGGCCGTCGTCCAGCAGGCGGGTGCCGCCCTCCACGTAGTCGTCCATGGCCTGCTCGGTGAAGCGACGGAAGAGGCCACGGCGTCGCAGGTAGTGGCGCATCGTCTCGCGGTCCGGCCAGGTGGTGCGCCGCCCCAGGCTCTGGCCGGCGGGGGTGAAGCGGTCCACCATCCCCAGGCGCTTGGCGATCTTCATGGCCCAGGCGTCTGGCCCCAGCATCAGCGGCGGGTCGAGCATCACCACGCAGCGGAAGCGCTCGGGGGCCGCCTCGGCGGCCATGGCCATCAGCACCCCGCCCATGGAGTGGCCCACGCCGATCACCGGGGTCTCGAGATCCTCGAGAACGTGGAGCAGCTCGTCGCGCAGCGCCAGCCAGTTGTGCCCCACCGGGAAGTCGGGATGGTGGCCGAGCCGGTCGAGGGGGTGCAGGGTGAAGCGCTCCCCCAGCGGTGACAGGAAGCTGCGATAGCTGATCCCGGGAAAGCCGTTGGCGTGGGCGAACAGCAGCGTGGGGCGGTCGGGCTCGGCGAGGGTCATGGGGGCGTCCTGGTCCGGGGGTCGGGGTGGCGCGGGGCGTCTGGTGATAGCAGGCTAACGGGATTACCATGTTTCGCCAAGTCGTCCCCATCCCTGACCGGAGGCAGCGTGAGCCCCCCCAAGCCCCGCGATAACCGCACCCGCAACCGTCTCTTCTTCACCACCGTGCTCGCCGCCCTGGCGGTCGGCTTCTGGCTGGTACGCTGATGGAGGCCCTGGCGCTCTTCCGCTCCACCCTGGAGATCACCCTGCCGGTCTTCGCCATGGTCTTCATCGGGCTGGGGCTCAAGCGCGCCCGCTGGATCGACGCCGCCTTCGTCACCACCGCCTCCCAGCTGGTGTTCAAGGCCACCCTGCCCACCCTGATCTTCCTGAGCATCATTCGCGCCGACCTGGCAGCCACCCTGAACCCCCGGCTGCTGGCCGCCTTCGCGCTGATCACCCTGGGCGGCTTCCTGGCCGTGTGGGGCTGGGCGCGGTGGCGCGTGCCGCACGCCGACCGTGGCAGCTACATCCAGGGCGCCTTCCGCGGCAACTGCGGCATCGTCGGCCTGGCGCTGGCCGCCGGCATGTACGGCGACTACGGCCTCTCCGCCGGTGGCCTGCTGCTGGGGGTGGTGATCCTCACCTACAACGCCTTCTCGGTGGTGGCCCTGGCCGCCTATCGCGACGAGTCCCGGGTCAACTGGCGCGAGATCCTCGCCCATATCGTGCGCAACCCGTTGATCCTAGCGGTGGTGGCGGCGGTGCCGGTGGCGCTGCTGGCGCCGCCCCTGCCCGGCTGGCTGCTGACCTCCGGCGACTACTTCGCCTCCCTGACCCTGCCGCTGGCGCTGATCTGCATCGGCGCCACCCTCTCCTTCGGTGCCCTGCGGACCTCCGGCATCACGGCGCTGAGCGCCAGCCTGATGAAGATGGTGGCATTGCCAGCGCTGGGCACCGGAGCGGCCTGGCTGGCCGGCTTCGAGGGGCGCGAGCTGGGGGTGATGTTCCTGTTCTTCTCAAGCCCCACCGCGGCGGCGGCCTTCGTGATGGCCAAGGCAATGGGCGGCAACGCCGTGCTCACCGCCAACATCATCGCCCTGACCACCCTGATGGCCAGCGTGACGATTACCCTGGGCGCCTTCGGCCTGCAGATGGCCGGCCTGATCTAGCCCCCGGCGCACCTCGCGTTCCGGAAGGCCCTCTGCGGGCCCCGTCTCAGTCCAGCTCGGCCGGGGTAACCAACCTTGCCAGGCGCGCGCAGCCCGCGGCCCAGACATCGGCCTCGAGCGCCGCCACACCGGCAGTGGGGAAACCCGGGCCACGATCCGCCCGCCCCTCCACCAGCAGCCCGGCAAGCGCCCCCACCAGCGGCATATGGCTGACCAGGATCAGCGGCCGACCCGCCGGCTGCGCGAGCAGCCAGTCGCTCACCGGCCCGGGCGCGTCGTCCGGCGTCAGCAGGGAGAGCGTCTCGACCTCGAGGGCGAGCGCCTCGCCGACGAGACGGGCGGTCTGCCGCGCGCGGCGATAGGGACTCGCCAGCAGGCGCGCCTCGCCCGGCCCGTCCGGGCCCGCCAGCCAGGCCGCCATGCGCCCCGCCTCCGCGCGGCCGCGGGCGGTAAGCTCGCGTTCGGAATCCGGTGTGCCCGGCCCCGCCTCGCCGTGGCGCATGAGCCAGAGTCGCTCAGCCATGCTCGCCTCCTTCCTGGCCACGCGGTTCGGCGCTGCCCTCCGCGCCGCACTCGCGATGGGCGCGCTGGACATCCTCCCGGGCCAAGACGAACTCCACGTCGCTGCTCTGCTCGCCCAGCATCAGCAGCCGGGCCATCTGCTTGGCCGGCACCCCCTTGAACAGCACCTGGTAGAGCCCCTCGGCCAGGGGCATGTAGATCCCCTCCTGCCGGGCCCGGTCGCGCACCAGGCGCACGGTGTTGACCCCCTCGGCCACCTGGCCCAGCGCCTCCACCGCCTCGTCGAGGGACTTGCCCTCGCCCAGGGCGAAGCCGACCCGGTAGTTGCGCGAGAGCTTCGAGGAGCAGGTGACGATGAGATCCCCGACCCCGGCCAGCCCCAGGAAGGTCATGGGGTTGGCGCCCTGGGCCACGGCGAAGCGGCTCATCTCGGCCAGCGCCCGGGTCATCAGCATGCTGCGGGTGTTCTCGCCCATGCCGAGTGCGGCGGCCATGCCGGCGGCGATGGCGTAGATGTTCTTGAGCGCGCCGCCGAGCTCCACCCCGTAGCGGTCATTGCTTGCGTAGACCCGGAAGTAGTCGCAGCCCAGCGCCGTCTGCACCCGCGTGCGGGTCTCGGGGTCGTCGCTGGCGATCACGGTGGCGGTGAGCTGGCGGTCGGCGACCTCGGAGGCGAGGTTGGGCCCCGAGATCACGCCGATATGCGAGAAGCCGGTCTCCTCCTCGAGGATCTGGCTCATCAGCTTGAAGCCCTCCTCCTGGATGCCCTTGGCGGTGGTCACCAGGATCTGGTGCGGGGCGAGCCAGGGGCGCGCCTGACGCACCACCTCGCGGAACGCCTTGGAGGGGATCGCCACCAGCACCAGGTCCGCCTCCTCGAGCACCTCGGCCATCTCGGTGGCGGCCACCACCCCGGGGTTCATGGCGTAGCCGGGCAGGTAGCGGCCGTTGACGTGTTCGCGATTGATCTGCTCGGCCAGCGCCGGGTCGCGCAGCCACTGGCGCACCTGGGCGCCGTTGTCGGCGGCGATGCTGGCGAGCGCGGTGCCGAAGCTGCCGCCGCCGAGCACCGCCACGCGCAGGGGTTGATCGGTCATGGTGGCCCCGTATCAGTCGGAATCGATGAGCGCAGTGTAACGAAAAACGCCCCGCGAGGGGGCGTCTCGAAGCGACAGCGCCCGGGCCGAGGCCCGGGCGGCAGGCCGGCTCAGTCGACCAGCGGCAGCAGGTCGTCGATGCTCTTGCGCGCATCGCCGTAGAACATGCGGGTGTTCTCCTTGAAGAACAGCGGGTTCTCGATGCCGGAGTAGCCGGTCCCCTGGCCACGCTTGCAGACGAACACCTGCTTGGCCTCCCACACCTTGAGCACCGGCATGCCGGCGATGGGGCTGTTGGGATCCTCCTGGGCGGCCGGGTTGACGATATCGTTGGAGCCGATGACGATCACCACGTCGGTGGAGGCGAAGTCGTCGTTGATCTCGTCCATCTCCAGCACGATGTCGTAGGGCACCTTGGCCTCGGCCAGCAGCACGTTCATGTGGCCGGGCAGGCGACCCG
>JBKHEO010000025.1:0-26930 GCA_046540755.1 Halomonas sp. | reverse complement strand
TCGAGCCGATGACTGGCTTCTCCGCCTCAGGCGGAGAAGCTGTGCAGCCGGTTCATGGCCTTCGCCCACTGGCCGTCGAGGGCGTCGGGCAGGGTGGCCAGGCACTCGTCGATGGCGGCCTCGATGGCGGCGTGCTCGGCCTTGCCGGGGCGCCCCAGCACGTAGTGGGTCACCTGGCGCGAGTCGCCGGGGTGGCCGATGCCGATGCGCAGGCGATGGAAGCCGCCCTCGTTGCCCAGGGCGCTGACGATGTCGCGCAGGCCGTTGTGGCCGCCGTGCCCGCCGCCGCGCTTGTAGCGGGCGGTGCCGGGGGCGATGTCGAGCTCGTCGTGGGCGACCAGCAGTTCGTCCGCGGCGATCTTGTAGAACTGGCACAGCGCGGCCACGGCGGCGCCGCTGCGGTTCATGAAGGTGGTGGGGTTGAGCAGGTGCAGGTCATGCCCCTCGAACTGCACCCGCGTATGGAGCCCCATGAACTTGCGGTCGGCGCGCAGCGCCGCGCCGGCGCGGCGTGCCACCGCCTCCACCAGCCAGGCGCCCGCGTTGTGGCGGGTGGCCTCGTAGTCGGCGCCGGGATTGCCCAGCCCGATGATCGCTCTGACCTGTCCCATGCGTCTCGCCTCCAAAAAAAATCAAGCGCCGGGGCGCTTGATCGACAGGGGGAGGGCCGCGCCAGGCGCGGCCCCGGAGCGGGTGAGGATCACTCCTCGCCCTGCTTGCCCTCTTCCTCGCCCTCGGCGGCCCCGCCTTCGTCTTCCTCCTCGGCGCGGACCTTGGGCTTGGTGATGCTCAGCACCGCCTGGTCATGGTCCTCGCCGTGGGTCAGCTCGACCAGGGCCACGCCGGCCGGCAGCGTCAGGTCGGAGAGGTGCAGGGTGGTGCCCAGCGCGACGGCGGAGATGTCCACCTCGAGGTAGTCGGGCAGGTCCTTGGGCAGGCAGCTGACCTGGACCTCGTTGGTCAGGACGTGCAGCTCGCCGCCCTCGTCCTTGATGCCCTTGCACGTCTCCTCGCCCACCACGTGCAGCGGCACGTTGAGGGTGATCTCGTGGGTGGCGTCCACGCGCATGAAGTCGGCGTGGGTGACCAGCGGCTTGTAGGGGTGACGCTGCAGGTCACGCACCACCACCTGCTCGCTCTTGCCGTCGACCACCAGGTCGATCACCGAGGAGAAGAAGGCCTCCTGCTCGATCGCCTTGTAGAAGGCGGACTTCTCGACGGAGACCGGCTGGGGCGCCTTCTCGCCACCATAGATGATGGCGGGAACCTGCTCGTTCGCACGACGCAGGCGGCGGCTCGCACCTTTCCCCAGGTCGTTACGAACGCTGGCGTTAAGGGTAAAATCGGACATGGAATTGCCTCTCGTTTGAAGTAGGGAAACGCCAGGGTCCGCGACCAGAGCCCTGACGTTTCCGGGTGCCCCGAAGGGCGCTTTCCGGCGCCTGTTGCCGAGGGTGTCCCCTCAGTGGAACATGGCGCTGACGGATTCCTCTTTGCTCACCCGACGGATCGCCTCGGCGATCAGCCCGGCGACGCTCAGCTGGCGGATCTTGCCGCTGCGCCGCGCCACGTCGGAGAGCGGGATGGTGTCGGTGACCACCACCTCGTCCAGCACCGAGCCGGTGATGTTGTCCACCGCGGGGCCGGAGAGGATGGGGTGGGTGGCGTAGGCCACCACGCGATGGGCGCCGTGCTCCTTGAGCGCCTCGCCGGCCTTGCACAGGGTGCCGGCGGTGTCGATCATGTCGTCCACCACCACGCAGTTGCGGCCCTGGATCTCGCCGATGATGTGCATCACCTGGGCCTGGTTGGCCGAGGGGCGACGCTTGTCGATGATGGCGAGGTCGGCATTGAGCTGCTTGGCGATGGCCCGGGCGCGTACCACGCCGCCCACGTCGGGGGAGACCACCACCAGGTTCTCGTAGTTCTGGCGCTCGATGTCGTCGAGCAGGATCGGTGAGCCGTAGACGTTGTCCACCGGCACATCGAAGAAGCCCTGGATCTGGTCGGCGTGCAGGTCCATGGTCATCACCCGGTCGACGCCGGCCTTGACCATCATGTCGGCGACGATCTTGGCCGAGATCGGCACGCGGGCGGAGCGCACCCGGCGGTCCTGGCGGGCATAGCCGAAGTAGGGCACCACCGCGGTGATGCGCGTCGCCGAGGCCCGGCGCAGGGCATCAACCATCAGGATCAGCTCCATCAGGTTGTCGTTGGTGGGCGCACAGGTGGACTGCAGCACGAAGACGTCCTTGCCGCGCACGTTCTCGTTGATCTCGACCGCGATCTCGCCGTCGCTGAACTGGCCGACCGTGGCGTTGCCCAGGTGGGTGTCCAGACTCTCGGCGATCTTCCGGGCGAGTTCGGGATTGGCGTTCCCGGCGAAAACCATCAAATTAGACACGCGCAGCCACCTATGCAGTGTTGGGTCATCGGGGGATTCGGATCGGGGGCGATCAGCGATCCAGAACGTCGTGCAGCGGGGAACGGTTGAGTCCGCGGGCCTTGAAGGCCTGCCAGCGGCCGTCGATCTCGGCCAGCAGCCGATCGGCCTGGTGTTCCGCCGCCAGGCGGGCGAAGACGCAGGCACCGGTGCCGGTCAGCATGGTCGGCGCGCGCCCGGCGAGCCAGTCCAGTGCCTCGGCCACCGGCGGGTAGAGCGCCCTTACCGTGGCCTCGCAGTCGTTGCGCCAGCTTGACGCTCCCCCCTGCAATGCGCGCGCCATGGTAATCGGGGGGGTGTGGCGTGTCAATTCGGGGGCCCGGAACACCGCCGGGGTGGCGACCTCGATGCCGGGGTGGACCACCACGAACCAGGGGGTGTCGAGTGCCACCGGGGTGAGGCGCTCGCCGACCCCCTCGGCCCAGGCGGCGTGGCCGTGGACGAAGACCGGCACGTCGGCGCCCAGCGTCAGGCCGAGCCGGGCCAGGCGCTCGAGCGAGAGTCCGAGCCCCCAGAGGCGGTTGAGGCCGAGCAGGGTGGTGGCGGCGTCCGAGCTGCCGCCGCCCAGGCCGCCGCCCATGGGCAGGCGCTTCTCCAGGCGGATGTCGGCGCCCGCCCGGCTACCGCCCTCGGCCTGGAGCCGTCGCGCGGCGCGCACGACCAGGTTGTGCTCGGGCGCCACCCCGTCGACCCCGGGGGTGAGGCGAATCTCGCCGTCGTCGCGTCGGGCGAGGTGCAGGGTGTCGCCGTGGTCGAGGAACTGGAACAGCGTCTGCAGCTCGTGGTAGCCGTCGGCGCGCCGCCCGGTAATGTGCAGCATCCGATTGAGCTTGGCGGGCGCCGGCAGGGTGAGGGAGAGCTCGCACATCGCCGCTTCGCTACTCCTCGAGAGGGCGCCAGTCGTTGACCACCAGGGTGACGCGCAACTCGTCGTAGGTCATCACCAGCCGCCGCGGCAGCCAGAGGTCGTCGACGAGGAGCCAGTCCCGGTACTCGATCTCCCAGCCGTCCTGCTCGAGGCGGGCCGGGAAGCCCCGCTCGTCCTCCTCCAGGCGGTGTTCGCTGTCGTCGCCGGGCAGGCCGCGGATCCAGTCCGACAGCGCGCCCAGCGGCAGCGACCAGCCCAGCTGCTCCTCCATCAAGGCCTCGGGGGTATCGGCCTCGAAGCGCCCCTCGGCGTTGGTCAGCGAGAAGCGTCCCTCGCGCCCCTCCAGGGTGGTGCGGCCGCCGCCGAAGGGGCCGCTGATCAGCAGGCGGTAGTGGTGGGGGGTCTGGCGCCAGTCGAGGTTGGCGCTGGTGGAGTCCTCGGGGGTGCGCAGGCCCGCCTTGCCGGCCAGCTGCCAGCTCTCCAGGGCCTCGACGCGCTCGGCCTGCTCCTGCCACTGCCCGGCGGCGCGCTCTCCCTCGGGCAGCGGTTGCTGGCGGGCACAGCCGGCGGCCAGGGCCAGCAGCAGCAGGACGGCCGTGAGGCGCAGCGGTGTGTGGTATCGCATGGGGTTCCCCTGAACGGTTGGAGGGCGTGATCGGTTCGATAGAAGGGCGTGATCAGTCGGCGGGGGCCGCGGGGGCGAGGCCGGGCTCGCGCCGAAGCAGGTCGTCAATCAGCGGATGCTCGTCGAAGCGCTCGCGGGCCTCTTCCACCAGGTCGCGCGCCTCGTCGCGTCGCCCCAGCGCCCACAACACCTCGGCCAGGTGGGCGGCGATCTCCTGGTCCGGCATGGCGGAGTAGGCGCGCTCGAGCCAGGGCAGGGCAGCCTCGGGGTCGCCCTGGCGATAGCGCACCCAGCCCAGGCTGTCGAGGATCGCCGGGTTGTCGGGGTCGAGCTCGTGGGCCCGCTCCACCAGCTCGCCGGCCTCCTCCAGGCGCGACTCGGGGCCCTGGTCGGCCAGGGTGTAGCCCAGGGCGTTGAGGGCCATGGCGTTGTCGGGGTTGCGCTCGATGATGCGCTCGAGGTCGCGCTCCATCGCCTCCAGGTCGCCGGCCTCGAAGGCGCGCATGCCGCGCAGGTAGAGCAGCGCCTCGTTGTTGGGGGTGCGCGAGAGCTCGCGGTCGATCAGCGCATCGGCCTCCGCCTGCTGCCCCTCGCGGTCGAGCAGCTCCACCTCCAGGGCGATCAGGTCGTCGAAGCGGTCGTCGTGGCGCCGGCGCTCGGCGCGCAGGAAGTCGCGGGCGTCGTCCAGGCGGTCCTCCTCCAGCAGCGCCTCGGCGGCGCGCAGGCGGCTGGCCAGGAAGGACTCCTCTGCGCTCACCTGGCGGTAATAGAGGAGGGCATTGTCGGCCTCGCCCTCGGCGCGGGCGATGTCGCCCAGCAGCAGGAAGGCATCGGAGGGTGGCTCGGGCTCCTCCACCAGGGGCAGCAGCAGGCGGCGCGCCGGCTCGGGATGGCCCTCGTCGAGGTAGAGCCGGGCCAGGCCGAGGATAAGGTCGGCGTCGCCGTTATGCTCCTCCAGCAGGGCGTCGGTCTGCGCCTCGGCGGCGGCCACGTTGCCCAGGCGCAGCTCGCTCTGGGCGATCAGCAGGATGAAGCGGGCGTCGCCGGGGGAGACCTCTAGGCCGCGAGTGGCGGCGGCGCGGGCGCCACGATGGTCGCCTTCCTCCTGGGCCAGGCGGGCGCGGGTCAGCCACAGCGCGGGAAGCTCTGGGGTGCGGTCGCCCAGACGGTCGAGGCGGCGCTCGGCGGCCTGGGTGTCGCCGACGGCGACCTCGAGCAGGGCGGTGGCGAGTTCGGCGTCATGGTGGCGGGCGTCGCGCGGGGCCGCCTCCAGGTGGTCCCGCAGCCGCTCCAGCAACGGGGCGGGGTCGGCCTGCGCGGCTAGCGCGGACTCGACCAGCGAGGTGATCTCGCTGTCGCCTCCCTCCCGGACCAGCGCCAGGCGCTGGCGCAGGGCCTCGTCCCAGTCGCCGCGCTGCATCGCCAGGCCGACCAGCAGCCTGGCCGGGGCGGGACTGTCCGGGGCGAGGGTCTGCCACTCCCGGGCGGCGCGGTCGAGCAGCTCGCGCTCGTCCCCGAAGCTGGCGGCCAGGGCCGCGCGCTCGGCGAGGCTGGCATTACGGTAGCGCTCACCGGCCGACAGGTAGCCCTCGGCGGCGCGGCGGTAGTCGCCGCGCTGGCCGGCGAGTTCGGCGGTGAGCAGCTCCGCCAGCCCCTCGGCGTCGAGGCCGCGGGTGATGGGCGGGGCGTCGTCCAGCGGATCCGCCATGGCCGGTGACCCCGCCTCGTCGCGGGAGAGCGCCTGGCAGCCGGCCAGCAGCAGCGCCAGCGAGGCGGTCGAAAGGCGCAGTAACGGGGAGGAGAGAGAGTCGCGGGCCATGGGGGTCTCGGCTTGCGGTTCGGTGGCCCCAGCATAACGGCTCGACCGTCGCGGGCAAAGGCACAGCGGGGAAGCGCCCATCCCGGCCGGGCTGTGATAGAATCTTTGCGCCCGGCCCGCATGCCGAACCGCCGCACACACCACGTTCAAGATGCCCGACGCATGACGCTGCTTGCCCTTGGAATCAATCATCGCACCGCCACCGTGGCGGTGCGTGAACAGGTGGCTTTCGCCCCGGCCGAGCTCGATGCCGCGCTGGGCGAGCTGCGTGGCCTGCCCGAGGTCCGGGAGGCGGCCGTGCTCTCCACCTGCAACCGCACCGAGCTCTACTGCGTGACCGAGCCCGAGGGCGAGGCGGCCATCCTGCGCTGGCTGGGCCGCTTCCATGGCCTGCCGGTGGACGACCTCTCGAAGTGCGCCTATCACTACCTGGACCACGATGCCGCCCGCCACCTGATGCGGGTGGCGGTGGGGCTCGACTCCATGGTGCTGGGCGAGCCGCAGATCCTGGGGCAGCTCAAGGACGCCTACCAGGCCAGCCGCGAGGCGCGCGGCCTGGGCAAGGAGCTCGAGTGCCTCTTTCAGCACACCTTCGCCGTGGCCAAGCAGGTGCGCACCGAGACCGGCATCGGCCGCAACCCGGTGTCGGTGGCCTACGCCGCGGTGAGCATGGCCAGCCGCATCTTCGAGGACTTCGGTCGTGCCCGGGCGTTGCTGATCGGCGCCGGCGAGACCATCGAGCTGGTCGCCCGCCACCTGGTGGAGGCGGGGGTGCGCCAGCTCACCGTGGCCAACCGTACCCGCGAGCGGGGCGAGCAGCTGGCGGCGCCCCTGGGCGGCCGGGCGATCACCCTGGACGCCATCCCCGATGCCCTGGTGGAGGCCGACATCGTCATCTCCTCCACCGCGGCGCCGCTGCCGATCCTCGGCAAGGGCATGGTGGAGCGGGCGCTGAAGAAGCGTCGTCACCGGCCGATCTTCATGGTCGACATCGCCGTGCCCCGGGACATCGAGCCCGAGGTGGGGCAGCTGGCCGACATCTTTCTCTATACGGTCGACGACCTGCAGGAGGTGATCGCGGAGAACCGCCGTCATCGTCAGGTGGCCGCCGACCAGGCCGAGTCGCTGATCGAGCACGGCGTGGGAGCCTGGCTCCACGACCGGCGCATCCGCAGCGGCAGCGAGCTGATCCACGACTTCCGTGCCCGTGCCGAGACCCTGCGCGACCACTCCCTGGAGCAGGCCCTGGCGCGCCTGGGGCGCGGCGAGGAGCCCGAGGCGGTGGTGCGTCGCCTGGCCCACCAGCTCACCAACCGGCTGCTGCACGGTCCCACCGTGGCCCTGCGCGAGGCCGCCTCCGCAGAGCGCCACGACCTGCTGCGGGCGGCCGGCGACCTGCTGCTCGACGCGACCCCCGACAAGACCCGATAGGACGATCCATGAAAGCTTCCCTGCGTGCGCGTCTTGACGCCTTCGGCGAGCGCTTCGAGGAGCTCGCCGCCCTGCTGGCGGAGCCCGAGGTGATCGGCGACCAGTCCCGCTTCCGCGATTACTCCCGCGAATACGCCGAGCTCGAGGCGCTGGTGGAGGCGTGGCGCGACTACCGCGCCGTGGAGGGCGACCTCGAGGCCGCCGAGTCCCTCGCCGCCGACAGCGACCCCGAGATGCGCGAGCTGGCCGAGCTGGAGCTGGCCGAGGGGCGCGAGAAGCGCGACGCCCTGGAGGCGCGCCTCAAGCGCCTGCTGGTGCCCCGGGACCCCGATGACGGGCGCAGCGTCTTCCTCGAGGTGCGTGCCGGCACCGGCGGCGACGAGGCGGCGCTGTTCGCCGGCGACCTCTTCCGCATGTACTCCCGCTACGCCGAGAAGCACGGCTGGAAGGTGGAGGTGATCAGCGCCAGCCATGGCGAGCAGGGCGGCTACAAGGAGATCATCGCGCGCATCAAGGGCGAGGGGGCCTATGCGCGGCTCAAGTTCGAGTCCGGCGCCCACCGCGTGCAGCGGGTGCCGGCCACCGAGTCCCAGGGGCGCATCCACACCTCCGCCTGCACCGTGGCGGTGATGCCCGAAGTGGAGGCGGTGGGCGACGTCGACCTCGACCCCAACGATCTGCGCGTGGACACCTTCCGCTCCAGCGGTGCCGGCGGCCAGCACGTCAACACCACCGACTCCGCCATCCGCATCACCCACCTGCCCAGCGGCGTGGTGGTGGAGTGCCAGGAGGAGCGCAGCCAGCACAAGAACCGCGCCAAGGCGATGTCGCTGCTCGCCGCCCGGCTCAAGCAGCACGCCGTGGACAGCCAGCGCCAGCAGCAGGCCGATACCCGGCGCAGCCTGGTGGGCTCCGGGGACCGCAGCGAGCGCATCCGCACCTACAACTTCCCCCAGGGGCGGGTCACCGACCACCGCATCAACCTCACCCTCTACAAGCTCGGCGAGGTGATCAGCGGCGAGCAGCTCGACGAGGTGATCGAGCCGTTGATCCACGAGTACCAGGCCGAGCAGCTCGCCGCCCTTCAGCAGGAGGCCTGAGGTGCCGGAAGCGACCCTGACCCTCGACGCCCTGCTGGCCGAGGCCGCGGCGCGTCTGGTCGCGGCCGGCTCGCCCTCGGCACGCCTCGACGCCGAGGTGCTGCTGTGCCACGTGCTGGGGGTCGAGCGCACCTGGCTCTACACCTGGGGCGACCGCGCGGCCGAGCAGGCGCCGGCCCGGCGCTTCCGGGCGCTGATCGCCCGCCGCGAGGCGGGGGAGCCGGTGGCCTATCTCACCGGCGAGCGCGAGTTCTGGGGGCTCGCCCTGGCCACCGACCCCAGCACCCTGATCCCGCGGCCCGACACCGAGACCCTGGTGGAGGCCGCCCTGGAGAAGGCCTCGGCGGCGCGCGGCCGGCTGCTCGACCTGGGCAGCGGCAGCGGCGCCATCACCCTGGCCTTCGCCAGCGAGCGTCCCGGCTGGCGAGCGCTGGGCGTCGACATCCGTCCCGAGGCGGTGGCCCTGGCCCGGCGCAACGCCGAGCGGCTGGGCCTCGCCAACGCCGAGTTCCGCGAGAGCGACTGGTTCGCCGCCCTGGGCAAGGGCGACCACGCCCGCTTCGAGCTGGTCGTCTCCAACCCGCCCTATATCGCCGCGGACGACCCGCACCTGGCCGCGGGCGACCTGCGCTTCGAGCCGCGCTCGGCGCTGGTGGCCGGCGAGCAGGGCCTGGCCGACCTGCGCCACCTGGCGACGGCGGCCCGGGCGCACCTCCTGCCCGGCGGCTGGCTGCTGCTGGAGCACGGCTTTCGCCAGGCCGCGGCGGTGCGCGAGGCGCTCGCAGTAGCGGGCTACGCCGAGGTGGCCGGCCGCCGCGACCTTGCCGGCCACGAGCGTATCAGCCTGGGGCGGCAGCCGGCCTGAGTCAGACCAAGCGTTGATAGCCGGGGATGCAAGGCTGTGGTACATCTTCGGCAGAGGATTTTTCCGTTTGCCGCCGTGATGCCGGGTGATTTCCAGTCGATTTCGCTGTCACGGCGGCGCTCATGACTCTGCCCACCGGTACCCACCCTTACAATGAAAGCCAAGACACGCTCCCTCGATCGCATCGACCTCAGGATCCTGCGCTGCCTGCAGGAGAACGCCCGCATCTCCTACGTCGACCTCGCCTCCCAGGTGGGGCTCTCCACCACCCCTTGCCTCGAACGCGTCAAGCGCCTGGAGCGTGCCGGGGTGATCCGCGGCTACAAGGCCGTGCTCGACCCCCGCGCACTCAAGGCCAACCTGCTGGTGTTCGTGGAGATCAGCCTGGAGACCCAGTCGCCGGCGGTATTCGACGAGTTCCGCCGCGCCGTGGCGCGGCTGCCCCAGATCCAGGAGTGCCACCTGGTCTCGGGGCAGTTCGACTACATCCTCAAGTGCCGTATCCCGGAGATGTCCGCCTACCGCCAGCTGCTCGGCGACGTGGTACTGACCCTGCCCGGGGTCAAGGAGTCCAAGAGCTACGTGGTGATGGAGGAGGTCAAGGAGGAGTTCTCCCTCCACGTGCCCGATATCGAGGAGTTCGACAGCAAGTGAATCCCCCCATGAACGACCGCGACCTGCTGCGCTACAGCCGCCAGATCATGCTCGAGGCCCTGGACATCGAGGGCCAGGAGCGCCTGCTCGCCGGCCACGCCCTGGTGGTCGGTGCCGGCGGGCTGGGTTCGCCGGTGGCGCTCTATCTCGCCGCCGCCGGGGTGGGGCGCCTGACCCTGGCCGACGCCGACGAGGTCGAGCTCTCCAACCTGCAACGCCAGATCGCCCACGGCGAGGCGGACCTGGGGCGCAACAAGGCCGAGTCGGCCCGCGAGGCGGCCTTGGCGCTCAACCCGGGGTGTCGCATCGAGACGCTGACGACCCATCTGGCGGGGGAGGCGCTGGCCGAGGCGGTGGCATCGGCGGACGTGGTGCTCGACTGCACCGACCGCTTCTCCAGCCGCTACGCCATCAATGCCGCCAGCCGCGCGGCCCGGGTGCCGCTGGTCTCCGGGGCGGCGATCCGCTTCTCCGGTCAGCTGGCGGTGTTCGACCCCCGCGACCCCGAGAGCCCCTGCTACGCCTGCCTCTACCCGCCGGACGGCCAGGGCGACGCGGCGCTCTCCTGCGCCGAGAGCGGCGTGGTGGCGCCGCTGGTAGGGCTGATCGGCAGCTTCCAGGCGCTGGAGGCGATCAAGCTGCTCGGCGGTGCCGGCAGGCCCCACCGAGGGCTCTCCACCTTCGACGGCCTGAGCGGCGAGTGGCGGCGCTTCGCGGTGCCGCGCGACCCGGCCTGCGCGACCTGCGGGGGCGGGACGGGACACTGATCGTGATTTCTTGACGGAGTCGGCGGCACCAAAGGGTGCAGGTGACGCCGATCCTGGCATTTTATGCCCTGTCATGGGGCATGGCGGCAGGACGGTAGCGGAAGGGAGGCGATAGCGTGTTATTGAATACTTGACATCCATGCCGTGGCTGGTGTCAAACTGAACGCGACACTCCCCGTCGATACTCCAACGCCAACACCTGCGGCGCCAGCGGCGCCCCAGCACGGGAATCCCGCATGTCCGAGCCCCTCCGACCGCCCGCCTCCTGGTACCGCGACTCGATCACCGTCGACCTCGGCGCCTGCCCGCCCCTCGACGGGGAGGTGCACGCCGATGTCTGCGTCGTCGGCGGCGGCATCACCGGCTGCTCGGCGGCGCTGGAGCTGGCCGAGCGCGGCTACTCGGTGGTGCTGCTGGAGGCCGGCGAGATCGGCCATGGGGCCTCGGGACGCAGCGGCGGCCAGATCCTCCCGGGGCTCGGCACGGACCTGGCCACCGTGGAGCGCGCGCTGGGGCGCGAGGCGGCCCGCGACGTCTGGTCGCTGAGCCGCGAGGCGGTGCGCCTCACCGCCGAGCGCATCGAGCGCCACGCCATCCCCTGCGACCTGCACTGGGGCTACCTGCATGCCGCGGTCAAGCCGCGCCAGGTGCGCGAGCTGGCCGAGCATCGCGAGCGCATGGCCCGTGACTACGACTACCAAGGCCTCGAGATGCTGGAGGGCGAGGCCCTGCGCGAGCGGGTGGTCACGGACGCCTACCCGGCGGCGCTCTTCGAGGCCGGGGCGGGCCACCTGCATCCGCTCAACTACACCCTGGGGCTGGCCCGCGCCGCCCGCGAGGCCGGGGTGGCGCTCCACGCCCACAGCGCCGCCGTGGCGATCGAGCGTGGCGAGCCGGCCCGGGTGCGCACCGCCCGCGGCGGCGTGACCGCCGACTTCGTGGTGCTGGGGACCAACGCCTACCAGGCGGGCCTGGTGCCGGCGCTCTCCGGGCGGGTGATGAAGGCGGCCAACTACATGATCGCCACCGCGCCACTCAGCGAGGCGCAGGCGGCCAAGGTGCTGCCCCACAACGACGCCCTCTCCGACGCCAACTTCGTGCTCGACTACTACCACCTCTCCGGCGACCGCCGCCTTATCTACGGCGGCGAGGTGAGCTACGACGGCCGCGAGCCGAAGGGGATCCAGGCGCGCATGGAGGCCAAGCTCGCCCGGCTCTTCCCGGTGCTCGAGGGGGTTGCCATCGAGTATCGCTGGGGCGGGGACGTCGCCATCACCCTGAACCGCGCGCCGGACTTCGGCCGCCTGGGGGCCAACCTCTACTACGCCCAGGGCTACTCCGGGCATGGCATGGCCCTGGCGGGGCTGGCGGGGCGGCTGATGGCCGAGGCGATCGCCGGCCAGGCCGAGCGCTTCGACGCCTTCGCCGCCATGCCCCATCGCCGCTTCCCCGGCGGCGAGCTGCTGCGCACCCCGCTGCTGGTGCTGGCGACCACCTTCTACAAGCTGCGCGACCGGCTGTGACGGGCCGGCCGACCGATAACAAGACCACCGAGGGCAAGCCCATGACCGACACCCTGACCCTGGACAGCGCCGAGGCCTCGCCAGCCGAGAGCGACACGGCCGCCGAGCCGGCCCGCGTGGCCTCCTCCATCGTGATGCAGGGGTTGCACAAGCGCTTCGGCCACGACACCGTGGCCCTGGACGGCGTCGACCTGACCATCGAGGCGGGCGAGTTCTTCACCCTGCTCGGGCCCTCCGGCTGCGGCAAGACCACCCTGCTGCGCATCCTCGCCGGTCTCGAGGAGGCCGACGATGGCCGCCTGGCGATCGGCGGGCGCGACGTCACCGAGGTGCCGCCCCACAAGCGCAGCGTCAATACCGTCTTCCAGTCCTACGCGCTCTTCCCCCACCTCTCGGTGCGCGAGAACCTCGCCTTCGGCCTCAGGATGCGCGGCATCGCGGCCGAGGAGCGCGAGGCGCGGGTGGCCAGGATCGCCGAGTTCATCCAGCTGGGCGACTTGGTGGAACGCCGCGTCGACCAGCTCTCCGGCGGGCAGCGCCAGCGCATCGCCCTGGCGCGGGCGCTGGTCAACGAGCCCGACGTGCTGCTGCTCGACGAGCCGCTCTCGGCGCTGGACGCTGGCCTGCGGGGCCAGCTGCAGGTGGAGCTGCTGCGGGTGCAGAAGCGCCTGGGGATGACCTTCGTCTTCGTGACCCATGACCAGGCCGAGGCGATGGTGATGTCGGATCGCATCGCCGTGCTCAACGGCGGGGTGATCCAGCAGGTGGGCCCGCCCCGGGAGGTCTACGAGCATCCGGTCAACGCCTTCGTGGCGCGCTTCATGGGCCACGCCAACCTCTACCCGGTCAGCGCCCGTGACGGCAACCGCCTCACCACGCCGCTCGGGGAGCTCACCGTCGAGTCGGCGGAGCAGGGCGGATTGCTGCTGATCCGCCCCGAGACCCTCGACCTGCTGCCCGGGGAGCAGCCCGGTGAGAACCGCCTGCCGGCCACCGTCACCGAGCGGCTCTATCGCGGCAGCCACGCCGAGTATCGGCTGGCGGTGGGCGACACTACCCTGCAGGCCACGGTGAACAACCGCGGGCGGCACCTCCCCGAGGTCGGCGAAGGGGTCACCGTGACGGTGGCGCCGGAAGACCTGGTCACCCTGAGCCAATGAGGAGCCTCCCATGTCCTACGCCGGCGTGACCCCGACGGCCCGCAGCCGGGCCATGGTGCGCGAGAGTCGCCACCTGCTGTTCACCGTGGCCCCCGGGGCGACCTGGATCGTCATCTTCCTGGTGCTGCCCAGCGCCTACCTGATGAGCGTGGCCTTCATGACCAACGGCTCCTACGGCCTGCCGGAGATGCCGCTGTCGCTGGAGTCCTTCCGGCGCCTGGCGGGCTTCGGCTTCCTGGGCTGGAGCCCGGGCAACCTCTATACCCTGCTGCGCTCGCTGTGGCAGACCCTGGTCTCCACCGGGCTGGTGGTGCTGGTGGCCTATCCCATCGCCTACTACATCAGCACCTGCCGGGCGAGATGGCGGCCGATCATGCTGCTGCTGGTGGTGGTGCCCAGCTGGACCAACCAGGTGATCCGCACCTTCGGCTGGATGAACCTGCTGGCGCCGGGGACCCCGCTCTCCGAGCTCGCCGAGGCGCTGGGCCTGATCAACGCCAACATGGGGCTCTACCCCTCCAACTTCGCGGTCACCCTGGGGCTGGTCTACAATTTCCTGCCCTTCATGGTGCTGCCGCTCTATGCCGCCTTCGAGAAGCTCGACACCGCCCAGGTGCAGGCCGCCCAGGACCTCTACGCCTCGCCGGTGCGCGCCTTCTGGCACGCGGTCTTCCCGCAGACCCTGCCGGGGCTGCTGGCCGGCATCGTGCTGGTGGCGATCCCGGCCTTCGGCATGTACGTGATCCCGGAACTGCTCGGCGGCGGCAAGGGCATGATGCTCGGCAACCTGGTGGCCAACCAGTTCTCGGGCTCCTCCAACTGGCCGCTGGGGGCGGCCGGCGCGATCCTGATGCTGATCGCCACCTTTATCGGACTCTACGCCATGCGCCGCATCGGCAAGCGCCTGGGTGGCGGCGAGGAGGTGGTGATATGAGAAAGCGGACCCTCAAGCGCGGCCTGACCGCCTTCTGGTGGTTCACCGTCGCCTTCCTCTACCTGCCGCTCGCCGTGGTGGTGCTCTTCTCCTTCAACGCCTCCAACAGCGCGGCCCGCTTCACCGGCTTCTCGTGGCGCTGGTACGAGCGCCTGCTGGGCAATCAGGAGATCCTCTCGGCCTTCGCCAACAGCATGGTGCTGGCCATCGTCTCCTCGGTGATCGCGCTGGGCATCGGCTGCCTGATCGGCTATGGCATGTATCGGCATCGCCACCGCAAACTGGGCTGGCTGATCGTGCTGATCTATCTGCCCATCGTGTTGCCGGACATCGTCTTCGGCATCTCGGAGATGACCTTCTTCGTGCAGGTCCACCGCCTGACCGGGCTCTTCCAGCCGGGGCTCGGCACCATGATCATCGCCCACGTCACCTTCCAGATCCCCTTCGTGGCGCTGATCGTCTACTCGCGCTTCGTGGGGCTGGACCCGACGCTGTTCGAGGCGGCCAAGGACCTCTACGCCACCCCGGCCAAGCGGGTGATCCACTTCATGCTGCCGACCATCAAGCCGGCGCTGATCTCGGCCTTCTTCCTCTCCTTCACCCTGTCGGTGGATGACTTCGTCATCAGCTTCTTCACCGCCGGGCCGGAGAGCGCGACCCTGCCCATCTATATCTGGGGCGCGATCAAGAAGGGGGTGTCGCCGGAGATCAACGCCATCGCCACGTTGATGATCGCCGCGGTGGCCGTCGCCGCCGTCATCAGCCTGATCTTCAGCCGTCGCCGGCAGGCTTGAGCCGGCATTCCATCCCACAGGGGAAACCAGGAGAGTCATCATGACAATCAACAAGACCGCACTTGCCCTGTCCATCGGCGCCGCCTTGCTGGCCGGCAGCGTCCAGGCAGAGGAGGACAAGCTCTACCTCTTCAACTGGACCGAGTACATGGACCCCGAGATCATCGAGGCCTTCGAGGAGGAGTACGACGTTGAGGTGGTGCAGAACTACTTCAACTCCCTGCCGGAGATGCTCTCCAAGCTGCAGGCCGGCGGCGTCTCCCAGTACGACATCATCGTGCCCTCCAACTACTACATCCCCCGGCTGATCGAGACCGGCCTGGTGCAGAAGCTCGACAAGTCGAAGCTTGCGAACCTCGACAATGTCATGGAGCAGTTCCAGGATCCGGACTACGACCCGGACGCCGAGTACAGCGCCCCCTACCAGTGGGGCACCACCGCGGTGGTCTACAACACCGAGACCTTCCCCGACGCACCCAAGAGCTGGTCGCTGCTGTTCGACCCCGAGACCAACCCCGACCATCCCTTCGCCCTGATGGGAGACGGCCAGGTCACCATGGGGGCGGCCTGCGCCTACCTGGGACACGGCTACGACTGCACCGACCCGGAGGCCTGGAAGGAGGCCGCCCGGCTGCTGATCGAGACCAAGCGGCGCGACAACTTCAGCGGCTTCAACGACGGCACCCCGGCGCTCCAGGAGCTGGCCCGCGGCGTGATCCGCACCGGGGTCTCCTACAACGGCGACTACCTCTACTTCAAGGACGAGGACCCGGAGACCTTCGAGACCCTGGACTTCATGATCCCCGACGAGGGCGCCGAGATGTGGGTGGACGCGATGATGATCACCTCCGAGGCGCCCAACCCCGACCTGGCCCACAAGTTCATCGACTTCATCCTCGATGCCGAGGTGGGGGCCCAGCTCTCCAACTACAACTACTACGCCAGCCCCAACGCCGCGGCCGAGCCGCACCTCGACGAGGTGCTGACCGAGCCGCCGGTGACCCCCAGCGACGAGGACATGGAGCGCCTGCGCTTCACCCCGAGCCTCGAGGGCGAGGCGCTGCAGACCTTCCAGGAGCTGTGGTCGGAGGTCGAGTCACGCTGAGCGGCGGGCCCCCGGCGACGGGGGCCGCCTTCCCATGAGCAAGGACATTCCCATGAGTAACCGACAGGAGCAGCCGCTCCTCAACGACTGGTTCCAGAATCACGGCATCACCGAGGTGGAGTGCCTGGTCAGCGACCTGACCGGCATCCTCAAGGGCAAGATCATGCCCGCCGGCAAGTACCTCAACGGCGGGCGCCCGCGCCTGCCCGACTCGATCTTCATCCAGACCGTCACCGGGGGCTATCCCGACGACGAGGACATCCGCTTCTGGAATCCCGCCGAACGGGACATGGAGCTGGTGCCCGACCCCGGCGCCATCTACCCGGTGCCCTGGGCCGAGGACCCCACCGCCCAGCTTATCCACGACTGCTACTACCTCACCGGCGAGCCGGTGGAGCTGGCACCGCGCCACGTGCTCAAGCGGGTACTGGCGCTCTACGCCGACCGCGGCTGGAAGCCGGTGATCGCGCCGGAGGTGGAGTTCTACCTGGTCAAGACCAACACCGACTCCGACTACCCGCTGGAGCCCCCCATCGGTCGCACCGGTCGCCAGGAGAGCAGCCGCCAGTCCTTCTCCATCGATGCGGTCAACGAGTTCGACCCGCTGTTCGAGGAGATGTACGACTACTGCGAGGCCATGAACCTCGACCTGGACACCCTGATCCACGAGGAGGGGGCGGGCCAGATGGAGGTCAACTTCCAGTACGGCGACCCGCTGACTCTGTCCGACCAGGTGGTGATGTTCAAGCGCACCCTGCGCGAGACGGCGCTGCGCCACGGCATGTACGCCACCTTCATGGCCAAGCCCATGGCGGGCGAGCCGGGCAGCTCCATGCATATCCACCAGAGCCTGGTGGACGCCGAGCTCGGCCACAACCTCTTCGCCGGCGACGACGGCCAGCCCAGCCGGCTCTTCCATCACTTCATCGGCGGCCTGCAGGAGTACCTGCCCGCGGCGATGCCGCTGCTGGCCCCCAACGTCAACTCCTACCGCCGCCTGATGCGCACCGAGAGCAGCGGCTCGGCGCCCATCAACGTGGAGTGGGGCATGGACAACCGCACCGTGGGGCTGCGGGTGCCGGTCTCCGGCCCCGAGGCGACCCGGGTGGAGAACCGCCTGGCCGGCGCCGATGCCAACCCCTACCTGGTGATGGCCGCCTCCCTGGCCTGCGGCTATCTGGGCATGCTCGGCCAGCTCGAGCCGCGTCCGCCGATGACCGGCTCGGCCTGGTCCGGCGGCCACAAGCTGCCCGACGATATCGGCCCGGCCCTGGACCTGCTGCACCACTGCCAGCCCCTGGCCGATATCCTCGGCGAGCGCTTCACCCACAGCTACCTGGCGGTGAAGCGCGCCGAGCACCGCGCCTACTTCCAGGTGATCAGCTCCTGGGAGCGCGAACATCTGCTGCTGCGTGTCTGACCCTGTCCCTCGAGAAGGAGACCCCGATGAAGGCGAGCCTGTCCGCCGACCACGCCGCGTCCTGGTACGCGGCCACCGCCAACCCCGCGCCCGAGCGGCCCCCCCTCGACGGCGAGATCGGCTGCGACGTCTGCGTGGTGGGGGCCGGCTTCACCGGCATCTCCGCCGCCCTGCACCTGGCGGAGCGCGGGCTCTCGGTGGTGGTACTGGAGGCGGTCAGGGTCGGCTACGGCGCCTCGGGGCGCAACGGCGGCCAGATCGTCAACAGCTACAGCCGCGACCTGGACGTGATCGAGACGAAGTACGGCGCCGAGACCGCCCGCGCCCTGGGCGACATGGCCTTCGAGGGAAACCGCATCATCCGCGAGCGGGTCGCGCGCTACGCCATCGACTGCGACCTGCGTGACGGCAATCTCTTCGCCGCCTGCAACGCCAGGCAGCTCGAGGGCCTGCGCGAGCACCAGGCGCTGTGGGAGCGCTACGGCTACCAGGAGCTGGAGCGGCTGGAGGGGGCGGCGCTCAAGCGCGAGGTGAACAGCGAGCGCTACACCGGCGTGCTGGTGGACCACGGCGGTGGCCACCTGCACCCCCTCAACCTGGTGCTGGGCCAGGCCGCCGCCCTGGAGTCGCTGGGCGGGCGCATCTACGAGCACTCGCCGGTCACCGGCGTGGTGCATGGCGAGCCCGTGATCGTGACCACCGCCAACGGCCGGGTACGCGCCGAGCGGGTGGTGATGGCGGGCAACGCCTACCTCAAGGGCGTGCTGCCCGAGATCGAGGGCAGGTCGATGCCCTGCGGCACCCAGATCATCACCACCGAGCCGCTCGGCGAGGCTCGTGCCCGCGAGCTGATCCCGGGCGGCCTGGCGGTGGAGGACTGCAACTACCTGCTCGACTACTACCGCCTGACCCGCGACAACCGGCTGCTCTACGGCGGCGGGGTCAACTACGGCGGTAGCGACCCGGCCGACATCCAGGGCGTCATCCGCCCCAAGATGCTCAAGACCTTTCCCCAGCTTGCCGACGTGGCGATCGACTACGCCTGGAGCGGCACCTTCCTGATGACCCTCAACCGCATGCCGCAGTTCGGGGTGGTCAACGGCAACGTCTACTACGCCCAGGGCTACTCCGGCCACGGGGTCACCTGCACCCATCTCGCCGGCCGGTTGATCGCCGAGGTGATGCATGGCCAGGGCGAGCGCTTCGACGCCTTCGCCGGCCTGCCGCACCTGCCCTTCCCCGGCGGGCGCCTGCTGCGGGTGCCGCTCTCGGCGCTGGGGGCCTGGTACTACGCCACCCGCGACCGGCTCGGGATATAGGACTCAGTAGAGCCCCACGGTCTCGCCGTTCTCGTCGATGTCGAGCCGCGTGGCGGCGGGCGAGGCGTTGAAGCCCGGCATGGTCAGGATATCTCCGGCCAGGGCGTAGACGAAGCCGGCACCGGCGGAGAGGCGCACCTCGCGCACCGGCAGCCGCCAGCCCGTGGGGGCACCGAGCCGGCCGGCCTCGTGGGAAAGCGACATGTGCGTCTTGGCGATGCACACCGGTAGCGCGCCGTATCCCTGGCGCTGCCAGGCCTCGAGCCGCTCCCGGGTGCCGGGGGCGAAGTCGACGCCGTCGGCGCCGTAGAGGCGTGTGGCGATGCGCTCGATCTTAGCCGCCAGCGCCATCTCGGCGGGGTAGAGGTAGTGAAACTCGCTTCCGGTTTCGTCGGCGTCGTCGATCGCCTCGAGCAGCGCCTGCGCCAGGCCCAGGGCGCCCTCGCCGCCGTCGCGCACATGGCGGGAGACCTCGGCGCGCACCCCGACCGAGGCGCACAGCTCGCGGATGGCGGCATGCTCGCTCTGGTGGTCGCCGGGGAAGGCATTGATCGCCACCAGGGGCGTGAGGCCATGGGCGCGCACGTTGTCGATCTGCTTGAGCAGGTTGGCCCCGCCCTCTATCACCTCGTCAGGAGACTCCGCCAGCAGCGAGGCGGGCAGCGGCCGACCGGGCACGACTCGATGTCGGCCGCCGTGGTACTTCAGGGCGCGCACCGTGACCACCAGCACCGCGGCATCCGGCACCAGGCCCGAGGTGCGGCACTTGATGTTGAAGAAGCGCTCGGCGCCCATGTCGGCACCGAAGCCCGCCTCGGTGACCAGGAAGTCGCCGGCGTGCAGGCCGATGCGGTCGGCGACGATCGAGGAGTTGCCGTGGGCGATGTTGCCGAAGGGGCCGGCGTGGATCAGCGCCGGGGCGTGCTCCAGGGTCTGCAGCAGGTTGGGCTTGAGCGCTTCCTTGAGCAGCACCGTCATGGCGCCGGCGGCACCGATCCGCTCGGCAGTGACCGGCTCGCCGTCGCGGTCCAGCCCCACGATCAGCCGGCCCAGGCGTCGGCGCAGATCGGCCAGGGAGTCGGCCAGCGCCAGCACCGCCATCACCTCCGAGGCGGCGGTGATCTCGAAGCCGCCCTGGCGGGGAACCCCGCCGCCGCGTCCGCCGAGGCCCAGCACCAGGTGCCTCAGGGCGCGGTCGTTGAGGTCGATGACGCGCTGCCAGCGCACCTCGCGGGGATCCAGCTCGGGTTCCAGGCGATGGTGCAGGTGGTTGTCGACCATGGCCGCCAGCAGGTTGTGGGCCGCCCCCACCGCATGGATGTCCCCGGTCAGGTGCAGGTTGATGCGCTCCATGGGCAGCACCTGGCTGTAGCCGCCGCCGGTGGCGCCGCCCTTGAGCCCCAGTGTCGGGCCCATGGAGGGCTGGCGAAGGGCGACCGTCGCGGTGTGGCCGAGGCGCTGCAGCCCCTGCACCAGGCCGATGGCGGTGGTGGTCTTGCCCTCGCCGGGCGGAGTGGGAGTCATCGAGGTGACCACCACGTAGCGTCCCCGCGGGCGTTCGGCCAGGGACGCCATGGTCGCCAGGTCGAGCTTGGCGATGCCGCGTCCACAGGGCTCCACCGCCTCGCCGGGCAGCCCCAGGCGATGGGCGATCTCCTCGATGGGCCAGAGCCTTGCCGCCCGGGCGATGCTCAGGTTGTCCGCCGGCCGGGACGCAGCGGGTTCGGTCGCTTGGGGGGGCATCGGTCTCTCCTGTGGCGGGTGGCGCGGGGCATGGTGTTCATTATCGTGCGCCTGTCGCGTCCCTTTTGCCTCTCGACGTCGCCGGGCTTGGGGGGAGCGACACGCGGTGCAGGCGCGCCATCCTTGCCGAGGGGCCGGGGGATGGGCTATCCCTGAAGGCAGAGGCGTCCGGCCTTGAGTCGGCCAGGGGAGGAGGGCGGATGGAGGATCCCGTACCGGGCAAGGCCCACCATGACATCGGCTTCCTGCTGATACCGGGCTTCTCCCAGCTCGCCTTCTCCTCGGCGCTGGAGCCGCTGCGCATGGCCAACCACCTGGCCGATCGCACCCTCTACACCTGGCACCTGGTGAGTCGCGACGGTGGCGCGGTGAAGGCCAGCAGCGGCCTGGCCACGGCGGTGGATCAGGCGCTTGAGCCCATGCCATCACTGGACCTGCTGCTGGTATGTGGCGGCGTGGAGGTGCAACGCCACGACGATCGCGCGACCCTGGCCTGGCTCAAGCGCCTGGCCGAATGGCGCATCCCCCTGGGCGGGGTATGCACCGGCGGCTATGTGCTGGCCAGAGCGGGCCTGCTCGACGGCTATCGCTGTACCCTGCACTGGGAGCATATCGGCAGTCTCCACGAGGCGCGGCGCTTCCCTGCGGTCACCTTCACCTCACAGCTGTTCGTCATGGACCGCGACCGCTACACCTGCTCGGGCGGCATCGCGCCGCTGGACATGATGCTCAACCTGATCGGCCGCCAGCAGGGGCTGGCGCTGGCCGAGGCGATCGCCGAGGAGTTCATCCACGAGCGCATCCGCGGTGTGGATGACCGCCAGCGCAGCCCGCTGCGGGTGCGCCTGGGCCACAGCCACCCCAAGCTGGAGGAGGTGGCCACCCTGATGGAGGCCAACCTTCAGGAGCCGCTGGCCCTGGACGAGCTGGCCCGCTATGCCGGCTTGTCGCGGCGCCAGCTGGAGCGCCTCTTCCAGCGCTACGTGGGCTGTCCGCCGCTCAAGTACTACCTGGAGCTGCGCCTGGCCCGGGCGCGGCTGCTGCTGCAGCAGACCCATATGCCGATCACCGAGGTGGCCCTGGCCTGCGGCTTCGTCTCGGCGCCGCACTTCACCAAGTGCTATCACGACCACTTCGGCCACTCCCCGAGCGGCGAGCGCAAGCGCCGGCAGCAGCGGCAGGCCGACCTGGAGGCATCGCAGCTGGCGGACGGGCCCTGAGGCCTCAGCCTCGCGGCCGGGCGTTTTCCGGGTCGAAGAGCGCCCGGTAGCCCACCGCCTTCACCCGCATCGGGTAGTGCTCGGCGAAGTAATCCAGCAGCAAGGGGCGCCCTTCCTCCGCATAGCCGACGGGCAGGTAGGCCAGGGCGATATTGCGCCCGATGGACGGTCCGTAGGCGATGCTGGTCACGTAGGAGCGCCGGCCGAGCGCGTCCACCGGCACCTCGCCGCTCTCGGGGTCGAGCAGCGGCGACTGGCCGACCGGGTAGCGCGGGGTGCCGGCGGCGTCGTGGTGCTCCTCCATCACCAGGGTGCACAGGAAGGCCGGCTGCCGCTCGCGGCCGCGCTGCTCCAGATAGGCGGCCTTGCCGTGGAAGTCAGCGGCCTTGACCCTGGGCCGTGCCAGGCCCGCCTCGACGAGGTTGTAGTCGGTGAGCAGGTCGACGTTCTGCAGCCGCAGGCTCTTCTCCAGGCGGCGGCTGTTGGCGTAGGTCTCGATGCCCACCGGCACCACCCCGGCCTCGAAGAGGTGGTCCCAGAGCGCCAGGCCGTAGCTGAAGGGCACATAGAGTTCCCACCCCAGCTCGCCCACGTAGGAGATGCGAAAGGCCCACACCGGCAGACCCCGAACACGGATCTCGCGGGCGGTGGCGAAGGGGAAGCGGGCGTCCTCGAGCCCCTCGGGGTCGTCGGCCAGCGCCTGCAGGGTATGCCGGGCGTTGGGGCCCCACAGGCCCAGGGTGGCCAGGCCGTCGCTGCGATCCTCCAGCCGCCAGCGGGTCAGGCCGGCCGACTCGGCGCGACGGGTGATCCACATCAGGTCGCGGTGGCCGGTGTCGCCGCCGCAGATCACCCGCCAGGCGTCCGCGGCCAGGCGCACGATGGTGAGGTCCGAATGCACGCCACCGACGGCGTCCAGGAAGTGGGTGTAGACGCCCTTGCCGATCGGCGTGTCGCCGCCCACCTTGGCCACCGAGAGCCACTCCAGCAGCGCCTCGGCATCGCGGCCCATGATGTCGAAGATGGCGAAGTGGGAGAGGTTGATCATGCCCACGTCGTCGGAGAGCGCCAGGTGCTCGGCATTGGAGACCTGCCAGAAGTGGCGGGCGTCCCACTCCGCCGGACGCTCGGGCACCCGTTCGAGGTAGTCGGCCAGCCGCGTCTCGTTGGCCGCGTAGCCGTGGGCGCGCTCCCAGCCGGCCGCCTCCATGAAGTGGCCGCCGAGCTCGACCTCGCGGGGCCAGAAGGGGCCGCGGCGCAGGTCGCGGCCCGTCTCGAAGGGCTCGCGGGGATGCACCGGCGGGTCGTAGATCTTGCGGGCGATCTCCCGGCAGCGACCCTCGACGTGATGGGGTGTCTTCTGCACGGGGTAGAAGCGGGCGATGTCGATGCCACAGGGGTCGAGCTCGGGCCGGCCCTGGGTCAGCCAGTCGGCGAGGACCTTGCCCATGCCGGGGCCGTCCTTGACCCAGACGGCCTCGCAGAACCAGAGGCCACGGGTCTCCGGCGACTCGCCCACCAGGGAGCCGCCATCCGGCGTGACCGAGAGCAGGCCGTTGAAGGAGTGCTTCTCGTCCCAGCCCAGCTCGCCGAGGATGGGGGCGAGCTCCACCGCCCGCTCCAGGGGCTCGGCCACCTGGTCCAGTTCCAGGTCGCGCATGGAGGGCGAGAGGCGCGCCCGGTCGCGTTCGAGGATGGCGGTGGGATCCACCAGCCGGGGCTCGCGGGACTCGTAGTAGCCCCACTCCAGTTGTCCCCCCTCGGTGCTCGTCGGGTCGCCGGTATCGCGCATGTAGGCGGAGTTGCCCTGGTCGCGCAGCAGCGGGTAGCCGATCTCCTTGCCGGTGCCGGCGAAGGTCTCGAAGGGGCCGAAGAACATCAGCGGGTGCTCCACCGGCATCAGCGGCAGGGCCGCGCCGCCCATGGCCGCGGGGATCGGACCCCAGATGCCCGAGGTCACGATCACCAGCGGGGTGGCGACATAGCCCTTGTCGGTGTGCACGCCGCAGACCCGGCCGTCGCGTACGTCCATATCCCGCGCCGGGGTCTCGGCGAAGGCGCGCAGCTGGCCGCCGGCCACGGCGCGCTCGATCAGCTCGCCGGCCACCCGCTGGGAGCGCGGGACCACCAGGCCGGCGTCGGGGTCCCACATGCCGCCCAGCACCCGCTCTCGCTCCAGCAGCGGGAAGCGTTCCACCACCTCGTCGGCACCCACCATGCGGGCCCGGGTGCCGAAGGCCTTGCCCGAGGCGACCTTGCGCTTGAGTTCCGCCAGGCGGGCCTCGTCGCCGACCCGGGCGATCTCCAGGCCGCCGACCTTGTGGTAGTGCCCCATCGCCTCGTAGAAGCGCTGGCTGTAGGTAGTGGTCCAGCAGGTCAGCCGGTCGTGGGAGGTCATGTAGCAGAAGTCGGAGGCGTGGGCGGTGGAGCCGATGTCCGAGGGAAGGGCAGCCTTTTCCAGGCCCACCAGGTTCGTCCAGCCCTGTTCGATCAGGTGGTGGGCCACCGAGGCGCCGACGATGCCGCCCAGGCCGATGATGACCGCGTCTGCCTGCGGGGGGAGTGCCGCCATGGTCGTCCTCCTCACGCCGAGGGTTTCCCCGCAGGATAAGGCAGGCCCCGGGAGGCACGCTGTCCCGCGACGACGCATCCTTGCCTGGCGGCGACAGCCCCGCCCGGGGCTGTCGCCCACGCCAAAGAGCGGGGCGCCCATAGCGAGATGGGCCGTCGCCGCCGGGACTAGTGTCGAAGCCAAGGGGTGCCGGCGGGCGTCGGTCCCCGCCAAGACGACACCTGAGGAGGCGACCATGTCCCAGGCCCTCGAGAACATCCCGCAGGCCCAGGCGGCACCCGAGATCCTGCTCTATCCGCGGATCCGCAAGTCACCGTTCTTCCACGCCTCGCGGCGCCACGGGGTGCGCAAGTACAGCGTCTACAACCATCACTACCATCCGCGCCTCTACACCGACCCGGTGGACGAGTACTGGGCCCTGGTGCAGGGCGTGACCCTGTGGGACGTGGGGGTCGAGCGCCAGATCGAGATCAGCGGTCCCGACGCCTTCGCCTTCACCCAGCGGCTGGTGCCGCGCGACATGCGCCACTGCCAGGTGGGGCAGTGCAAGTACGTCTTCGTCACCGGACCCGACGGTGGCATCCTCAACGATCCGGTGCTGCTGCGCATCGAGGAGAACCGCTTCTGGCTCTCCCTGGCCGACAGCGACATCCTGCTGTGGTGCCGCGGCCTGGCGGTCAACGCGGGCCTCGACGTCACTCTCCAGGAGGTGGACGTGGCGCCGGTGCAGGTCCAGGGCCCCCGGGCCAAGGCGGTGATGGTGGACCTGTTCGGCGAGGCGGTGCTGGGCATGCCCTACTACCACCTGATGGAGGCCGAACTCGACGGCATGTCGGTGGTGATCTCGCGCACCGGCTACTCCGGGGAGATCGGCTACGAGATCTACCTGCGCGAGGCGAGCCGCTTCGGCGAGGCGCTGTGGCAGCGGGTCTTCGAGGCCGGACGGCCCCACGGCATGCAGGTGATCGGGCCCTGCCATATCCGCCGCATCGAGGGCGGCATCCTCGCCTTCGGCTGCGACATCTGGTACGACACCAACCCCTTCGAGGTGGGCATGGGCTACGACTGGATGGTGGACCTGCGTGGCGATGACGACTTCATCGGCCGTGCCGCCCTGGAGCGCATCAAGGCCGAGGGGGTGTCGCGCAAGCTGGTGGGCGTGGAGATCGACGGCCCCAGCGTCGGCTACTTCACCGACGGTGCGATGATCGACGTCTTCCCGGTGCTCGACGAGCGTGGGGCGCGCATCGGCAAGGTCACCTCGGCGACCCGCTCGCCGCGCCAGGAGCGCAACATCGGCTACGCCATGGTGCCGGTCGAGTACGCCGAGCTGGGCACGACGCTGCGCATCGAGGCCAATACCGGCCTGCAGGAGGCCCGGGTGGTGGAGAAACCCTTCCACGATCCCGCCAAGTCGATCCCCAAGGGGTAGGCCGCCATGAATCATGCCAACCGGGCCGCCCTGGCGGCGCCCGCTTGCCCGGCGGGCCTGGCGATCCGCTTCGAACTGCTGCCCATCGGCGGCATGCAGGAGGCGGCCCGGGCGCTGCCCCACGGTGCCGTGGTCACCGTGACCTGTTCGCCGCGCCACGGGCTCGATCGCACCCTGGAGGCCAGCGAGTGGCTGGTCGGCGAGGGCTTCCGGGTGGTGCCGCACCTCGCCGCCCGGCGGGTGCGCGACCGTGCCCACCTGGAACAGGTGCTGGGGCGCCTCGCGGCGCTGGGCATCGACGATGCCTTCGTGGTGGGCGGCGACGCCGGGCAGGCGGTGGGGGCCTTCCCCCATGGCTGGGCCTTGCTCGAGGCCATGGCCGAGTCACCCTGTCGCCCGCGCCGCCTGGGCATACCCGCCTATCCCGAAGGACACCACGCCATCGGGGCGGCAGCGCTCGAATGCGACCTGGCGGCGAAGGCGGCGCTGGCCGACTACGTGGTCACCCAGCTCTGTTTCGAGGCGGCGCCGCTGCTGGCCTGGCGCGAGCGCCAGCGGCGGCTCGGCCTGTGCCTGCCGGTGCTTGCCGGCATCCCCGGGATCATGGAGCCCCGGCGGCTGCTCGCCATCGCCCTGCGCCTGGGACTGGGGCCCTCGGTGCGTGCCCTGCATCGCCGTTCGGGCTGGGTGTCGCGACTGCTGAGACCCTCGCCCTATCGCCCCGATGCCCTGCTGGCGGGGCTGGCGCCGGCCCTGGCGGAGGGCGGCGAGGGCTTCGCCGGCCTGCATCTCTATACCTTCAACCGCGTCGCGCCTACCCGCCGTTGGCTGGAGACGCGCCTGGGAGCGGTGTCTTACCGCGCCGAGGTGGCGGAGCCGCCGGGCAGGGCGATCACCTCAACCGGCGACCCCCTGGCCTGAAGGCCCCGATGTCTCCTCCCGGCGACGACCGGGGGAGAGTCTGTGGAAGCGGCCTGCCTACCCCGCCCCGACAGCAGGCCGCGACCTATACTGGCCTTCGCGGGCGGCCACGAATCGCGCCTCCCCTCTTATCGCCTGAACCCCCAGGGTCACCCTCGCCGGGAGTCCGTAGGTGTTTCAGCGAGTGGATCCCACTCTCTTCGGGAGGTGACAGA
>JBKHEO010000024.1:0-27030 GCA_046540755.1 Halomonas sp. | reverse complement strand
GACGCGGCGGCGGGTCAGGGTACGGGGGTGTCGTTCCATCCGTCTCTCCGGCATCGGCAGGAAGTGTCGCCGCCTCCAGGGTCTCGCCTCGCTTGATCAGGGCGTGCTATCCCGAAAGTTTATCCTGTTTGACGATAAAGCCAGCCTTTTTAAGGCATTTATTGCTAATAACGTGTGAAACAAGAAGATGGTGTCGCACGCTACTTCCGGGACGGGCCTTCCATGCCGCTCGCCGCTCAGTGTATGCCTCAAGGCCATTTCGTGCAGTTCTACGAGGACGACACGAGCCTGCCGGAGGAGGTGGCCGACTTCCTCGAGCCGAGTGCCCGGGCCAGCGAGCGACTGGTGGTGCTGCTGACGCCGCCCCACCGCTCGACGCGTCCATCACCCACGATTGCCTCGACACTGCCCACCACCAGGCCATCCGTCGGTCGGCCATCGCCATGACCGCCGACCGAATGACCTTGTAATCCACGCCGGGCATCGGCATGTTCTGGAGGACCCGTCGCAACGCCGAGCCCGCCATGAGCCGATCCGATCGAGACCCGTCATCGCGCCGGTCCCAGGACAAGCCACGCCGCTCCCCCCTGTGGTACCCCGAAGAGACCCAGCCGTCGCCTCGACAGTGGCTGCTGTTCGCGTGGGTCGCGCTGGGTATCGTATTGCTCTTCCATTACCTCGATGCGGCCGAGCGGCAGGTTCAGATCGAACTTACCTATTCCGAGTTCCTCGAGGCGGTGGAAGAGGGGCATGTCGAGTCCGTGACGCTGCGTGGGCAGTCGGTGGAAGGGAGCTTCAGCGACGCCGGGCTTGACGCGCGGGACAGCGACGAGGGCGAGACCTTCGAGACCACCCGTCCGGATGTCGAGGGTGAACGCCTGCTCGAGCGTCTGGAGGAGAATGGCGTGCGCATGACGGCCGAACCGATCGAGCCGCCCTGGTGGCAGCGCGTGCTGATCGGGGCCCTTCCCTGGATCCTGATCCTCGGCCTGCTGTTCTGGTTCTGGAACCGCATGCAGCAGCGCATGATGTCGGGGGGCGGGCCCTTCAGCATGGGCAAGTCCCAGGCGCGCCGGATCACCAGCGAACAGAGCCCGGTGCGCCTGGCCGACGTGGCCGGCTCGGAGAATGCCAAGCGCGAAGTGGTCGAAGTGGTCGAGTTCCTCAAGGCGCCCGAGCGCTTCCAGGCGCTGGGGGCCAAGATTCCCCGCGGCATCCTGATGATGGGACCGCCGGGGACCGGCAAGACGCTGATGGCCAAGGCGGTGGCCGGCGAGGCCGGTGTGCCCTTCTTCAGCATCAGCGGCTCGGAGTTCATCGAGATGTTCGTTGGCGTGGGGGCCTCGCGTGTCCGCGACCTCTTCAAGCAGGCCAAGGAGCAGGCGCCGGCGGTGATCTTCATCGACGAGCTGGATTCCATCGGCCGCGCGCGGGGTGCCGGCATGGGCGGTGGCCACGACGAGCGCGAGCAGACCCTCAATCAGATCCTCTCCGAGATGGATGGCTTCGAGGCCCATGAGTCGGTGGTGGTGCTGGCCGCCACCAACCGCCCGGACGTGCTGGATCCGGCCCTGCTGCGCCCGGGCCGCTTCGATCGCAAGGTCACCCTGGAGAACCCGCACCGCGAAGCGCGCCGCGACATCCTGCGCGTGCACACCCGCGAGATGCCGCTGGCCGAGGACGTCGACCTCGAGCGGCTGGCCGAGATCACCATCGGTTTCTCCGGGGCGGATCTCGCCAATCTGGCCAACGAGGCCGCCCTGCAGGCCGGGCGCAACCACCAGGAAGCGGTCGACTGGGCGTGTTTCTCGGCGGCCCGCGACCGTCTGCTGCTGGGCGAGGCCAAGGATGTCGGCCTCTCCGAGCGCGAGCGCCATATCGTCGCCTATCACGAGTCCGGGCACGCCCTGCTCGCCTACCTGCTGCCCCACGCCGACCCCTTGGAGAAGGTGACGGTGCTGCCCCGCGGCCGCGCCCTGGGCGTGACCGCCCAGGTGCCCGACGAGGAGCGCTACAACCACGGCGAAGCCTACCTGCGCGACCGCATCACGGTGATGTTCGGCGGTCGCCTGGCGGAGGCCATCGTCTTCGGCGAAGTGTCGAGCGGGGCGGAGAACGACCTGGAGCAGGCCACCCAGCTGGCGCGTCGGATGGTGGCGCGCTGGGGCATGAGCGAGCGCATCGGGCCGGTGATGTTCGCCCAGAGCCAGGAGCACGTCTTCCTGGGCAAGGAGATGGCCCAGGCCCGGGAACACAGCGAAGCCATGGCGGGTCGGGTCGACGAGGAGATCCAGCGGCTGCTGACCGAGCTGGAGGCCCATGGCCGCGACCTGCTCGAGACGCACCGTGCCGACCTGGATGCCCTGGCCGCCGCCCTCGAGAAGGAGGAGACCCTGGAGGCCGAGGCGATCCGTGAGCTGCTCGACGGCCAGTCCGCCGCGTCGCCATGATGATGGTGCGCCTGCTAACGGCGCTGCTGGCGACCTATGCGCTGGTGGTGGTCCTGGCCTGGGCATTTCAGCCGCGGCTGCTCTACTTGCCCCACGTGGGGAGTGAGCGCGTCGGCACCCCTGCCGATATCGGCCTCGACTGGGAGTCGGTGGCGCTGGAGACCCGCGATGGCCTCACCCTGGACGCCTGGTGGGTGCCCGCCGAGCGGGCGCGGGGCACGCTGCTCTTCTTCCACGGCAATGCCGGCAACCTCTCCCACCGCCTGGACTCGATCCGCCAGTTCCACCGCCTGGGGCTCTCGGTGCTGATCGTCGACTACCGCGGCTACGGCGAGAGCGAGGGGCGCCCCTCGGAGGAGGGGACGGCGCGCGATGCCCGGGCGGCGTGGCGCTGGCTGAGCGAGGAGCAGGGCCTGGCCCCCGACGAGATCGTGCTCTTCGGGCGCTCGCTGGGGGCGGGCGTGGCCGCCGAGCTGGCCGCGGCACTGGAGCCCGAGACGCCGCCGGCGGCCCTGATCCTGGAGTCGTCCTTCCGCTCGGTGCCCAAGCTCGGCCAGCGGCTCTACCCCTTCCTGCCGGTTCGCTGGCTGTCGCGTTTCGATTACGATGTCGAGACCTACGTGACCCGGCGCTCGGCGCCGCTGCTGGTGATCCACAGTCGGGACGACGAGATCATTCCCTTCGGCGAGGGCGAGGCCGTCTTCGCGGCCGCCAAGGCGCCCAAGGAACTGCTGGTCATCCAGGGCGGCCACAACACCGGGTATCTGGACAGCGAGCCGGACTACTCCGACGGCATCGCGGCCTTTCTGGACCGGCATCTGGGGCGCCGGCGGCCCTGAGCGCGGCTATTCGCCAGGCTCGGCGTTGTGGAAGACGCGCTGGACATCGTCGAGGTCCTCGAGGCTGTCGATCAGCTTCTCGAACAGGGCCAATCGCCGCCGTGCATGACGCCCATCACGACTACACTGCCGGAGCCGGCCCACCACCGCGGAGATCGCCATGGACCACCACGCCTACCGCCACGCCCTTGCGGCCCGTCTCGCGGGCAGCGAGCTGCCCTTCCCGGCCGAGGAGTTCGCCGACCGCCTGGCCCGGGTGCGCGCGGGCATGGCCACGGCGGGTCTCGACGCTTTGCTGCTCACCGACCCGGCCGACATCTTCTACCTGACCGGCTACCACACCTTCGAGGTCTCGGTGCATACCGCCCTGGTGGTCGATGCCCGGCGGCGGGTGCTGCAGGTGCCCTCCATCGAGACCGGGCCGGCGGTGGTCACCGCGGTGGTGGACGAGATCCTCGGCTACCGCTGGGAGGGGGTCGACGAGGTGGTCGCCCCGCTTGCCGAGACCCTGGCCGGGCACCGCGCCATCGGCCTGGACCTCTACGGCGCCGGGCTGCGCCACGGGGTGATCCGCGAGCTGCAGGCGCGGCTCGGAGCCGAGCGCTTCCGCGATGACGGCGGGGCGCTGGTCGACGCCATCCGCCTGGTCAAGTCATCGGCGGAGCTCGACTGCCTCGCCGAGAGTGCGCGAATCACCGCGGCAGGGCTCGCCGCCGCGGAGGCGGTCATCGCTCCCGGCGTCACCGACAACGACGTCGCCGCGGAGGGCAGCCGGGCGCTGCTGGCGGCCGGCAGCGAGTTCATGAGCCTGCAGCCCATCGTCACCAGCGGGCGGCGTATCAGCGTCATCCACGTCAACCACAAGCGTCGCGTGATCGAGCGTGACGATCCGGTGTTCCTGGAGTTCGGTGCGGCCTATCAGCGCTACACCGCGCCGATGATGCGCACCGCCGTGGCGGGCCGGGCGAGCCCCGAGATGCACCGGGTACGCGATCTGTGCCGGGCGATCTTCGAGGCGCTGCTCGCCGCCATGCGTCCCGGCAACAGCTTCGACGCCGCCGCCCGGGCCGCCGAGGCGGTGCTCGCGCCTCACGCCGAGCGGCTATTCTTCTCCGGGGTCTTCGGCTATGCGGTGGGCGCCCAGTTCCCGCCCAGCTGGGTGGAAGGCACCGGCTACATCGCCCGTGGCCAGCAGCGCGAATTCGTCGAGAACATGGTCTTTCACCTGCCGCTCTGCCTGCGGCTGCCGGGAGAGTGGGGCGTGGGGCTCAGCGACACCGTGCGGGTCACCGCGGACGGCGCCATGCCACTCACCGGCAACGACTGGCGACTCCACGAGGTGTAGCGCTTTCCCTTGCCCGGCCGTGCTGACTACGCTGATTAGCAGGTATCCCAAGTGTCCGAAGACAGGGGGTTCGCCATGACCATGGAACGCGTGACCCAGTATCTCGATGAGCAGGGCGTCAAGTACGTCATCCTGCAGCACTCGCCGGCCTATACGGCCCAGGAGGTGGCCGCCTCGGTCCATGTGCCCGGACGCCACTTCGCCAAGTGCGTGATGGTCAAGATCGACGGCCGGCTGGCCCTGGCGGTGCTGCCGGCCACCGACCAGGTGGATCTGGATCGCCTGGCCCAGTCCGTGGGCGCCACCACCGTCGAACTGGCGAGCGAGGCCGACTTCCAGGATCGCTTCCCGGAGTGCGAGCTGGGCGCCATGCCGCCCTTCGGCAATCTCTTCGACATGGAGGTGTTCGTCTCGCCGCACCTCACCGCCGCCGATCGCATCGCCTTCAACGCCGGCAGCCACACCGATGTCATGCAGCTCGCCTACGGCGACTTCCAGCGCCTGGTCAATCCGGCCGAAGTGGCGTTCTAGCCGGTCCACCCGGGCGTCGCGCTCAGAGGGGCCGGCGGCGGGCCGCGTGCCGGCGCCCGGGCTGGACAGTCGTGCCGGGCGGCGGCAGGGTGGGACGACCCCGTCAGTCTCGAGCGGATGACCGTGCAGGAGCACGACCCGAGCGGCGAGGCGCAGACGCTGACACTTCCCGGACGACAGGAGGCGAGGAATGAAGATCGTGACGCTCAAGGCTCCCGGTGGGCTCGACCGGTTGGCACTGCAGGAGGCCGAGGCGCCGGGCGAGCCCGGCCCCGGCGAGATCCGCGTGCGGCTGCACGCCAGTTCGCTGAACTTCCACGACTACGCCGTGGTGGCGGGGATGATCCCCGTCGAGGACGGGCGCATTCCCATGTCCGACGGCGCCGGCGTGGTGGAGGCGGTGGGCGAGGGTGTCACCGAGTTCGCCGCCGGCGACCGGGTCGTCTCCACCTTCTTCCCGCCCTGGCTGGAGGGGCCGGCGCGGCTGGGCAACTTCGCCACCACCCCGGGCGACGGCGTCGAGGGCTACGCCCGCGAGCGGGTGGTGGCGCCGGCCACCGCCTTTACCCGCCAGCCGGCGGGCTGGTCCCACGCCGAGGCGGCCACCCTGACCACCGCGGGGCTGACCGCCTGGCGGGCGCTGGTGGTGGACGGCGGCCTCAAGGCCGGCGATACGGTGCTGGTACTCGGCACCGGCGGGGTGTCGATCTTCGCCCTGCAGTTCGCCCGGCTGATGGGGGCGCGGGTGATCGCCACCTCCTCCTCGAACGAGAAGCTGGCGCGGCTGCGCGAGCTGGGCGCCGAGCAGGTCATCAACTACCGCGAGGACCCGGAGTGGGGCCGCACCGTGAAGGCGCTGACCGGCGGCGAGGGCGTCGACCACGTGGTCGAGGTGGGCGGCCCCGGCACCCTGCCGCAGTCCATCGAGGCGGTGCGCATCGGCGGCCATATCGCCCTGATCGGCGTGCTCACCGGCCGCGAGGGGGAGATCCCCACCGCCAAGCTGATGGCCAAGCAGGCCAGCCTGAAGGGGCTGATCGTGGGCAGCCGGCGCCACCAACGGGAGATGATCCGCGCCCTGGAGGCCAGCGACCTGCGCCCGGTGATCGACCGCGAGTTCCCCCTGGAGGCGATCGCCGACGCCTTCCGTCATCAGGAGGCCGGTCGCCACTTCGGCAAGATTTGCCTGACCTGGTAGGCCCTGCGCCGGGCCGTCCCCCCCTCGACGCCTGCCAAGGCCCTGCCGCGGTGGGCGTCGGCTATCACTATACTGAAGGGCGGAGGTCGGAGATTTCCGCCTCACGATGCGTCGGCTGGCGGAGCCGGCAGACGCGATCAGGATGTACCACCCAGCACAGGAGAGTGACATGACACAGACCGTTACGGCTGTCTACGGCGAGTCCGGCAAGGCCACCAACGCCTTCGACGAGCTCATCGCCGAAGGTTTCCCACGGGAGAAGCTCTACCACGACAAGGAAAGCCATCAGATCAAGGTAATCGTGCCGGACAACACGCAACCCGAAGCCGAGGCCATCCTGCGGCGCCACGAACCGGATGAGGTCTGGGCCCGGCCCTACGAGGCGCCCTAGGACGGGGCCTTCCACCCGGCTGACGCCTGGGGGGCCCTCCTCGGTGAGGCCATGCTCCGTTGTTTCGAAAATCCGGTGGATCCTTATCCCCCGGTCGAGACCGGCTACCCCACCGTGAGCTGCTGGCCAGGGACGGCCTCTACGCCGCCCTGTGACGGCGCCAGTCGACGTTGACATCGAGGAAGCGGCAGGACCACCCTGAGGAGAGGCGGCGTGTTGCGGCGCAACACGCCGCCGCGCGCGTCTCGGCTTGACGAGGGAAGCGAAAGGGAGGAGCGATGATGCTCAAGGCGGTCTTTCTCGATATCAGTGGCGTGTTGACCGAGGATGGCGCGGCCCTGCCGGGCGCCGTGGAGGCGGTGGCGCGGCTGCAGGCCGGGGGGCTGGCGCTGCGCTTCGTCACCAACACCTCGCGCAAGACCTGCGCCGCCGTCTGCGCCGAACTCCGGTCGCTGGGCTTCGACTTGGCTGCAGAGCAGGTCTTCACCGCACCGGCGGCGATCCGAGACCACCTGCGCAGCCACCGCCTGCGTCCCTACCTGCTGATCCACGAGGCACTCGAGCCGGAATTCTTCGACCTGGATGGCGCCGATCCCAACGTCGTGGTGCTGGGCGATGCCGAGCAGCGGCTGAACTATCAGCGTCTCAACGAGGCTTTTCAACTGCTGCAGCAGGGAGCGCCGCTGCTGGCCGTGGGCACCAATCGCTACTTCCGTCGGGCCGGCGCCCTGCACCTGGATGTCGGCCCCTTCGTGCGGGCCTTGGAGTATGCCGCCGCCGTCGAGGCGACGGTGTTCGGCAAACCATCGGGCGACTTCTTCCGCGCCGTGCTCGCGGACGCCGACGTGGCACCCGACGAGGCCTTGATGGTCGGCGACGACGTGGAGTGCGACGTGGCCGCCGCCCTGGACGTTGGCCTGCAGGCCTGCCTGGTGCGCTCCGGCAAGTATTGCCCGGGGGATGAGGCCAGGGTGCCCGGCGCCCGCTGCCTGGCCGACCTCACCGAACTGGTCGACGAGCGACTCGGCTGACCCGGTCAGTCGAGCGACAGCATTGCCCAGGCCGCCACCAGGCCGATCGCCAGCGAGGCCAGCATCGGCCCCCCTACCCGCCAGGCGGTGGGGCGGGTGCCGAAGACGCCGGCCAGCCCCGCCTTGACCAGATTATTGGTGGCCGCGGCGAGGATGATGCCGACCACCGCGGTGCCCGGGGCGATGGCGTCCCGCGACATCCGCGTCAGCGAGAGGGTGATGGCATCGACGTCGGCAATGCCCGAGGTGGTGGCCAGCAGGTAGATGCCGGCGTCGCCCAGGGCGCCGCGCAGCCACTCGCCCAGCAGCATGATCGCCGCCAGCAGGGCGCCGAAGAACAGCGCCGTGCGCAGCTCCAGCGGGTTCTGCCCTGCCGTCGGCCGCTGTACCGCGCCGTCTTTGCGATGGTGGCGCCACAGCCACAGCGCCGGCAGGTAGAGGGCGAGGCTCATCAGCACGACCGGCAGGACCAGGGCGGGCAGCAGGCCCGGGCTGATCACCGCGGCGTAGAGCAGGATGCGCGGGAACATGGTGCCGCAGGCGATCAGGATGCCGGCGGCCAGCATCGGCGAAAGCCCCGGGGCCAGCCGGGACTGGCGGGCGAAGTGCAGGGTCAGGGCGGTGGAGGAGCTGAGCCCGGCGAAGAGCCCGGTGAAGAGGATGCCCTTCTCGGCGCCGCCCACGCGGAAGGCGAAGTAGCCGACGAACGACACCCCGGCGATCAGCACCACCATCCACCAGATCTCGTAGGGGTTGAGCGCCCCGCCCGGGCCCAGGCCGCGGTCGGGGAGCAGCGGCAGCATCACCGTGCTGATCACCAGCAGCTTGAGGCCGGCGTCGAGCTCATGGGCCTGCAGCCGGTAGAGCAGGCCGTGGATCTCGCGCTTGTTGTCGAGGATCACCGCCGTGGCCACGGCGCTGGCGGTGGCCAGGGCCGGGTCCACCTCCACCGCCACGGCGCCGAAGCAGAAAGTGAGCAGCAGCCCCACCAGGCCGGTGATGCTGTAGTCCTCGGCCTCGGCCAGCCGCGCGCGCCAGGCCACCAGGGCGATGCCCGCCACCGCCACGAACACCAGCGGGAAGGCCCAGGGGGTCAGCGTGGTGGAGAGCAGGGCGGCGAGCCCGCCCAGCAGCCCCACCAGGGCGTGGGTGCGGATCCCGGCGATGCGCTCGCCGGACTTCTGCTCCCGCGCCACCCAGCCGCGCTCGATGCCGATCAGCGCCCCCAGCAGCAGGGCCACGGCCAGGCGCAGCAGAGGCTGGTTGGCGTCGAGGAAATCGCGGGTGACCTCTTCCATGGGACGATGCTCCGGGTCGACGGACGGCGCCAGTGGTGGAACGGCGCAATGCCGGGTGAAAGGTTACACTGTTCGCAGGAATCACCGACCCTGCAGGGAACACGCTCAGCATGACGCACTCGCCCGGCACCGTGCCACCCGCCGCCGACCTTCGTCGGGAGCGCCGTCGCGCCATCCTCGTCTACCTGGTCAGCGTGCTGCTGTTGCTGGGGGTGATCGGTGCCGTGATGGTGGAGCAGTACCGGCGCGACATTCGCTCCGCCGAGGAGCGCACCGCGGCCCGGGCCGACCTGGTGGCCGAGTGGGTGACCAGCACCTTCGCCGCCAGCGAGGCGCTGCTGGCCAGTGTGGCCGTCCGCCTCGAGGGCGGTGACCTGCACGAGGTGGACGACTGGCTGACGGCGCTGCGCGACGCGCTGCCCTTCCTCGACGAGATCAGCCTGGTCGACGCCCGGGGCCGGGTACTGGCCTCCTCTCGCGGCGCCTACCCCCCGGGCTATGCCCTGGGCGGCCTGCCCTTCCATCGCGAGCTGCTGGCGTCGCCGGCGGACAGGCGGATCGTCACGCCGCTGTTCTGGTCCCCCTTCGCCCAGGAGTACCGGGTGGTGCATGCCCAGCGCCTGGCCGATGGCGGGCTGGTCAGCGCCGAGCTCAGCCTCGACGCCTTCGCTCACGACCTGGAGCGATTGAGCATGGCGCCGGGCCAGAGCATGGCGCTGATCGACACCGAGATGCAGCTAATCGCCCGACGCCCTGCCTTCGGCGAGGACTCTCCCCGGGAGGCCCTCGGCCTGCGGGTGCACGAGCCGCTGACCCGCGCCTTCATCGACAGCGGGCAGGAGCGCGACAGCTTGCGTACCGCCTCGCCCCTCGACGGCGAGGAGCGCTACTACGCCCTGCGCCGGGTCGGTGACCTCCCCTTCGTGGCGGTGGTCGGCCAGGAGGCCTCGACCGTGCTGGCGGGCTGGATGCACCGGTTGTGGCTGCGTCTCGGCATCGCCGTGGTGGTGATCGGGCTGGGCGGCCTGGTGTTGCGCCACTACCTCAACCGCCTGCGGCTCGAGGCGGAAGTGCGCCAGCGGGTCGCCGAGCGCGAGCAGGCGCGCCGCGAGAGCCAGGCGCGCGAGGCGCGCCTGCAGGCGCTGGTGGGCTCGATCCAGGACATGATCTTCGTGTTCGACGCCGCCGGGCGCCTCACCTACGTGCATGCACCCGACCCCGGTGAGCTGCTGGCCGATCCCGCCACCCTGCGCGGTCGCCACTACCGGGAGGTGCTGCCCCAGGCGCTCGCCGCGCAGCTCGACGAGGCGTCAGCCGAACTGCGCGAGGGCGGCGGCCCGGTGGAGGTCGACTACCGGCTGGAACTCGCCGACCAGATACGCCACTTCCGCCTGGTGCTGAGCGCCCTGTCCGAGCAGGGGCCGGACGCCGGCGGCGCCCTGGCGGTGGTGCGCGATGTCACCGACGAGCGTGCCACCGAGGCCCAGCTGCGCATCGCCGCCACCGCCTTCGAGACTCATCTGGGCATGCTGATCACCGATGCCGAGGGCGTCATCCTGCGCGTCAACGATACCTTCACCCGCATCACCGGCTATTCCGAGGCCGAGGTGCTGGGCAAGAACCCGCGCATGCTCAGCTCGGGGCTTCACGACGAGGCCTTCTACGCCGCGATGTGGGAGAGCGTGGCCCGCAACGGCAGCTGGCAGGGCGAAATATGGAACCGCCGCCGCGACGGCGAGATGTTCCCCGAGTGGTTGACCATCAGCGCGGTGCGTAATGCCGAGGGCGAGCTGACCCACTATGTCGCCACCTTCAGCGACCTCACCGATCGCAAGGCCGCCGAGGAGGAGATCCACCAGCTGGCCTTCTTCGACCCGCTCACCGGCCTGCCCAACCGCCGCCTGCTGCTCGACCGCCTGGAGGGGGTGCTGCGCGACAGCTACCGCAACGGCCGCTACGGGGCGCTGATCTTCCTCGACCTCGACAACTTCAAGCAGGTCAACGACACCCTGGGCCACTATCGCGGCGACCAGCTGCTGCGCTCGGTGGCGCGCCGGCTGGGCGCGGTGGTCCGCGACACCGACACCCTGGCTCGGCTGGGCGGCGACGAGTTCGCCCTGCTGCTCCACGACCTGGGCGAGCACCCCGAGGGGGTGGCGGTGATCGCCGAACGGGTGGCCCACAAGCTGCTGGCGGCGCTTCAGGCGCCGATGCTGCTCGGCGGCGAGCGGCTGATGGTCACCGGCAGCCTCGGCGTGACCCTGTTCCGCGACCACGAGACCGGGGTCGACGAGGTGCTGCAGCAGGCCGACATGGCGCTGTTCCAGGCCAAGGGGGCGGGGCGCAACACCCTGAGCTTCTTCGACCCCGAGATGCAGGTGCGCCTGCAGGCCAGGGCGCGCCTCGAGGCGGACCTGCGCCTGGCCCTGCCGCGCGGGGAGCTGCTGCTCCACTACCAGCCCCAGGTGGCGCTGGACGGCGAGATCGTCGGGGTCGAGGCGTTGTTGCGCTGGGAGCACCCCCAGCGGGGCATGATTTCGCCCGGCGAGTTCATTGCCCTGGCCGAGGAGAATCGCCTGATCGTGGCCATCGGCGCCTGGGTGCTGGAGAGCGCCTGCCGCCAACTGGCGCGCTGGAGCGCCGACCCCGGCCGACGCCACCTGACCCTGGCGGTCAACGTCAGCCCGCGCCAGTTCCGCGAGGCCGACTTCGTAGAGCGGGTGGTGGGCATCCTCGAGGCCACCCGGGCGCCGGCCGAGCGCCTCAAGCTGGAGGTCACCGAGAGCCTCTTCCTGGAGGAGCGCGACGAGGCGCGCTCCAAGATGCTCCGGCTGCGCGAGCACGGCGTGCGCTTCTCCCTGGACGACTTCGGCACCGGCTACTCGTCGCTGGCCTACCTCAAGCGCCTGCCCCTGGACCAGCTCAAGATCGACCAGAGCTTCGTGCGCGACCTGCTCCACGACCAGACCTCGGCGGCGATCGTCGCCAGCATCATCACTCTGGCGGAGAGCCTGGCGCTGGAGGTGGTGGCCGAGGGGGTCGAGAGCGAGGCCCAGCGCGACTGGCTGCGCGCCCACGGCTGCTCGCGCTTCCAGGGCTACCTGTTCGGTCGCCCCGGGCCGCTCGCCGAGCTGCGCCTCTCCGCCACCGGCTAAGGCCTCGCCGGGAGTTGCCAGCGGCGCCCGTCTGCTGAATACTGTCTATAAATACAGTATCTGTGGAGGTGCCCATGACCCTGCCCGTCGCGACTCGAGCCCGCGTGATCGGCCGCGCCGAATCCGGCGCCGCGACCCCCGGCCTGCCGTTGATGGGCTGCCGGGTGCGGGCGGGCTTCCCCAGTCCCGCCGACGACCACCTGGATGCCGAGATCAACCTCCACGACCATGTCGTGAAGCGCCCGGCGGCCACCTACTTCGTGCGCGCCGAGGGTGACTCCATGCTGGGAGACGGCATCCACGACGGTGACCTGCTGGTGGTGGATCGCAGCCTGGAGCCGCTGCCCGGCCGGGTGGTGGTGATCGCCCTGGAGGGCGAGCCCACCGTCAAGCGCCTGGCAAGGCGCGGCGGCGAGGTGTGGCTCGTGGCCAGCAACCCGCGCTTCCCCCCCATCCCCCTGGCGGGCCGCGAGTGCCAGGTGTGGGGCGTGGTCACCCATGTGTTGCACGCCCTGCCGGGAGGCGAGCGGTGATCGCCCTGGTCGACGGCAACAGCTTCTACGTCAGCTGCGAGCGGGTCTTCGACCCGCGCCTGGAGGGGCGCCCGGTGGGGGTGCTCTCCAACAACGACGGCTGCGTGGTGGCGCGCTCCCGGGAGCTCAAGGCGCTGGGGGTGGCGATGGGCGCGCCCCTGCACCTGCTGCCGCCGGCGGTGCGCCGCCAGGCGGTGCTGCTCTCCAGCAACTACGCCCTCTACGGCGACATGTCGCGGCGGGTCAACCAGGTGCTGGCGGCGTTCTCCCCCGACGTCGAGCCCTACTCCATCGACGAGAGCTTCGTGGGCCTGGCGGGCTTCGCCGATGGCGAGCTGGAGCCGCGCTGCCGCAGGCTGCGCGACACCGTGCGCCGCTGGACCGGCATCCCGGTGGGGGTGGGGCTGGCGCCCACCCGAACCCTGGCCAAGCTGGCCAACCGCCTGGCCAAGCGCGAGCCCGCCTTCGAGGGGGTGTGCCGCCTGGATGCCGGGGGCGAGGCCACCCGCCGGGCGCTGTCGGCCTGCCCGGTGGATGACCTCTGGGGCGTGGCGAGGCGCAGCGCCGAGCGGCTGGCGCTGATGGGCATCGAGAACGCCTGGCAGCTGCGCCAGGCCGATCCGCGCTGGGTGCGCAGCCGCTTCTCGGTGGTGATGGAGCGCCTCGTCTGGGAGCTGCGCGGCCGCCCGGCCATCACCCTCGACGACATGGGCGAGCCGCGCCGGCGCCTGCTGGTGTCGCGCTCCTTCGGCCGGCTCACCGGCGAGTACGCAGAGCTGGCCGCCGCGGTGCGCCAGCACTGCGCCCGCGCCGGCGAGAAGCTGCGCCGCCAGGGCAGCCTGGCGCTGGCGGTGCAGGTGTTCGTGCGCACCCACCCCTTCCTGGCCGGCGAGCCCCAGTACCGTAACGCCGCGGTGGTGGCGTTGCCCGCCCCCAGCGCCGACAGCCGCGAGCTGCTGGCGGCGGCGCACCGCGCCCTGGCGGCGATCTGGCTGGAGGGCTTCCGCTACCAGAAGTGCGGGGTGATGCTGCTCGACCTGGTGGACGCCGAGCGGCGCCAGGCCTCGCTGCTCGAGACCCCCGAGGATGACGCCCGCCGCGCGCGCAGCCAGCGGCTGATGGCGACCCTGGACCGCCTCAACCGCGAGATGGGGCGCGACACCGTGCGCTTCGGCCTGCCCGGGCGCGACAACGCCTGGGCGTTGCGCTGCGAGCGGCGCACGCCGCGCTACACCACCCGCTGGGGCGAGTTGATGCGGGTCAAGACCGGCTGACAATCCTCCTGGCGAGCGGGTAAAGTCGGCGGCCGGCGCCGTGTGATTGGCTACACTGGGGGCACCAGGGCGCGGCAGGGTGCCGCGACCCCCAAACGCGAGAGGAGAAACGCATGCGAATGAAAGGCAAGCACGTCATCGTCACCGGCGGCGCCAGCGGCATCGGCCTGGCCAGCGTGGAGCGCTGCCTGGAGGAGGGCGCCGACGCGGTGATCGCCGACCTCGCGGAGGGCGAGGGGGCGGCCCGGGCGGCGGCCCTGGATGACCGGTACGCCGGGCGTTGCCTGTTCAAGGCGTGCGACGTCACCGACACCGCCCAGGTGGACCGGCTCTTCGAGGAGACGGTGGCGGAACTCGGCGGCGTGGACGCGGTGTTCAACAACGCCGGCATCGGCGGCATCTGCCCCACCGACGAGGTGAGCGACGAGGAGTACCTGAAGGTCATCGACATCAACCTCAACGGCGTCTTCCGGGTGGCGCGGGCGGCGCTGCGGGTGATGTATCGCCAGGGCAGCGGCAGCATCGTCAACTGCGCCTCCATCCTCGGGGTCTTCGGCCAGTCCCAGACCGCCGCCTACACCGCCGCCAAGGGCGGGGTGGTCAACATGACCCGGACGCTCGCCATCGAGGCGGCGCCCAAGGGGGTGCGGGTCAACGCCATCGGCCCCGGCTACATCGACACCCCGCTGCTCGAGGCCCTGGATGACGACATGCTGCAGGGGCTGATCGGCCTGCATCCCATCGGCCGCCTGGGCCGCCCGGAGGAGATCGCCAACGCCTTCCTGTTCCTGGCCAGCGACGAGGCCAGCTTCGTCACCGGGGCGCACCTGCTGGTCGATGGCGGCTTCACCGCCGGCAAGTCATGATTGCGCGACAGGCGCGACGCCCCCTGACCCATGAACTGCTCAGCGATGTGCCCTCGCCGCGCCCCACGCCCCGCGAACGCCGGGATGATCCCCAGGGGATTCACACCTGACGGGGCGCTTTGCACGACCCGTACAACAGCGCGGAGTCGGCTCTCAAGAAATGAGAACGCAGGGGAAGAAGGACGTGCCTATGATTCACCGGCATGCGGAAAACCGTGATGGCAGGGACTTCGTGGTTGGCGATATCCACGGCCAGTACGCGCTGCTGCAGGAAGCGTTGCAGCGTGTCGATTTCGAGACATCACGTGATCGGCTGTTTGCCGTGGGCGACCTGATCGACCGGGGACCGGACTCCTTCGACTGTCTGTTGCTGGCGCTGGAACCGTGGTTTTACGGGGTGCGAGGCAATCACGAAATGCTGGCGCAGGCAGCGCTCGAGAGCGGCAGTGCCAGTGCCTGGGTCCTATGGCTGATGAACGGGGGCAGCTGGGTGCGTCGCCACGAAGCCTGTGACGTTCGTCAGCGCCTCGACGCCGCCCTTGAGCAGCTGCCTTACGCCCGGGAGGTCGCCGTGGCTGGCAAGCGTCTCGGCATCGTTCATGCGGAACCACCGCCGGATTGGTCGTGGATCGAAGATGGCGGAGAGGCGCTCAAGGAGCAGCTGGTGTGGGGCCGGCACCGCATTGCGCAGCAGGACACCACACCGGTGGAAGGCATCGACGCCGTGGTGGTGGGGCACACCATCGTCCCCGCGCCGATCCAGCTGGGCAATGTGAACTACATCGACACAGGCGCCTTCGAGACGGGGCGGCTGACGCTGCTGGAGGCTCGCGAACTGGTTACCTGATAGAAGCAGACGCCCGGAATGAGGCTTAAAGGGTTACCGGAAAAAGTGGAAGGCATCCTGCCGGTACTTCCCCAAACGACGTGAGCTTCCAGGGGCATATCTGGAAACGGCTACCGCGATGATTCGCCGAGTAGCCGTTTTTTCTGTGTTTTATGGTGCCGCAAAGCGGAGTCGAACCGCTGACCTACGCATTACGAGTGCGTTGCTCTACCAGCTGAGCTATTGCGGCCTGGCGGGCATGGTAGCGCCGGCAGGGCGTTTCGGCTAGCCCCTGCCCTCGCGCAGCCGGGTCAGCCCCTCCTGGGCGCTGGAGGCGACCAGGCGGCCGTGACGGTCGTAGAGGCTGCCCCGGGCGAAGCCGCGGGCGCCGCCGGCCCAGGGGCTCTCCATGTCATAGAGCAGCCAGTCGTCGACGCGCACGTCCTGATGGAGCCACAGGGCGTGGTCGAGGCTGGCGATCTGCAGCTGCGGGTCGCGGAAGTCGAGGCCGTGGGGCACCAGGGCGGTGGTCACCAGGTTGAAGTCGGAGGCGTAGGCGAGCAGGTTGCGGTGGGGCGCGGGGTCGTCGGGGAGTTCGCCCACCAGGCGGAACCAGACCCGCTTGCGGGCCGGTTCACCCGGCTCCCACCCCTCGCCATCGAGCAGGAACTCGACGGGGTGGTCGTCGAAGCGAACCAGGTGGGCGCCGTCGGCGAGCAGGCGCTCCGGCGAGGCGACCTTCGGCATGTGGGTCTGGTGATCGAGGCTCGCCTCCTCGCCGTGGAAGGAGGCGCTGCAGAAGAAGAGAGGCCGCCCCTTCTGGATGGCGGTGACCCGACGGGTGGTGAAGCTGCCGCCGTCGCGCACCGCGTCGACCTGATAGACTACCGGGCGACGCGGGTCACCCGGGCGCAGGAAGTAGCCGTGCAGAGAGTGCGCTCGGCGCTCGGCGGGCACGGTCTGGCTGGCCGCGGAGAGCGCCTGGCCCAGCACCTGGCCACCGAACAGCTGGGGCAGGCCGAGGTCCTGGCTGGCGCCGCGGAACAGCGCCTCCTCCAGGGGCTCCAGGGCCAGCAGGGTCACCAGGTCGTGCAGGGCGTCGGTCATGGGGCTCTCCAGCGACGTTCATACGGGTGTTTGTTTCCAGCCAGTCTACACGGAGTCGACGGCGGTGCGCAGCGACGAATTCTACATGCATCGGGCCCTCGACCAGGCCCGGCTCGGGCTTGCCGCCGGCGAGGTGCCGGTGGGCGCCGTGGTGGTGGACGCCACCGGCGAGATCGTCGGTGCCGGCTACAACGCGCCGGTGGGCTGCCATGACCCCAGCGCCCACGCCGAGGTGCGCGCGCTGCGCGACGCCGGCGAGCGGCTCGGCAACTATCGCCTCGAGAACTGCACCCTCTACGTGACCCTGGAGCCCTGCCTGATGTGCACCGGGGCGATCCTCCACGCGCGCCTGGCGCGGGTGGTCTACGGCGCCGCCGAGCCGCGCAGCGGCATGGTGGAGTCGAAGGCCAACCTCTTCGCCCAGCCCTGGTTCACCCATCGGGTGGCGGTCGAGGGTGGGCTGCTGGCGGCCCAAGCGGCGAGGCTGCTCAAGGCGTTCTTCGCCGAACGCCGGGTCTGAGCGAGGCTCAGCCGCGCGGCCCGGGGTCGCGGGCCCTGACATCGAGCAGCGGAAACTGGCGCCGGTTGCGCTCCACGTGTTTGAGGATCTCGTGGTAGCGGCGGATGTTGCGCACGTAGATCACCGGCTCGCCGCCGCGGGCGTAGCCGTACTTCGTCTGGCTGTGCCACTCGCGCTCCTGGAGCAGCGGCAGCGACTCGCGCACGTCGCGCCAGCGGTCGGGGTCGCCGCCGCGCCGCTTGGTGATGTCCCGGGCGTCGTAGAGGTGGCCGAGCCCCACGTTGTAGGCGGCCAGGGCCATGTAGAGGCGGTCGTCGCCGCGGATCGACTCGGGCAGCCGTTCGTGGAGCTGGCGCAGGTAGCGGGCGCCGCCTTGGATGCTCTGGGCCGGGTCGAGGCGGTCCTCGACGCCGAGGTCGCCGGCGGTGGCATTGGTCAGCATCATCAGGCCGCGCACCCCGGTGGGAGAGGTGGCCTGCGGGTCCCAGTGCGACTCCTGGTAGCCCAGGGCGGCCAGCAGCTTCCAGTCGAAGACCGAGGCGCGGGCGGCCTCGCGGAACAGTGTGTCGTAGTCGGGCAGGCGCGTCTCCACGTGGTCGAGGAAGGTGCGCGTGCCGACGTACTCCAGATAGTCGTCGTGGCCGAAGTAGCGTGCCACCAGGGCGTCCAGCTCGCCGCTCACGCGCAGCTCGGCGAGGAAGCGGTTGGCGGCCTCGACGAGCGCCAGGCCCCCTTCGGCGGGGAAGGCCCAGGCCATGGAGAGCGGGTCGCCGAGTGCGAAGCCACGCTCCACGCGGGGAAAGAACAGCCGGTTGAGCCGGAACTGATGGTCGTAAAGCACCGCCGCGTCCAGTTCGCCATCCTCCACCTGGCCGAGCAGCTCGGCGACCTCCATCTCGGCGGACGCCTCCCATTCGAGGTCGGGGTGCTCCCGCTCGAGCTCCGCCAGCACCCGGCCGGTGCCGGCGCCGGCGATGGTGCCGATGGCGAGGCCGGCGAGGTCCTCGATCGACTCCACCGGCGGCTGGCCGCGTCGATAGACCACCATCGGCTCCAGGGCGATGATTGGCCGGCTGAAGATCACCCCCGGCAGGTCGGGTTCCAGGGGCAGGGCGGCGGCGGCCATGTCCCCCTCCCGGCGTACCGCGGCCAGAGCGCTGGCGATATGGTGGTCGGCGCGAATGTTGAGGCTGACACCGAGCCGCCCGGCGAAGCGGCGCATCAGCTCGTACTCGAAGCCGGTGGGGCCCTCGCGCCCCTCGTAGAAGGTGGTGGGAGTGTTGCGGGTGTGCACGCTGAGCAGCTCGCGCTCGTGGATCGTCTCGAGCAGGCCGGCGGGCCCGGGCCGCGGGGGCTCGGGCAGCAGGCACAGGGCGACCAGCGCCAACAGGCGGGTGGCGAGGCGCCCGAAAGGAGCGTTCGGTGTCGAGGGCATGCGGTAACAGGCGGCGATGAGGCCCTTCACGATACAAAGCCCCGCCGCGGATGTCATCCGCCCGCCGCCGCCCTCGATTTCTTCCCCCCCGGGCTTTCCAGTATCATGTGCGCTCTTCGCCGCTGGCCGCGGCCCCGTTCCCGATGAATTCCAGAGGCTCCAGGATATGCTCGAACTGCGCGGCGCTCCCGCCCTCTCCGCCTTCCGTCATGCCAAGCTGCTGGCTGCCCTGCGCGACGCCGTGGGTGACGTCGCCTCGCTCTCGGCGGAGTACGTGCATTTCGTCGACCACGACGACGAGCTCTCCGCGGAGGAAGGGGCGGTGCTGGCGCGGCTGCTCGGCTACGGCGCCCACCAGGACATGCCGCCGGCGAGCGGCGAAGGACAGCTCTTCCTGGTGGTGCCGCGCATCGGCACCCAGTCGCCCTGGTCCTCCAAGGCCACCGATATCGCCCACAGCTGTGGCCTGACGGGGATCCGGCGCATCGAGCGGGGCATCGCCTACCGAGTGAAGCTCAAGGGAATGCTCTCCGAGAAGGCCTTCGAGCGGATCGTCGCCGCCCTGCACGACCGCATGACCGAGACGGTGCTCAGCGACGCCAGCGACGCCGCCAAGCTCTTCGAGCGCCACGCCCCGGCGCCGCTGGGCAGCGTCGACGTGCTGGGGGGCGGGCACGAGGCGCTGGCCACCGCCAACGTCGAGCTGGGGCTGGCGCTGGCCGAGGACGAGATCGACTACCTGGTGGGCGCCTTCCGGGACCTTGACCGCAACCCCACCGATGTCGAGCTGATGATGTTCGCCCAGGCGAACTCCGAGCACTGCCGCCACAAGATCTTCAACGCCGACTGGGTGATCGACGGCGAGGCGCAAAACCTCTCGCTGTTCGGGATGATCAAGAATACCTACCAGGCCTCCCCGGAGAAGATTCTCTCCGCCTACCGCGACAATGCCGCGGTGATCGAGGGCTCGACGGCGCCGCGCTTCTTCGCCGCGCCGCTGACCGGTCAGGCGGACGAGCGCGCCCGCTACGCCGCCGCCGAGGAGCCGATCCAGATCCTGATGAAGGTGGAGACCCACAACCACCCCACGGCGATCGCTCCCCACCCCGGGGCGGCCACCGGCGCCGGCGGCGAGATCCGCGATGAGGGCGCCACCGGCATCGGCGGCAAGCCCAAGGCGGGGCTGACCGGCTTCACCGTCTCCAACCTGCGCATCCCGGAGTTCGTTCAGCCCTGGGAGGCCTTCGACTACGGCAAGCCCGAGCGCATCGTCTCGGCCCTCGAGATCATGCTGGAGGGGCCCATCGGCGGCGCCGCCTTCAACAACGAGTTCGGCCGCCCCAACCTCGCCGGGGTCTTCCGCACCTACGAGCAGGACGTGCTGGGGCCGAACGGCGTCGAGCGTCGCGGCTACCACAAGCCGATCATGCTCGCCGGCGGCTACGGCAACATCCGCGACGGCCATGTCCAGAAGGGCGAGATCCCGGTAGGCGGCAAGCTGATCGTGATGGGCGGGCCCGCCATGCTGATCGGCCTGGGCGGCGGCGCGGCCTCCTCCATGGCCTCCGGCGCCTCCAGCGCCGACCTGGACTTCGCCTCGGTGCAGCGCGGCAACCCCGAGATCGAGCGCCGCGCCCAGGAGGTAATCGACCGCTGCTGGGCGCTGGGCGAGGCCAACCCCATCCGCTTTATCCACGACGTGGGCGCCGGCGGGCTCTCCAATGCCCTGCCGGAGCTGGTCAAGGACGGCGAGCGCGGCGGGCTCTTCGACCTGCGCGCGGTGCCCAGCGCCGAGCCCGGCATGAGCCCGCTGGAGATCTGGTGCAACGAGGCCCAGGAGCGCTACGTGCTCGCCGTGGCCCCGGAGGACCTCGACACCTTCGACGCCCTCTGCCGGCGCGAGCGCTGTCCCTATGCGGTGGTGGGCGAGGCGACCGAGGCGCACCACCTGGCGGTGCGCGACGGCCACTTCGAGAGCCGGCCCGTCGACCTGCCGATGAGCGTGCTGTTCGGCAAGCCGCCGAAGATGACCCGCGAGTTCCAGCGCCGGGACACCGCCTTGTCCGGCGTGATGCTCGACAACCTCGACCTGCGGGAGGCGATGGATCGGGTGCTGCGCCTGCCCGCCGTGGCCTCCAAGAGCTTCCTGATCACCATCGGCGACCGCTCCATCACCGGCCAGGTGGCCCGCGACCAGATGGTCGGCCCCTGGCAGGTGCCGGTGGCCGATGTCGCCGTGACCACGGCGAGCTTCGACACCCACGCCGGCGAGGCCATGGCCATGGGCGAGCGCCCGCCGGTGGCGCTGATCGACCCCGCCGCCAGCGCCCGCCTGGCGGTGGCCGAGGCGATCACCAACCTGTCTGCCGCGCCCATCGGGAAGCTCTCCGACGTCAAGCTCTCCGCCAACTGGATGAGCGCGGCGGACCACCCCGGCGAGAACCAGGCGCTCTTTGATGCCGTGCACGCCGTGGGCATGGAACTCTGCCCGGCGCTCGGCATCGCCATCCCGGTGGGCAAGGACTCCATGTCCATGCGCACCGCCTGGCAGGAAAAGAACGACAGGGGCGAGGTCGAGGAGAAGAGCGTCACCTCGCCGCTCTCGCTCGCGGTCACCGGCTTCGCCCCGGTCAGCGATGCCATGCGGACCCTGACGCCGCAGATCAACCTGGAGCAGGACGAGTCCGACCTGATCCTGATCGACCTGGGCGGCGGCAACAATCGCCTGGGCGGCTCGGCGCTGGCCCAGGTCTACGGCCAGGTGGGCGACGCCTGCCCGGACCTCGACGACCCCGAGGACCTCAAGGCCTTCTTCGCGGTGATCCAGGGGCTCAACGCCGAGGGCAAGCTGCTCGCCTACCATGACCGCAGCGACGGCGGCCTGCTGGTGACCCTGCTGGAGATGGCCTTCGCCGCCCACGCCGGCCTCGAGATCAAGCTCGACTGGCTGGTGGACGAGCCGGTGGAGGCCTTCAACGCCCTCTTCGCCGAGGAGCTCGGCGCGGTGATCCAGGTCAACCGCCGGCACACCGAGGAGGTGCTGGCCCAGTTCGCCGCCGCCGGCATCGAGACCTGCGGCGTCATCGCCCGCCCCCGCTACGACGACCAGGTGCGCGTCACCCTGTTCGAGGAGCCGCTGCTGGAGACCACCCGGCTGCTGGCCCAGCGCACCTGGGCCGAGACCAGCTACCGCCTCCAGGCGCTGCGCGACAACCCCGAGTGCGCCAAGAGCGAGTTCGACGGCCTGCTCGACGACCGCGACCCGGGGCTCTCCGCCCAGCCGAGCTTCGATGTCGACGAGGACATCGCCGCGCCTTTCGTCAACACCGCACGGCCCGCGGTGGCGGTGCTGCGCGAGCAGGGGGTCAATGGTCAGGTGGAGATGGCCTGGGCCTTCGACCGCGCCGGCTTCGAGGCGGTGGACGTGCATATGAGCGACATCCTCGAGGGCCGCGTCGACCTCGAGACCTTCAAGGGACTGGTGGCCTGCGGCGGCTTCTCCTACGGCGACGTCCTGGGGGCCGGCGGCGGCTGGGCCAAGTCGGTGCTGTTCAACGCCCACGCCCGGGAGCAGTTCGCGGGCTTCTTCGCTCGCGACGACAGCTTCTCCCTGGGGGTGTGCAACGGCTGCCAGATGCTGGCCCAGCTCAAGGAACTGATCCCCGGCGCCGAGGCGTGGCCGCACTTCGTGCGCAATGAGTCGGAGCAGTTCGAGGCCCGGGTGGCCATGGTCCAGGTGGAGCAGAGCCCCTCGATCCTGCTGGCCGGCATGGAGGGCTCGCGCCTGCCCATCGCCGTGGCCCACGGCGAGGGCCGCGCCGAGTTCCGCGACAGTGCCCACCTGCGCAGCATGCAGGGCGGTGGCCAGGTGGCGCTGCGCTATGTGGACAACTACGGCCAGGTGACCACCCGTTACCCGGCCAACCCCAACGGCTCGCCCTCCGGGATCACCGGCCTGACCACCCCAGACGGCCGGGTCACCATCATGATGCCCCACCCGGAGCGGGTGGTGCGCGCGGTGACCCACTCCTGGCGCCCGACGGAGTGGACCCGTGACGGCGCCTGGCTGCGCCTGTTCCGCAATGCCCGCGTCTGGGTGGGCTGAGCGGTTCCGTGGCGAGCGGGGATCCTGCAGCGAAGGCGGCCTCCGGGCCGCCTTCGGCGTCTGAGTCGCCCACGCTGCGCCCCTACCAGCGGGAGGCGGTGCGCCGGGTGGTGGAGCACTTCCGCGGCTCGGATGCGCCGGCGGTGGTGGTGCTGCCCACCGGCAGCGGCAAGTCGCTGGTGATCGCCGAACTGGCGCGCCTGGCCCGGGGGCGGGTGCTGGTGCTGGCCCATGTGCGCGAGCTGGTGGAGCAGAACCACGCCAAGTACCAGGCCTACGGCCTCTCGGCGGATATCTTCAGCGCCGGCCTGGGGCGCAAGGAGAGCGGCCGCCAGGTGGTTTTCGGCTCGGTGCAGTCGGTGGTACGCGGGCTCGAGCGCTTCGAGGCGGGCGACTTCACCCTGCTGGTGATCGACGAGTGCCACCGGGTCTCGCCGGAGAAGGACGCCGGCTACCGCCGGGTGATCGACCGCCTGCGCGCGGCCAACCCGCGACTCAAGGTGCTGGGGCTGACCGCCACCCCCTACCGGCTGGGGCAGGGCTTCATCTACCACCGCCACCATCACGGCATGGTGCGCGGTGATGACGACTGCTTCTTTCGCGACTGCGTCTTCGAACAGCCGCTGCGCCTGATGGTCAAGCAGGGCTACCTGGCCGAGCCGGTGAGGGTGGATGCCGCGCTTTTCAAGGACGGGGAAGAGCTGCGCTATGACTTCTCGGCGCTGGCGCCGGGGTCGAGCGGCCTCTTTCGGGAGGAGGAACTCAACCGCGTGGTGGCGGGCCATCGCGCCACCCCCGGCATCATCGCCGAGGTGGTCGAGCGCGCCCGCGACCGCCAGGGGGTGATGCTCTTCGCCGCCTCCGTGGCCCACGCCGAGGAGATCCTCGGCTACCTGCCCGCCGGCGAGGCGGCGCTGGTCACCGGCGAGACGCCGTCCGCCGAGCGCGAGCGGCTCATCGCCGCCTTCAAGGCAGGCGAGCTCAGGTACCTGGTCAACGTGGCGGTGCTCACCACCGGCTTCGACGCCCCCCACGTGGACCTGATCGCCATCCTGCGGCCCACCGAGTCGGTGAGCCTCTACCAGCAGATCGTCGGCCGCGGCCTGCGCCTCTCGCCGGGCAAGCGCGATTGCCTGATCCTGGACTATGCCGGCAACCCCTGGGACCTCTTCGCCCCCGAGGTGGGCTCGCCCCGGCCGGACTCGGACAGCGAGCCGGTGCAGGTGGAATGCCCCGCCTGCGGCCACGCCAACCTCTTCTGGGGCAAGCGCGACGGCGAGCTGGTGATCGAGCACTTCGGCCGTCGCTGCCAGGGCCTGGTGGAGGACGAGGCGGGCAAGCGCAGCCAGTGTGATTTCCGTTTCCGCTTCAAGGTATGCCGCGGGTGCGGCGCGGAGAACGATATCGCCGCCCGGCGCTGCCACGGCTGCCGGACCCTGCTGGTGGACGCCGACGACAGGCTCCGGGAGGCGCTGCGCCTGCGCGATGCCCGGGTGCTGCGCGTGGCCGGCATGCAGCTCGAGGCCACGGTCAACGGCCGCGGGATGGCGCGACTCAAGGTCACCTACCATGACGAGGATGGCACCACGCTGTCGGAGTGGTTCGCTCTGGAAACTCCGGCCCAGCGCGGTGCCTTCGCCGCCGCCTTCCTGCGCGACCATCTACGCGCGCCGGGAGTGCCCTTCCGGCCCGCCACCCCGGAGCAGGTGGTCGCCGAGCGCCGCCGCCTGCGCCATCCCGACTTCGTGGTGGGCAGGAAGGTGGGCCGCCACTGGCAGGTGCGCGAGAAGCTCTTCGACTACACCGGCCGCTATCGCAGGGCGGACGGCGTGGAATCGCCAGTGTAGGATGCTCGCATAGGAGCTTGGGGAAAAGACTCGTCCGGTAAAGGTTGGTACAGTGACAGCTTTGGGTATGAATATACTGATATGATGAAAGCGAGGGCGCGGTGCTGCCGGATGACTTCTTTGCGAACCTGGTGGACAGCGTTGATGACGTGATCTGGGCAGTCCGCTATCCGAGTCTCCAGCTCGAGTACCTCAATCCTTCCGCGGCGGTCATGTTCGGACGCCCGGTTCACGCCTTTATGGATGACGCGTGTCTTTGGCTGGCCATCGTGCATCCGGACGATCATGACGATGTCGCTGCTTCCCATGATCGCCTGCTAACGCAGGGGCATGTGGAGCGTCGCTACCGAATCCTGAGGCCCGATGGAGAACTGGTCTGGATTCACGATCGTGCCCGGCTGATGCGCGGTGCAGATGCCGAGCCGTTGCGCCTGTTTGGTATTGCGCGGGATGTGACGCGTGAAATGGCCGAGCGTCAGAAGTTGAACAGCATCCTGACGTTGCACCGGCGCTTTATCGAGAGCACCCCCGATCCCATTTTCCTGATCACGGTGCAGCCTGACGGAGCCTTTGTCTTTCGCTATAACAATCCCGCCCACCGGCAGCAGACCGGTGTTCCCCTTGAGGTATTGCGTGATCAGACCCCCGATACCTTTCTTGATGCGTCACAGGCGTCCGCCGTCAAGGCGCGCTACAGCGAGTGCGTGCAGCTGAAACAGCCTATCCAGTACGAGGAGCGCCTCGACCTGCCGGCTGGCACACGTGACTGGCAGACCATGCTGGTGCCCGTAGAAGATGCTGCCGGCCACGTCATTGAGCTGGCCGGTATTGCACGCGATGTCACTTCGCTCAGGGAGGCCGAACGGAAGAGTCGCAATGACTTCGAGGAGTTGGACCAGCTGCTCCAGGCGAGTCCGGTGGTGATCTATGAGTGCTTGCCCACGCCTGAGCTGATCCCGACGTATATCAGTCCGAGCGTCGAGCGACTGTTCGGGTACGCCCGGGACGACCTGCTCAATCACCCTGTCTGGCTGGCCATGATCCACCCGGATGATGCGGACGATAGCCTCAACAAGGTTGATGCCCTACTCGCGGGGGACGGGCCCGTGCAGCTCAATTATCGCTTGCGCCATCGGGAGGGCCACTACCTCCAGGTGCAGAGTGAAAAGCGGTTGGTCTGCGACAGCGATGGGCGCCCCGTCAAGGTCGTGGGGGCGATTCTGGACGTCACGGGGTCCTATCGGTTGAGTCAGCGACTCGAGAAACTGGGGCAGCAGCTACCCGGCTTCATCTATCAATACCAGCTTACCCGGGATGGCAAGGGCTTTTTTCCCTATGCCAGCAGCAGTAGTTTGGAGATCTATGGGGTGTCGCCCGAGGAGCTAGCGCGTAGTGACGAAGCCGCCTTCTGCACGATTCACGCCGATGACCAGCCGGGTGTCAAGGCCTCCATCGAGGCATCGGCCGAAACGCTGAGCCGTTGGCACTGTGAATATCGCGTTATGCATCCCCGAGGCCATGAGCTCTGGGTGGAAGGCAATGCCATGCCGGAGCGCCTGAAGGATGGGAGCATGATGTGGCATGGCTATATCGCCGACGTGTCGGAGCGCAAGCGGCTACAGTTCGAACTCGAAGCCAGTGAAGCGCGTTTCCGCCGACTGGCCACAGTGGATGTGCTGACGGGAGCCCCGAATCGGCGCCACTTCATGCATTGCCTGGAAGCGGAGCTGGCTCGCGTCCAGCGTCATGGTGTGAGCACCTGCTTGGTGATGTTCGATGTCGACCATTTCAAGCGTATCAATGACACCTTTGGCCATTCCGCCGGCGACGACGTGCTCAAGGCGCTGGTGGTAACGGGGCGGGAAACCATTCGAGCGCCAGACGTTCTGGGGCGTATGGGGGGCGAGGAGTTTGCCATCCTGTTGCCCGATACCCCGCTTGAGAATGCCGTCACCCTGGCCGAACGGTTTCGCCAGGTCATCGCGGATCTTCAGGTGGGTGCGAGCGATACGCATATTCGCTTGACCGTCAGCCTGGGAGTGGCGGCATTGAGAGTAGATGACTCGTCCGATAGCGCCCTGGAGCGTGCCGACAGGGCACTTTATGCGGCCAAGACATCCGGTCGTGACCGCGTTTGTCTCGCAGATGACGTCGCAGGAAAGGTCATAATCGAGTGACCGGGTCTATATGGCCAAGGGGTAGCTTGCTAGACTGCCCTGTTGATCCTGCGTCCCCGGAGAGGCACGCCGCGTGAGCGCCACCCCCGACACCGCCAGTCC